>JBLGAR010000083.1:0-19868 GCA_047612385.1 Cryomorphaceae bacterium | reverse complement strand
TCACATTCATGCGCGCCACTAGTCGTCCACCAGCTCGCCAGCTTCCAGGCACAAGCGCCTCTCACAGCGCCCCGCCAGGCGCTCTTCATGTGTAACAAGCACCAAAGTGGTGCCTTCTTCCCGGTTTAGCTCAAACAGCAGGTCAATAATATGTGCGCCGGTTTTGGTGTCGAGGTTACCGGTGGGTTCATCGGCAAAAAGAATCGCAGGACTGGCAGCGAACGCACGCGCTATGGCTACCCTCTGCTGCTCTCCGCCCGACATTTGTCTGGGGTAGTGATGTGAACGTTCTGACAACTCAACCCGGTCTAAAAAGTGCTCTGCCTGCGCGCGGGCATCCGATCTGCCCTTCAATTCCAATGGCAACATCACGTTTTCCAGCGCGGTCAATGCTGGAAGCAACTGAAAAGACTGAAACACAAAGCCTACATTGTCAGAGCGAAAAATAGCCCGCTGGTCTTCATCGAGCTGACTGAGGTCAGTGCCGTCGACAATAACCCTGCCGCTGCTCGCTTCGTCCAATCCTGCAAGAAGACCCAACAACGTAGATTTGCCCGAACCCGATGTCCCTACAATAGCTACGGATTCTCCACGCTTGATTTCCAGATCAATCCCTTTCAGTATCTCCAACTCATTTCCCGCAACCGGGATTCTTTTTTGGAGGTTTTCTACCTTGATCATTCAGCACGCCTTTTTTCATTCGCTTTTTATACGCTTGATAATCAGCATTGGTTTGGTTTTTGCGGTCCGCCCCGCACTAGCGAGCCAGCAGACTCTGCTGATGGTCGGCGATAGTATCAGTGCGGCGTACGGTATGTCTCTGGAGCAGGGCTGGGTTGCGCTCCTGCAAAAGGAGATTTCAGCGACTCATCCCGACTATAAAATTGTTAACGCCAGCATCAGTGGTGAGACTACTTCGGGGGCTCTTTTTCGTCTTCCGGCACTGCTGGAACAGCATCAGCCTGATTTGGTTGTCATCGAACTGGGTGGCAACGATGGACTGCGGGGTTACCCTATCGCGTCCCTCAGAGAAAACCTGACTACCATGGCGAGATTGTCCAAGGACAATGGCGCAAAAGTGATTATCGTCAGTATGGAAATTCCACCGAACTATGGCGCTCGCTACACCACAGGATTTCGGGAAAGCTTCAACGAAGCTGCCGAGGCCACAGACAGCACGCTCGCGCCGTTTTTACTGGATGGAATCGCAACCCAAAAGAGCCTAATGCAAAGCGACGGTATACATCCCAATGTCAGTGCCCAAGTGAAATTACTCGCCAACTTTTTGCCGACGTTACAAAAATTGTTGCCATAAATCGCAGCTATCACCTGGGCCCGCAGGGTAACTCCACTGTTTTAGCTCCTTCTCCACTTGCGCAGCTATTTACCCACTTGGACAGGCCCACACCGTTTTAATATAGTGAGTACAATAATAACCGCTTCGGCCAACCAAAGTGAGCAAATGACAAAAAGAACCCTCACCGACGCTCAAGAGCGCTTTCATACCATCATTTTCGGCACCAACACGCCCCCGGGAAAGTGGTTTGATATCGCCCTGATCTCGATGATTCTGGTCAGCGTGCTCGTCATTTTTCTGGACTCCATTGCCGAGCTTCACAGCAACTACGGCCACATCTACGTGCGCATTGAGTGGTTATTCACCGCTTTTTTTACGGTGGAGTACCTGGTCAGAATCTGGTGTGCACCCAATCGAAGAGCCTACATGCTCAGCGCGTTTGGGATTATAGATTTACTGGCTATCCTGCCCACCTATATAGCCTTTTTTATCCCCGAAGCAGCGCCTTTACTCATCATTAGATTGCTGCGGACCGTTCGGGTCTTTAGAATCTTTCGGCTGTTTGAGTTCATTACAGAGGCCAATATCCTGTCTAAGGCCCTTCGCGCCTCGGGCCGCAAAATTTTTCTGTTCTTCACTATGTTGATCATCATTACCACTATATTTGGCTGTCTGATGTACATACTGGAGGGCGGGAAAAACGGCTTTGAGAATATCCCCGTCAGTATTTACTGGGCAATAGTGACGGTGACCACCGTCGGCTATGGCGACGTTATACCCATAACGTCAATGGGTCGGGTGGTATCGGCTGTGGCCATGCTGATGGGCTACGCAATTATTGCGGTACCTACGGGTATTATCACCGCAGAACTGGCCTCTGAAATGAACAGCCAAAAAAATCTCACGCGCAATTCCCGCAACTGCAAAACTTGCGGTGCCTCGGGCCACGAACCCGATGCACACTATTGTGCTTTTTGCGGTGAACATTTGGAACAAAAAGCGGCTATAATAGCCCCCTCTTAGTTAACCCAGATAGTTAATCCAGATCCATCATGGCAAAATCCCTTTTTTCCTACCGTAAACACTGGGCCGAGTGTTTCGGCCCAGCGCCCGAGTTACCCATGAGCCGAGCCGAAATGGACGCGCTCGGCTGGGACAGCTGCGATATTATTGTTGTCACCGGGGATGCCTATGTGGATCACCCTAGTTTTGGCATGGCCGTCATTGGCAGAACCCTCGAAGCTCAAGGTTTTCGTGTAGGTATCATTGCCCAACCCGATTGGACCAGCCACGAAGCATTCACGGCGCTCGGTAAACCCAATCTGTTTTTTGGTGTTGCTGCGGGCAACATGGATTCCATGATCAATCGCTACACCGCTGACAAAAAGCGCCGCAACGACGACGCCTATACACCGAACAACGAGGGTAACCGCCGTCCAGATAGAGCCGTCATCGTCTACAGCCAACGCTGCAGAGAGGCCTATAAAGACGTTCCCGTTGTGATTGGCAGTATTGAGGCCAGCCTGCGGCGCATTGCTCACTACGATTACTGGAGCAACAAGATTCGTCGCTCAATCTTACTGGACAGCCAGGCTGACTTACTGCTGTACGGCAATGCAGAGCGAGCGATTGTAGATGTCTCTCACCGTCTGTCTCAGGGCGAGTCCATACACGAGATTAGAGACCTCCGCGGTACGGCGTTTGTGCGCAAACGCATCCCGGATGATTGGCGCGTAGTCGATTCAACCGATATTGATGTCGTAGGACCCACCAGCAAACCGGTGAACCCCTATGTGGACACACGGACCGAGTCCTGTGAGACGAAATCGTCAGATGGGCAGTCCGAATCCGAGCAAACGTCAGTGGTCACACTGCTAGATCAAGTAAAGCGCAGTGACAACGAAGTGATTGAGATACCCTCCTACGAGCGGGTGAAAGACGACAGTGCGCTCTACGCCCATGCGTCGCGAGTGCTGCACAAAGAAACCAATCCCTACAACGCAAAACCGTTGGTGCAGGCTCACGGTGATCGCCTGGTATGGCTCAATCCACCGCCGATCCCGTTGGAAACTGACGAGTTGGACAACGTTTTCGAGCTTCCCTATACCCGCCTGCCCCACTCCTCTTATGGTGATGCACCTATACCCGCCTACGAGATGATCAGGCACTCGGTCAATATCATGCGGGGCTGTTTTGGCGGTTGCACATTCTGCTCTATCACTGAACACGAAGGTCGTATTATCCAGAACCGATCGGAGGGTTCAATTCTCCGGGAGCTGGAAGCGATAAGAGATACCTCCAAGGCCTTTACCGGCGTAATTTCTGATCTGGGGGGGCCAACGGCCAACATGTGGCGCCTGGCCTGCAAGAGCAAAGAGGTTGAGGCCAAGTGCCGGAAGCTCAGTTGCGTGTTCCCGGGCATTTGCAAAAATCTCAATACCGATCAGACACCGCTAGTCAACCTGTATAGAAAAGCCAGAGAAGTTCCCGGTATCAAAAAAGTGCTGATCGCCTCGGGGCTAAGGTATGACCTGGCGGTAGAAACTCCTGAATATGTGAAAGAACTAGTGACGCATCATGTAGGCGGTTATCTAAAAATTGCGCCGGAGCACACTGAAGACGGCCCGCTGTCGCGAATGATGAAACCCGGCATCGGCAGTTATGACAAGTTTAAAGAGATGTTTGAGAAATATTCCAAGGAGGCCGGGAAAGAACAGTATCTAATCCCCTATTTCATCGCGGCGCATCCAGGCACCTCTGACAAAGACATGATGAATCTCGCCCTGTGGTTAAAGAAAAATAAGTTTCGGGCAGACCAGGTGCAGACTTTTTATCCCTCGCCGATGGCAACTGCCACAGCGATGTATCACAGCGGCAAAAACCCGTTGAAAAAAGTCAGTCGAAAAAGCGACAACATGCCGACCGTAAAAGACTTGCGCAAGCGTCAGCTGCATAAGGCATTTTTGCGCTACCACGACTCCGACAACTGGCCGGACCTGCGCAAAGCGCTGAAGAAAATGGGCAGAGCAGATTTAATAGGTAATGGGAAGCTGCACCTGGTACCGTCGCGTCAGCCGCCCAAGCGGCAAGCTAGAGTACCCGCTCGAAGCGGTACGTTTGCCACTCAGCACAACGGGCTGCCCAAAACACCTAGCAAACCGGCGCGGAAAAGTCGACGGTAGCGCTTGAACCAAATAAAACCAGTCGCATACAGGTGTAGCCCGGAGATTGCATTTTGATATTGGGAAAATTGATCACTGTCTTTGCGGCAACAGCGCTTTGTATCGCAGTTAATGCCGAGTCCATCGCCCCGGGAAACCCGGTGCCGCAACTAACAATCGAGGACCGGGGTGAACTCATACTCAGCGGAGACGATATTGTCTACCAGCCCTGGTCATCCAGCGCCAAACCCGGGAAAGTACACATTTTGCAATATCTGGCTGCCACCCGCGGCGCCAGCAAAATCTACAACGAATTTACCGATATTCTTACAGAGAAGTTCGAAAAGACCGATTTTCACATCACCACCGTCCTTAACCTGGACGACGCAATGTGGGGAACAAATGGTTTCGTAGTCTCTGAAATTGAATCCAAGAAACGCGAATTTCCCGGCGCAACCCTGGTCCTAGACGCGGACGGCGATGGGCGCAAAGCCTGGAAGCTGGCCAAAAAAAGCGCGGCCCTGGCAATTCTAGACAAAGATGGGCAGGTGCTTTATTTTACCGAGGACCCCATGTCAGCTGAAAATCTTGAGGCTATGCTAGCGCTGGTGAAATCACAGATTGGCACTTAATTACACCGGAACCTTAAAATTTTGTCATCCTGACGCAAAAAGCTTTTTATAAAGTATTATAGCAGCCCCAATGGAGCCGCTATGAACAAAAGAATTGTCTACCCAATCGTTGCTCTCCTAGCGGGATTGGCTATAGCCACGTTGCTGGCGATAAGCAAGCCAGAACTGGTTCCTGAGCCCTACGAACGTCCCGCCGCCGCTGTTAGAGCCATACGCGTGGAGGCACGAACAGAACATCTGATCATAAACTCTCAAGGTACTGTGCAGCCCAGAAGCCAGAGCGAGCTAATACCTGAAGTTTCGGGCCGGGTAATATGGATATCTCCCGCTCTTGTTGATGGAGGCTCCTTCGAATCTGGCGACGTACTACTGCGGATTGATGACGCAGACTACAAAACATCGATGGAGCGGGCTACCGCCCAGGTAGATCGCACCGAAGTCGAAGCTAGCTTTGCCAAGGACGAACTAAAACGTTTGCAGCGTTTGCATGACCAACAACTCGCCAGCCAATCCCAACTCGATTCCGGAAAACGCGCTTCGCGGGTCGCAGCAGCAAACCTGGTGGAGAGTAAAGCCAATCTCGATCAAGCCAAACGCGATCTCGAGCGAACCAATCTACTTGCTCCTTTCAAGGGGCTAGTCAGAGAAGAACACGTGGACCAGGGCCAGTTTGTCGCACGAGGCAGCAGCATTGGCACAATCTACGCTACAGACTTTGTCGAGGTGCGGCTGCCTATCGCACCAGATCAGCTTTCCTACGTTGGCCTGGCAGTTGTCCGACGCGGTCAAATACCCGAGGAAATTCGCCCTCAGGTCACCGCCACTGCTGATTTTGGCACTACGCGGTTAATCTGGAACGGAGAACTTATCCGTACCGAGGCACAAATAGATGAGAGAAGCAGAATGGGCTACGGAGTGGCTCGCTTCGAAAACTACAGCACAGAAAGCGAAGACAGCATTTCTGCACCGGTCGGATTGTTCGTCCAGGCGAGTATTCGCGGGCGGGAAGTGAGTAACATTATCAGGCTCCCCCGTTCCGTTATCCGGGATAACAATCAGGTTCTTATCGTCGACGAAGACAACCGGCTCCACTTTAGAACTGTCACTATCTTACGCCTTGAGCACGACGAGGTATTAATTCAATCAGGCCTGCAAGATGGAGAGATCGTTTGCCTTTCCCCCATGCAAACCGTCGTAGAAGGTATGCGGGTTCAACCCGTATTCGAGTAAACACCGGCTATGAATAACATGATCAACTGGTTTATCCATAACCCAGTCGCCTCTAATCTGTTGATGATGATCTTATTCATGGCGGGTTTGCTAGCCCTACCCAATATCCACCAAGAAGAATTTCCCAATATTGAAGTAGATGCCATCCAGATCAAAATTCCCTACCTGGGAGCTGCACCATCAGAAGTTGAGCAAGCGGTTTGTATTCGTGTGGAGGAAGCGGTAGAGGGCTCTGAGGGCATTGACAAAATTCGCTCTACTGCGTCTGAGGGCTTTTGCTCGGTGATGATCGAACTCGTTGAGGGCGTTGATAAAAGCAAGGTCACCAACGATATTAAAAGCAAAGTTGATGCTATTGATTCCTTCCCCAGCGAAACAGAAAAACCAATAACCAATGAAGTAACCTTTCTCGCCACCGTTCTTGAGGTCGCCATTTCCGGTAACGCCGATGAGCGCTCGCTAAAATACACAGGCCAGAGAATTCGCGATGAGATTGCCGCCCTACCGGGTGTGTCGCAGGTAGAACTCCTCTTTGCCCGACCCTATGAGATTTCTATTGAGGTCAGCGAGCAGACTCTACGGCGTCACGGCCTGACGCTAGCCGAAATAGGCAGAGCTATCGAGAACAGCTCTTTAGATGTACCCGGAGGATCACTCAAAACCCAGGGCGGAGAAATATTGCTGCGCACCAAAGGTCAGGCCTATCACGGCCAAGAATTTGAGGACATTATCGTTCTCACTCAAAGCGATGGAACACAAGTGACCCTGGGTGAGATAGCGACCGTTATCGACGGTTTCGAAGACAGCGATTTGCTGGCCCGCATGGATGGCAACCCAGCGGTCGCCGTGAAGGTTTCGCGAATTGGCAAAGAAGACATTCTCGCTATCGCCAGCCAGGTAAAGGAATACCTCGTCAAAGAACAACAGCAACTGCCTGAAGGTATTTACCTGAACGTTTGGAAAGATGAGTCTCAGGACTTGGTTGACCGCCTGGACGCTCTGACGAAAAACGCCCGAAGCGGACTCATCCTGGTGTTGCTGGTTCTAACATTGTTCCTGCGGTTTCGGCTGGCACTTTGGGTAGCCGCTGGTATCCCTGTGGCAATGCTTGGCGCCGTCGCTTTGTTTCCGATTCTCGATATATCTATCAGCACAGTGTCTGTGATGGGGTTCATTCTGGTGCTGGGAATACTGGTCGACGATGCCATTGTGGTAGGTGAGCGAATCTACTCATATGAGCAGCAGGGTTTACCCCGCCTGGAAGCAGCATCCAAGGGCACACAAGACGTTACGGTTCCAGTAGTGTTCGGTGTGTTCACTACTATGGCCACTTTTATCCCCATCTTGACCATACCCGGTAGCATGGGCGGATTTTTCGGTGCTATCGCTGTGACTGTAATCGTGGCACTATTTTTCAGTATTATTGAGTCACAGTTCATACTGCCTTCGCATCTCGCCCATAGAAAAGCCGAAAAGGAAGTCGGAGGCAGTTCCGGATTTAACCGATGGCTTGTTGTTCAAGCCAAACTCTCAAACGGACTGGAATCCATAGCCAACAACTATTATATGCCGAGCGTCAGGGCCGCCATAAGATGGCGCTACGTCACGCTGGCGTTAGGCATCGGCATACTGGCTGTGACTGTTGCGCTGTTTATTAGCGGGAGAGTGATTTTCCAGTTCTTCCCCTCAGTTGAGGGCACGCGTTTGTACTCCACACTGACAATGCCCGAGGGTACGCCAATAGAAATCACTGCATCTGCCGCAGCTCAAATTGAACGCGCCGCGGAGCAATTAAGAATCGAGCTGGATGCAGATTTAGCCGAGGGCGAGCCCAGCAAAATCCGGCATGTATTTGCCAGTGTGGGGTCATTTATTCCCAAGGGTAGTGTCAGTTTTTCTACCAGCACACAGGCAAACCTGGCAGAAATTGCGGTGGAACTGAATCTGCCCCGCGACTATTCAGGAGTCTCTACCAAAACGTATGCAGCCCGATGGCGCGAGCTCACAGGGTCCATACCCGATGCCATCGAATTGGGCTTTACCTCGGAAGCTTTCAGCATGGGCAAGGCCATCGATATCGAGCTTTACGGCACTAACTTTGATGAACTTCGCTCCGCCGCCGGTGAGCTGCGCCAGAGCCTGCAGTCCTACAGCGGCGTTATTGATATCACCGACACCTTCAGGGCCGGCAAGCAAGAAGTACAATTGAAGCTACTGCCCGAAGCCCGCAGCTTGGGCCTTACCATGAATGACCTGGGCCAGCAGGTACGACACGCGTTCTACGGTTATGAAGCACAGCGGCTTCAACGTGGGAAAGACGATATTCGAGTCATGGTTCGCTACCCCGAAGATGAGCGAAAATCCCTGGGCGACCTGGAGGATATGCGAATACGCACTGCGGACGGAACAGAGGTTCCTTTTGGAAGTGTTGCCCAAGCCACATTGTCCCGAGGCTATACCACCATCAACCGGGTGGACGGTCACCGCGTGGTCAGAGTCATAGCGGGAGTCAATAGAACGATCAACACACCAGAGGCGATCTTGAACTCTCTAAAAAACAAAGAGATGGTGGATATCATGCAGCGACACCCGGGTGTGAACTACCGCCTGGCCGGTGAAGCCGAAGAACGCAACGAATCTATGGGCAGCCTACTAAGCACTGCTGCCCTGGCTCTACTTGTGATCTATGCGTTGCTCGCGATTCCACTGCAGTCTTATCTTCAGCCCCTGGTGATAATGAGCGTTATACCCTTTGGTGCCGTGGGGGCTATTTTTGGCCATTTTATAATGGGATTTGACCTGGTGTTTTTCTCGCTACTGGGCATTGTCGCCCTGTCCGGTGTCGTGGTGAACTCCAGTCTGGTCCTGGTCGACTACATTAACAAAACGCGACTCAACGGCGGTGCCCTAGAGGATATAGTGTCCCACTCTGGCGCCGTTCGTTTTCGACCCATCGTGCTCACCAGTATCACCACGTTTGTCGGCCTCGCACCCATTATCATGGACAATACAATTTCACTAAGCATGTTTGTGCCCATGGCGGTATCACTCGCTTTCGGCGTGCTGATAGGCACCACGATTACACTATTTTTAGTGCCGTGCCTGTATGTGATTCTTGAGGATCTGTTGCGGGTGACTGGAGCAAGTGCGCCTGCCATGGAGAGTGACAGAGAGGAGATTGTCGTCGCTAATCAGTAGCCGTGGCTGCTTTATAGTGCTTTGAGAAAATTAGACGTACTTCGAATCCAATAGCTGGTACCGGGATTACGTGCTGTAAACGCTTCCGCTGACGTTTCAGCGGCAGATCGGTCGGGATAACTACCGGTAATGATCACAAAAACATCCCCCTTTTCAGACCAGGTTTTAACAATTTCGGCGCCCGGTGCATCGAGGCCTGTGAGGGCGGTTTCCGCATTGGCTTGACTGGTATGGGCCGCCACCTGCAATACGAAAGCCGCAGCTGACAGTTTTTGCCAATCATGATTGCTTTGTAGATAGGATTCTCGAGTCTCTTGGTTGGCGGCGGTGCCTTCGAGCCCGGAAGTCTCTGGTTCCGAAGCCTCGACTGATCTAGCACTCACAGGAGGCGCAGAAGCCGGCTCTACGAGCGTTTCAGCCGGCGCAGAAGCTGGCACACTTTCTGCCGCCTTCACAGGCGGGGTTTGAAAACAATCCCAAAGACCCTTTTGATCAGCGATACAGTGCCAGTCATCGGTAACCTTTTCTGTCCCGGGCGCGACGCGCACTTTACTCGCCTGCGGGGCGCTTTCTTCAAAAATACCGCAGCCCCCCAAGGACACAAGCAACAAAAATACTATTGAATGATTAAAAGAAAATCTCACGTAAGCACTGCCTCTATTAATATTAAGTTTTGCTGCGCAAAAAGATAGCACAATCCTCTCGGCAAATTCAGGCCAGCTTTTGCGATCGCTTCTTGGTATGGGCCGTAGCGTAAGCCTGCAACGGGTCATCGGGCCAGGGATGCCTGGGATAGCGACCCCGCATCTCCTTTTTCACCTCTTCATAGCTGCTACGCCAAAATCCAGCCAAGTCCTGAGTAATTTGTAATGGCCGCCCTGCGGGCGACAGCAAGTGGATGAGCACTGGGATTTTTCCGTCCGCAACTCTGGGCGTATCCTCACAGCCGAACATTTCCTGCAGCTTTACCGCAAGGACCGGCGGGTACTCATTGTAGTCGACGGCTATTCGCGAACCCGATGGCACCACCAGATGCTCTGGTGCGAGACGCTCAAGATCAAGCGGTAAAGGCCAGGGCAGTAAACTATAAAGAATCGATTTCAAATCAATTTTTTGAAAGTCTTCAAGGCGTCTCACATCGTTTAAATAGGGGGCCAGCCACTCCTCAAGGGTCGCCAACAACGTGGCGTTAGATAAATCGGGCCACGCGCATGAAGTCGTCTTGAATTCGGCGACAGAATCAACATCCAGCGTACCCAGATCTGCGGCCCGCAACAACATCACTCTGGCACGCCATCGCTCCAATTTCTTATCCCATGGCAACAGCGCCAAACCCTCTTTTCTCACGACTCCCAAAAGCGCATCATTGCGGGCCTGATCGGGAACCTCGTCCAATGCTTTACTAGACAGAACCAGATTTCCGAGCCCAATGCGGGACTCAGCAATAAACTGATTACTCTTTTTGTCCCATTCCACAAAGTCTTCCTGACAAAGCAGTGGCGACAATACATCTTCAAACATTTCGGGATTCAACGCGGTGGCACTGTAAATTTTATCGGCTGACTCACCTACGTGTCCGCCCACTTCCGCGACCGCAAGCCACGGCTCTCCCGCCAGGGCATCTTCAACGGGAAGTACCGCACTGCGACCATTGCTCATCTGGTATTGGCTCTGATCATTTCCAGGGCGCAACCTTGCAATGCGATCGGAATAAGCGCTCGCCAGTAACACACCCAGGACATCTTCTTCTGAAACTGGAATGGCATATTTACGGGGTTTGTGAACCTTGTTACAAATGTCATTGAATCTGTCCGCCTGCTTTCGGGTTCGCTTCAACCAGGCTGACAGAGCTTGCGGACAACGGCTTTGACCGGTGAGCATTTGCATCGCCGCTACCAAATCAACGCCCTGATTGGCAATGGGGTTGCGCTCAGATAGCAACGCTGCAAGCAGGCAGGCAGTTTCCGTCGCGTGAATATCACAACCCACCAACAGCATATGGGACAGGCGGGGATGCAGCGGCATTTGTGCGAGACGAACACCATGAGGCGTTAGCTGATAGATACCGCTAGCGCCCTTATACACAGCACTGCAAGCAATCAGTTGCGAGATGGCCTGGCTATAAGGGCCCGATGGTGGAGGGTCTAGCCAGTCGAGTTCATCGGGGTTATCAACTCCCCATGCCAATAGCTGAAGCGCAAGTGGTGCAAGGTCGGCCTGCAAAATTTCCGGGGTTGCCTTGGCAATCAATTGCCCGTGTTGTTCCTCGCTCCACAAGCGATAACAATGGCCGGCAGACAAGCGCCCCGCTCTACCCGCACGCTGCTCCGCAGAAGAGCGCGATAGCCGGCGAGTATCAAGCCGCGTCATTCCGGTAGACGGATCAAAAACGGGTACGCGGATCAAACCCGCATCGATCACAATTTCTACGCCGTCAATGGTGAGGCTACTCTCCGCGATATTAGTAGACAACACGACCTTGCGAACCCCCTCGGCGGCGGGAGCTATCGCTTGTTGCTGCTTGGCTAGGGGCAAGCCTCCATAGAGAGCGTGCAGCTCGACGTTTTCATAGCCATCGACGATAGGTCTGAGGTCTCGAAAAACGCGGTTAATTTCGCCTTGCCCGGGAAGAAACACCAAAACACTTCCGTTGTGTTCCTCCAGTGCCTGCTTAGTTGCCTGCACCGTGCGACCGATAATCGAGTCACTTAATTGATAACTCGCCCCGTAGGTGACGTCGACAGCAAACTGCCTACCATCAGAGGTGATCATGGGAGCACCACCTAACAAATTGGAAACAGCTTCCCCATCGAGGGTGGCAGACATCACAATGAGCTTCAGTGGTGGATCTACTCTGAACAGATGTCTACTTTGCATTATTAATGCAAGACCCAGATCAGAGTCCAGATTGCGCTCGTGAAACTCATCGAAAATAATCAGCCCAATACCGTCCAAACTCGGATCGCTTTGCACCATGCGTGTCAAAATGCCTTCGGTGATAACTTCGATGCGAGTGTCCGGGCCGACACAGGTGTCTTGCCGAATTCGATAGCCGACAGTTTCGCCTACCGACTCACCCAGTAGCTCGGCCATGCGCACAGCTGCGGCACGCGCGGCCACCCTACGCGGTTCGAGCAGAAGGATTTTTTGGCCCAATAGCCAAGACTCTGACAGCAAGGCCAGAGGTACCACGGTGGTCTTGCCGGCGCCGGGTGGAGCTTGCAATACGAGTTGATGACGAAAGTGCAAGGTGTCACGAATCTCATCGAGAACTTCGGAGATAGGGAGATCCATAAAGTGGCCAGGCAGCATGGCCATATTCTAGCTGAGCGCGCTGCTCTTAGCTACGAAACTGAGATATTTGTGGCCAATCTCGCATGACCAAAAAAGTGATATCCTAATCCCACTCAACACTTGGGAATAGATCGATGACAATGCTGTTAATTGGTTTAATACTGTTTAGCGCAGTACATTTCGTACCTTCTTTAGCGCCGGGTTTCAAATCTGTATGGCGAGCACAATTGGGGGAAGGCGGCTACAAGGGCAGTTTCGCTCTACTGCTTCTCGCGTCCATTGGTTTGATAATCATGGGCTGGCGGGGCGCACAACCGGGATTCGTTTACTTACCTGAAGCTTCTTTGCGTCATCCGGCCATGGGCCTTGTGGTGATTGGATTTTTCTTATTTGTCATTAGCAACAGAGCATCGCGTTTCCGACAGTGGATACGGCACCCACAGCTGACAGGTGTTCTTTTATGGGCGGTGGCTCATCTGTTGATGAATGGCGACAGTCGGTCAGTCGCGTTATTTGGCACAATGGCACTGTGGTCACTGATAGAAATACTCGCCATTAATAGTCGCGACGGCGCCTGGATAAAAACAGAATCGCCACCGCTTAGCACAGACCTTATATCATTGGTCATTACCGCTGTTGTCGTG
This sequence comes from Cryomorphaceae bacterium, assembly GCA_047612385.1. Taxonomy (GTDB): domain Bacteria; phylum Pseudomonadota; class Gammaproteobacteria; order Pseudomonadales; family Halieaceae; genus JBALVT01. Next base: position 6,412 of record JBLGAR010000083.1, on the reverse strand, counting down.
GGAATAGTCATTGCTATTCACCCCTACCTCAGCGGCATGCCCGCGATGTAACCCGCTAGCCTTGAGGCAAGATCAAAAACTTCTCTCCAGTCGCCTGCTTGGTGTATACCGCCATCGCCTCGAGAGATAGCGCCCCTGCAAGAGACACTTCACTGGTGTAGTGGCTGGCAAAGGTAGTGGTAATTTCCGCAGCGACCTTTGCGCGCATTTCCAGGCCTTTTTGCATGCCGGCCTTTTTCAGGAAGGGTGTCAGAAGAAAACCGCCCACTCCCCAGGAAAAACCAAAGTTTCGGCTTAGTACAGTGGCACTGCGGTCCAATCCACCGTAAATGTACAGCTGCTTATAGACATCGGATCCATAGCGATTGTATTCGCCCATTGCACGAGCAGCTGCGGCTTCCATGCAGCTGAGAATATCGCTGCCGAGCTTGCCGCCACCGGTGGCGTCAAAGGCAATAGTCGCTCCCGTTTGCACCAGTGCCTCGGTCAGATCAGTGTAAAAACTATCTTTGCTGGAGTTGACGATGATTTTTGCACCCAGAGCACGCAGAATATCCTCCTGTTCGGGTTTGCGCACTATATTAACCAGGTCCACACCTTCATCTAGACAGATGCGGTTCAGCATCTGACCCAGGTTTGAAGCCGCAGCCGTGTGCACCAGAGCCGTATGCCCTTCGGCTCGCATTGTCTCTACCATGGCCAGCGCAGTGAGCGGGTTTACGAAACAGGACGCGCCCTCAGCGGCAGTAGTCCCCTCTGTTAGCTCCAGTGCCTGGTAAATGCTGACACAGCGATACTGCGAGTACATCTCGCCGCCAATGATGCCCACCATCTTTCCCATGAGAGCTTGAGCGGCATCGGACGACCCAGCCGCAACAACAATGCCTGCCCCTTCGTTGCCCACGGGCAGTGACTCGCCCACTCGGGCTGAAACCATTTTCATAAATTTTTCTGGAATATCGGCGGTAATCACTGGTCTATCGGCCGTCCCACTGGCTTTAGCGGTGGACATATCAGCCGGTCCTACCAGTAAAGCCAGGTCCGAGGGATTCAGCGGTGTAGCTTCAAGACGAACCACAATCTCTTCGGGCCCGGGCTCGGGCACATCGACCTCAACCAGAGAAATTTCCAGGGTATTGTCATCTTTTACCAAAGACCGCAGTTGCAAACCGGAGGTAGCCATAATGTTTCCTTTTAATCGAAGTCGATACGATTGCTGATGAGTGGGTACCGGATAGTATAATCCGAGGGGCGAGACTATACCGGATATTCATAGCCGATACAGTCTTCGGTATAAGACCAGAGCTTGACCGCGGCCTCATCATCATTCGCCCAGGGTTTGGGCACGGTGAGCTTTGAATTGGAAAAATACTTACCGGTAGTATTCTCGACCTCGTCAGAGCAACACAAATAGATTGAGGTCGCGGCCCCCTTCTCGGGAGAACGAAAAAATGGTTTCAGTAGCATCGGCAAAACTCTGGCCATAACACCTTTGTTTTGACTGGCCAGAGACGTCGCGACCGCACCGGGATGCAAGCTGTTGACAGTAATTTTCTGCCCCGCCAAGCGCTTGGCCAAGGCTTTAGTAAACAGGATATTCGCCAATTTGGATCGACCGTATTCGCGAAAGGTTTTGTAACTATCCTGTGCCTGCATATCATCAAACCCCATACTCTTCACAAAACTGTGAGCATCCGATGCAACGTTTACAATGCGAGCTGAGCCGGCCATTTGTAATGCCGGCAGTAGCATTCCCGTCAAAAGAAAGGGGGCGAAATGATTGACCGCCAGAGTCTCCTCAAAACCATCCTCAGTTACGCAGCGGGTCGTGTTCACAATGCCGGCATTGTTCAGAAGAATATCCAGCGGCACCCCCATGTCCAATACTTCCTGCGCGGCCCCTCTCACACTGGCAAGGGAGGCCATATCCATCATCACGATGTTGGGAACCAGTCCGCCAGCCCCTTCCAGCTCTTCCGCAAGTTCGCGCGCCTTCTCGGCATTGCGACACAGCAAGGTTAATTGTGCGCCGCGCCGTGACAGTTCAATTGCAGCGCTGCGACCAATACCGGCTGTGGGTCCAGAGATTGCAATGTGCTTGCCTGTGATATCCATTGTTTTTCCTATTCCAGTTGAGCCAAGTCCAGCCGCAAATATTATTGTGATGCGACATCACAGTGCGAACGATTTTAGCCCCGTCAGCTGCAACCTTCAAACCAATCTACAAACAAGTATTACTGTCCGGTGATGGAATAGCCAGCGTATCTATTCTTTGACGGGTCGACTCGGGGCTTATGACAGCTAGCCCACGAATAGGTACAATAAACTTCCTTAAACTATACGTATTCACACTATGGCCACATTCGACAAAGGCAATGAACCACTGAACGATCTGGCCCTGACGGAGCACATCGAAAAGGCAGTGAGAACCCCACCTCCCAGTGGACGCAGCTTTGATCTGACTTACAAGTTTGTGCGCCGCGTGTTTAACCCCATTGTGGTAGGCGATGACAAAATCCCCGACCGGCCCTGCCTATTCGTCGGCAATCACTCTTTATTTGCGTTTGACGGGGCAGTACTGGGTCCGGTGATGCTGCGCGACTTTGGCAGATTTCTGAGAGGGCTTGGCGACAAATTTTTATTTGCCAACCCCTCGGTGGCCCGCGTTATTATGCATAACGGCGGCGTTATGGGGCACCCTCAGGTCTGCAGCGCACTGATGGAAAATGGCAGTGATCTGGTCGTTTTCCCAGGCGGTGCTCACGAGGCCGTCAAACCAGTTTCAGACCGCTACTCCCTTCTGTGGAAAGAACGCTATGGTTTTGTGAAGCTAGCGGCCCTGCACGGCTATACGATCATGCCGTTTGGCATGGTAGGGCCGGATGAGTTTTACGGACACTTCATGGAAGGCGAGGATATTCCGGGCTCCCCACTGGGTCGCATGCTCAGTCAATTTGGATTGCTCACAGAAGATACTCGCACAGATATGTTGCCACCTATTCCGCTCGGTCTGATGGGTTCACTGCTGCCTAAACCACAGCGCTGTTACATCGGTTTTGGCGAGCCTGTGGATTTATCACAGTTTGAGGGGAAAAAGATGTCGAAAGGTAATCAGCGGATTATTCGCAATCAGGTTGCCGACGAGATTGAGGAACAATTGAGCGAGCTTCTTCTTTTGAGGGAGCAGAACAAAGGTGACGACGGTCTGCTGCGACGTTTGCTCACCTTCTAACATCCGCCTAGCGAAAGATATTCCAAGATAAAGCCTTACTCAGTCATCACCCGAGCCAAGCGCTCGGGTTGACGCCACACCCCACCCAGCAGCCTCCACAAGTAGATAATTGCCAGAAAAATAAGCATGGCAACGAAGCACCACCAGGAAACAATCGGGCCAAAGTCATATACCATAATGATAAAGTACTGCGCGACCAGCATCAGCAGGTGGATAGATATTGATGTGGTCATCAACCAGCGAGTATCACCGGCTCCGCGCAACGCACCCCCACTAATGAGAATAATGGCATCGACTAGCGTATAGGTGGTGAGCCCAATCATCATCTGGCTGGCAAGGCTTCGAATCTCGTCGAAGTTTTGCCCTGGCCATATCCCCGGCACCAACAAAGCGCCCGATGAGACTCATTACACCGATATTGAGACCGATCATGGGAATGAAAGACAGCATGTCCCGATTAAAGACGATGGCCATGGAAGCGCCCTGCACAATTCCATAGGACTGAAACATGAGTAAAAACAGATTAAAGGTGGCGGTGTTCATAAAGGCTTCGAGGCCTGATGGTGTGCCCAGACGCAGGTATCATCGCAGTCTTGGTCTGTCGATTCGAAACGATTCCATCACCTTGAATTGATTTTGATGGAATCGAGAAAAATAGTACGACAGAAAAAGCCCGATCGAAAACACCGATGCAACCGCTGTCGCTATCGCCGCACCGGCTATTCCAAGTTCCGGCAATCTCCCCTTGCCGAACACCAACATCCAGGTCAACGGAATATTGAGCAGGACGCCGAGAACATCGCTTACCATTACCACCTTTGTGCGCCCAATACCTGAGAAATAGCTGGCCAAGCAGACCTTGATCAATGTGAAGAAGCTACCTCCCATCAGGATATAAAAGTACGTCCGTTCAAGTTCTACCTGTGCAGGATCATGCCCCATTGGCGCCCTAAACCAGCGATCAGTAAAAATCATCATCGCGAAAGCGCCTGAGAGACCACCATAGGGGTGAAGAGGCACAATAGTTCGCGCAATGTGGTCATAGATACGAGCATGGTGGTGTGCAAGTGGTTCGCAGATGAATTCGAGCGAGGATTATAGGGTCGCCTCAATGCATGGCAAATTAAGCCGTCGATAAGAGGTACTATTCACAGGATTCGAACCGAAGGCGCTCATAAGTAAATCGAAGCCCAAAAGTTGTCCCAGCCAAGGTGATCTCGCAAGGTAAACTTAACGTATTACCCGTAACTCAACAAAACTGCTTCCAGCGTTGTGGATCATGGGAATACAATACCCACATGGACTTGCGCAGAAGTATCGCAAAAGGATGATGAGCAACAGCACAAGGTGGTGTCGGCTCAGGGCCTGAACTACAGGAAAGGTTACATGCAGGAATCCGAAATAGAGCAGACATTGCCTCGGGCAATGCGCACAATGCGTCTGGGCAAGCACGCCCTACTTCACTTTGTGATATGGCTGGGCGCTCTCGCCACGTTCGCAGCTGCAGACAGCTGGAGCACAGTAACAGGGCTGACGTTTGCCGCTTTACTGGCGATACTTGCTGCAGTTGTAACCGGAATAACCAGCACTACTATCATCCACGAGTGGTTTCACTTTTTGGGAGCTTGGGTCTCTGGAGGACGTTATGGCATACCGAAAAACAAAGGACTATTCGTATACGACTGGCACTACAGTGAAAACTCCGTTAAGCAATTCTACATCATGAGCATCGCCGGCACCGTAGGAAGCGTTGCAGGCATTGCGCTGTTGTGGAGCGCAGTCCCTACCGATACAGCGGCGCGTGCCGCGCTCACCGCGGCGGCTATAGCAAGCCTGGCCTATGGAGCTTGTGTAGAGTGGCCAGTCCTCCGGCGAACGCAAAGATCTGGCGACCCATTGGCAGAACTGTCGAAAATCGATAGCAGAGTACTCACCCGCAGCTTTGCAGTCGCTATCGCCGTTGGTGCTATGGCCTGGTGGGCGCTGACTTAGCGCGCAACCCAATGGACGCAACGCTACATGAATACTGAGCGACCCGCTAAGAAGGATACCGGCATCAGTACCGCAATGACGGTTCTTGCATGGATTTCATTCATGGCGCTGCTTGGGTTTTACTTCAGCGACCTTTTAGATAACCAAAATAATCCAAACCAAAACCTGAGCACGCAGTACACTGCAGGCCAATTTCGTGAGGTGACCCTGCAACGCAATCGGCAAGGCCACTATGTCACAAACGGAAGACTCAACGGCCAACCCGTGGTCTTCATGCTCGATACGGGCGCCAGCGGAGTCGCCATCCCGGGCCCGATAGCCAGACAGCTAGACATCAAGCGAGGCACAGCACACGCGGTCCATACCGCTAATGGCACAGGAACCGCCTACGCCACTCGCCTCCAAAGTGTCAGTGTTGGTGAAATAGTGTTGGAGAACGTGCCTGCCTCAATCGTGCCCGGTTACGTCTCCGGTGAAGTTTTACTGGGGATGTCATTTCTTAAGCATGTAGATTTCACCCAGCGCGGTGATACATTGATACTCAAGCAGGCCATCGACGGCTCCTAGTCTTTCTTTTACCGCATGGCATGTCGGTAAAACTCGAGTAAGTTGCCATACGCTGCGCAGCCCCTCGCTTTACCTACGGTTACAAAAGGCGTAGCCTTATGTCCAGTCGCCGATCGAGTGCACGCATAACTAATAAGCGCACGGCAAGACTATTGATGAAACCGATGAATTACAGTGGGATACTATTATGAAAGCGATGCATGTTTTTGGCGTACTTCTGAGCGCCACACTAATGTTTTCTGTTACAGGTTGTAGCAAAGATGACATAGATAAGGCGAGCAACTCAATGGGCGATGCCGTTGAGAATGTTGGCGATAAAGCAGGCGGTATGGCCGACGATGCTAAGGATACTGTAGGCGATATGGCTGATAAAGCGGGCGATATGGCCGACGACGCGATGGACGGAGCCAGTGATATGGCCGACGACGCGATGGACGGCGCCAGTGATATGGCTGACGACGCGAAAAATGCTGCTGGCGATGCAATGGACAAAGTCGACGATATGGCCGATGACGCGATGGACGGCGCCAGTGATATGGCTGACGACGCCGAAGACGCTGCCGGTGAAGCAATGGATGAGGCGATGGACAAGTAACACCTGTCTTACCTCGGGTCGCAAAT
>JBLGAR010000082.1:0-20026 GCA_047612385.1 Cryomorphaceae bacterium | reverse complement strand
CTTTATTGGCATCCATTGTGAACCTCACTTGTTATGACTATACAGTAAACTACTGTATATATAATCAGTGCATTGAAAATGAATTGCAAGCGCAATATTCAATTAAATTAGGGCATCAAAAAAACACGCCTGATAAGGCGACAGGTTCTGGTTCGGCTTCATAATCGCCGGGCTGACAAGACCACGACAATCGGCAAGCCAAGTAGTAAAAGCGCTAGTTGCAGACGACGCTGCCGTCGTCCACCACCGCATAGAACAAGCAATCAGACTGGGCAATTGCGGCATTGTGGGTGATCATAAACAACTTCAATGTTTGCACCGGATACAACTTGCCGTCCTCAATGCGGATCAGCCGGCTAACGGCACAACGGCCGGTAGCGTCGATGGCTGAAAAGAGTTTCCGCTCATCGCCGTTGGCCCAACCCAACTGCGTGTCCGGTGTCACGCTGCCAAAATTAAAATGCTCTACGTGGGGAAGCAATGTAATGTCGGATTCGCCACTGGTCTCGCCATAGGAAAGAGTCACCCCATCATTGATGACCAATCGCATAGGATCGCGCAGCAGCTCTAGCCCCCAATCAGTTTCGTCACCGGCGAGGACGACAGGCGCTTTAAAATATCGGCAGAGCCCATCATAGGCATGTTCATCTGCCCGCTCATCAAGGCGCCCTCCCACCTCCACCGTCACTGTGGGATAAGAGTGTTCACTGATGTCCATCAGTGAACCCAAACCAAGATTCGACACAATAAGACGCTGGGTAAAAATCGATACCAGGGCATCGTGCTGCCGGTCCATGTGCGTGCAAACGCCAAAGGATGGTCCCGAACCGGATGTGTTGTGCATGTCGATAACGGCCTCCGGGTGGTGCATCTTGAGAATTTCCAAGATCTCTTCAGCGATTAGACCGGGCTCATCTTCGAAGGGTGGGCGGAAGCAGCGATTTAAATCTCGAACCCCAGGCAGCATTCGATGACTGAACAGAGGCTCCTCCAGTGCGGCGGAGACCGAAGCGACAATACAGACAATATTAACTGCAGGCTGCTGAGCGGATTTTAGCCACTTGAACACTGCCATCGCACCAGAGGGTTCATTGCCGTGAAGAAGCGTTACAAATGCCCTGGTTTGATCCGGATTATCTCCGCTGAGGAAAATACACACGGGGGCCGCCATAATTCTTAAAAATTGCTCAACGTTATCACCAATCTGCGTGGCCAACGGATCGCGGACAAATTTGAATCGCTTCATAGCCTCCCCCTTTTATTAGCGGCCCAGGGCCGGCAGTTTCAGACCCGTTACTCTTATTATTGGTCGCCGCTTTTCTTTAAGCATAGTACTGCCAGCGCCAAATCACCCAAATTTCTCCGCCAATGGCTTCAGAGCCCCTAATTTGTCGATGCCTTCGAAGATTTAGTCTTTGCACAAGTTCCTGGGCGAAGCCAGTGTTCCCGCCGAAACTATGTGCGGTACAAGAGCGTTGTCTTTGCTATGCTGATGGCCCTTACCCAACCATGGTAGCGGCTTACGGCGACGATTACGGCGTTGCGTGGTGACAACAATCTTGAAAAAACTATCTATCCCGGGAGAGCCCTAACAGTGCGTTATTTTTTTACGGTTGCACACGCAGTGGCTGCAGTGTGTGTCTGCACCCTTTTTACGAACCCCGGTTTTGCCGAGCAAAACTTGTATGAGCGGACCACACCGGGCACCATTTTTTCCAAGCCGACACTAGTGGATGGCTCAGGAGAGGACGCACGAACTGAGGATGTGCTGATTGTCGGAGGCCGCATCGAAGCCATTGGAGACTTCCTGGAAGTTCCCGGCGATGAAAAAATCGATGCGGCTGGTTTAGTGCTTGCACCGGGCTTTATCGACAGCCACAGTCATCACGATGAGGGTTTACAGGAAAACCCCCACGCTACTGCGGCGATCTCCCAGGGAATCACAACCATTGTTGTCGGTCTGGATGGCACCTCTTCCATGATGGCACGGCCCCTACAAGCTTCAATCAAGGCCACACCGGTGGCGATCAATGTGGCTACCTACACGGGCCATGGCAGTCTCAGGTCTATGGTCATGGGCAACGACTACCGGCGCGAAGCCTCATCGTCAGAGGTAACCGCGATGTCGGCGTTGCTGGAACGCGAACTCGCAGCTGGTTCACTGGGCTTATCAACCGGGTTGGAGTACGACCCAGGCATTTATTCCAATACCGGCGAAGTGATCGCGCTGGCAAAGGTCGCTGCAGTCTCCAACGGTCGTTACATCAGTCACATGCGCAGCGAAGACAGGAACTTCGAAGCCGCCATAGAAGAGCTACTGCAAATCGGCGAGGAGGCCGATATCCCCGTCCAGATTTCGCATATCAAACTTGCAAGCGTCGATTTGTGGGGACAAGCAGGACGTATTTTGAAACGGCTGGATGTCGCGCGCGCAGCGGGGATTGATGTTACCGCCGATATTTACCCGTACACCTACTGGGAAGCGAGTCTCAGCGTACTGCTGCCTAAACGAGACTTCAACGACCTTGAAGCCGCAAATTATGTTTTAGAAAAGTTAGCCCCTGCGCCGGGACTAACGCTGACTTACTACGAACCTAACCCTAAGCTGGTAGGCAAAAATATAGCACAAATCGCCACTGCCAGTGGCCAGGCCGAAGCAGAGACCTTCCTGAAACTATTGCGTGACGCTTACGATAGCGCACCCAACGGCGACGATCATTTGTTCTCTCGCGATAGCGTAATGGGCGTGAGTATGACCGAAGAAGACATCGCGGAACTCATTGCTTGGCCGCACACGAACATCTGTTCGGATGGCGGAACACAGGGACACCCCCGGGGATTTGGCGCTTTCCCAAGGGCCATCCATGAATACGTTGTGAAGAAAAAAATAGTTTCCCTGGAAGAGATGATTCGCAAGATGACCTCATTAAGTGCGAGCCATCTCGGGCTGAAAAATCGGGGCAGTATCGAGCTAGGCTATGCCGCAGACTTAGTGCTGCTGGATATTAACACTCTAAAAGATAACGCCTCCATTGCTAACAATAGCGCTCTGTCTACCGGCATTGTCGGCGTATGGGTCGGCGGAGAACGAGTATGGAGCAATGCGGCTCCTACCGGCGCGTACCCGGGAAAATTTATTAGCCCATGACAAACACAACTTCACAGATTCACTTCCCTGCTCCCTATCTCATTTATCTGGGAGACGAAACCAGCGAAGACAATTGCAAAACAGGGTTTGGGATTGCCGAATGGGCGAACCACAACTGCATAGGCCAGCTTCGCAGTAACGCAGATACGGTATCGATTGGCCTGGCAGATATGAATATTGAACAAGCCGTAAAGGCGGGAGCAAACTCGCTAATTTTGGGGATTGCCGGTGTGGGCGGGCAAATCCCCCCGAGCTGGCATTGCGATCTTATACAAGCCGCTACACTGGGAATGACCATAGTCAGCGGCGCTCACGAAAGACTTGCGCAGCTGCCTGGGCTCCTTGAGGCGGCGCAAGGAAGCGGAGCGAGACTGGTAGAAATAAGAGACTCCGAGGCACGCTTTCCCGTGGCAACCGGCGATAAGCGCAAGGGGAAACGCCTGCTGAGTGTCGGTACAGATTGTGCGCTGGGCAAAAAGTACACTGCGCTAGCGATTACCAGAGAAATGCAGCGCCGAGGCACTGATTGCACTTTTCGAGCAACGGGACAAACCGGAATAATGATTGCCGGCGCAGGAATTGCCATCGACGCGATTGTTAGTGACTTCGTAGCCGGCGCCGCTGAAGCACTCTCTCCCGAGGCCACTGCGAATCACTGGGATATTATAGAGGGTCAAGGCTCTTTACTGCATCCGGGCTATGCCGCGGTCACTCTGGGTCTGCTACACGGTTCCCAACCCGACGAACTGGTTCTGTGTCACGACCCAAGAAGAATGTACAACCTGGATAGTCCACATATAAAAATACCACCATTATCTGAGGTTATCGATTTGTACTTGAGTCTTGGGCGGCTAACCAATCCGGCCATACAGTGTCGCGCCATTAGTTTAAACACCCGGGGAATGAGAGAAGACCACAGAACAGAGGCCTTCGAGAAAATAGCGGAGGAAACTGGACTGATTGTGTTCGATCCTGTCGCTACTGGCGTGGACGAACTTGTAGACGCGCTGGGCGCACTTTAGTGGTCTTTGACTATCGTGTGAAACGCTGGATCATGGTCGAACCCTTCATCATCGCAGGCTATCGCTACGACTACATTGACACTATCGCTGTTACATTGAGCGATGGACAAGGCAACGCGGGACGATCGGAAGCTTGCGGCGTCGACTACCTTGGAGAGACGATTGAGTCTCTTACTGATCAACTAGAAAGCATTCGTTCAAGGGTCGAGGCTGACATCGATCTCAATACGCTACAAGAGCTGCTACCGCCAGGCGGCGCTCGCAACGCTCTGGATTGTGCACTGTGGGATCTGCGTTGCCAACAGAGCAAAACGACTATCTGGCAGCAAATTTCAATAGTGGAGAAACCCTCAGTAGCCACCGTCTACACCATAGGCCTGATTGATCCGAAGCACGCGGCGCATTTAGCCAAACAACACGCGCAGTACAAAACTATCAAAGTGAAAGCGGATGCGAGCGGTTCACTGGATACGCTGTGGCGCATCCGCAGAGCCAGACCAGATGCCCACCTGGTGATCGATGCCAACCAGTCCTGGACCTGGGAATTGTTTCACAAAGTTCATGACGAATTAATCGAGCTGGAAATAGCAATGCTGGAGCAACCACTGCCAGCAAACGCAGATGAACCACTCGCGGATTATTTCGGCCCGATAAAATTAGCCGCCGATGAATCAATACAGAGCTGCGCTGAACTCCAAAACCTGGTGGAAAAGTACCAGGTAGTCAACATCAAATTAGACAAAACCGGCGGTCTCACCGAAGCATTGCAGTTAGCCCGGCGGGCGAGGGATATGGGGTTCGAAATTATGGTAGGCAATATGTGTGGCAGTTCTTTGGCAATGGCACCTGCCTACGTCGTCGCACAGCTTTGCACTATTGTGGATATCGACGGACCACTTCTACAAAAAGAAGATGTAGCACATCCTTTGGTCTATTCTGCAGGCAATGTTTCGCCCTCTTTGGGGGGTAAGCTATGGGCCGGTATTTAAATATCTTCCCATCTTGCAGTAAAGCTGGGATTGAAAGACTCGCAAATCGCCTAATGTTTAACGCAGTGGCATCGTTTGACTCCATCCGCTGAACTAATCGAAGAATTAGCATCTAAATTGTTATGAAAAATACGCTATCTTTGCTTGTCACACTGCTCCTGCTACACCCACATAACGCTACAGCACAAAGGGTTGCATTCGAAAGCACCGCCGCTCAAGTGGGGCTTCTTGAACTGTATACCTCCGAAGGCTGCAGCAGTTGCCCACCCGCGGAAGAGTGGCTCTCCAAGCTTAAACAACATCCCGGAGTGTGGTCCAAGTTTATCCCCATCGCTCTGCACGTCGATTACTGGGACTATATCGGCTGGGAAGATCGCTTTGCGTCGCCTTCCTACGCAAAACGGCAGAGGCAGTACGCGAAAGAAAAATCACTGACAGCAGTTTATACCCCCGGCTTCGTCTACAACGGTACTGAATCGCGAAAATGGTATACCAGCCGCAAGGTCAACTTCCCCGAAGGCGATTCCCCAGGAGTCTTACGCCTGGAAGTGGACGGCAGCGAGGCACAAATCGATTTCGCACCGACTCAAGAACTGGGCAAGCAGTTGCAGGTCAATATAGCGATACTAGGTTTTGATCTGGAAACACAAGTCCGGGCCGGTGAGAATCGCGGTAAGACGCTGCCTCATGATTTTGTTGTTCTGGGGATAAAGCAGTCGACTGCCACCTGGCAAAAAGACGGCTATTCCACGATTGTCACGCTCCCCACCCCTAGCCAGGAGGCGCTGCAGTATGGCGTGGTTGCGTGGGTAAGCTCCCCCGGGAAGCAGCTGTCCATTCAAGCAGTGGGTGGGTTGCTACCTTAGAACCAAAGCAGAACCTTATGAGAACATTGTTGCAACGCTAGATTCACGGCACTATCGGTAATACAATCAAAAGCTTATAACAGGCGGTATACCCATCGAATTCTGCCCAGTCAAGGAGACGTAAACTTTTGGGTTTTCAAAATTTGTACGCGGTACGCCTGATTCATCGGCCAAGCCCACACCTTCTCACGGTTGCGTTTCTAGTACTGTTTCTAATTCCAACACCACTTCTGGCAGTAAACACGGCAAAATCACTGTTTGAGAACCTCAAACAACAGGTGTTTCAAATTCGAGTTATAGACGTGGCCTCGGGTGACAAGTTTAGCCTGGGATCGGGCTTTCAGGTGAGCGACCAGGGCCAAATTGCTACGAATTTTCATGTGGTTTCCGCCTACGTACATGAACCCGATAAATACCGCCTAGAGATCGTTACAGAAGAGGGCGAGGTTGGCACCGCTCGCCTGATCAATTTCGATGTCATTCACGATCTGGCACTGATCCATGTTGAGAACCTTACCCAGGAGTTCATGGAACTGAACCTCAACGCCCTCGACAAGGGAGATCGGATATATTCGATCGGAAATCCCCACGACCTGGGTATGACTATTGTAGAGGGCACCTACAATGGACTGATTAAAACCTCACGCTATCAAAAACTTCTTTTCTCCGGATCTCTCAACCCTGGAATGAGCGGAGGCCCCGCAATCGATTCAGCGGGGAGAGTTATCGGTATCAACGTCTCTACCGGCGGCGAGCAGATCAGCTTCTTAGTACCCGTAGATCAGTTGGCTATACTGCTTGAGGGAACCGACACCCATCAGGAACTTACAGATGCGCAAGCCGTTATTCGCGAAGCACTGTTTAATGACCAGGAGCAGTTTTACCACTCTCTATTGCAAGACGATTTCGCGCTGGAACCACTGGGTGAGCTAAACCTTCCAGGTGAGTTAGACGAAGCTTTAAGGTGTTGGGGGCACAGTCCGGATACAAAAGAGAAAAAGTACGAATCAGCTCACAAGCACTGCGCCTCGCAAGACGCTATCTTCATTAAGGACACCGTTACGGCCGGCGGCTTTAGCTACGATGCCGAATGGCTGAGAACCGAACAACTCAATCCCCTGCAGTTCTACACGGTTTTGGAATCTCGCTTCAGCCATCACGGCCTCTACAACGCCTACGACGAGGAGGATGTGTCACAGTTTAGCTGCTACACCAGTTTTGTCTCCATAGCAGGGCATGACTGGAAAGCTTCGAATTGCTTTAGGGCCTATAAGGACTACGAGGGTCTTTATGACGCGATGTTTCTCATGTCATCCGTGGATAGCAATGACCGCGCAGCCATCGTAAAAACCGCCGCCAGTATGATCAGCCGTGAAAACGCACTCGCACTCTTTCGCAAAGTAATGGAGTCTGTGCAATGGACACTTTAGTACTCCAACTGAGCATAAAACACGGCCGCGTTGCAGACCTAGTCCGCAGCGAGGGTCAGCCGATAACAGTAGGCCGAGCATTGGACAACGATGCGGTACTAACAGACCCCTATGTAGCACCCCACCAGCTGCGTTTTGACAAGGAAGGCAGCGATTGGTATGCACAGGTGCTGGAGCAGCAAAACCCGGTCTCTCAAAATGGCGACGTCATGAAGGAAACGCGCTTTCAAGTTCAATCTGGAGATCGTGTCACCATTGGCAGAACACGCCTCAATGTTTTTGCAGCCGATCATCGCGTGGAAGCTACGCGAACACTCATACTTTCAAGTTCGATGTATCAGGGAAAATCGGGCTTGTTGATCGCTTTCGCGGTGCTTGTGTTTGTCGCCTTACTGGATGGTTTTTCTGATTATACCCAGCTGTCAGTCGATGACGACTGGGGGCAGTATATGTACTCGGCATTGATGGGCGGCCTGATCATCATTATATGGGCTGGATTCTGGTCAATTATGGGCCGGTTGTTCCGTCATCAACAACAATTCAGTTTGCAACTATTGGCCACTTCGCTAGTGCTGCTGGCACTGATATTCATTGCGCCGGTTCCAGGCTATCTGGAATTCATGACCAATAGTTTGCAGGTGTCCCAGGTATCGGGTTATTTAATGGCATTAATTTTTGTGACGACCTTGCTTCGCTTCAACCTGGCGTTGGCCACCCATGTTGAAAACACCTGGCGGGTTGCCGCTGGCTTAAGCATTGTCATTGTTGGCTTTTCCTACCTGATGGGTAGTTTGGAAAGTGAAGAGTTCACTGCTTCGGCGGAATATTCAGAAGTCTTAAAACCGCCCTTCGCGCCCAGACCAAGCGCCCAGAACCTGGACCAGTATTTTGAGCAGCTAAACCAAAAAGTCGAATGGCAGGCCACCACAAGCAACTGACAGCAAATTATACTTTGCAAAATCCAGCTACTTAATTCTCGTTACTAGTTTTTTAGTGTGTATCGCCCCATTACACCGGAGATTCTGCGCAGCAGCCATTTTGGTGTTGCTCTGCCGGTCACTGTCGCCGCCAAGTTTACTGCGCCGGGGACGCAAATAGCATCGCCCTTAATACAAGCCCGATAACCCTGTGCGGCAACGTCTTCAACATCGCCGACAATAAAAGCAGGGAGCTTGAGCCCACCGCTTTTTTCCTGCGCGTTGGCAACCATATTGGTGGCAGTAACACCGGGACACAGCGCGGTTACAGATACGCCTGTGCCGTTGAGTTCCTCAGCCAGAGACTCGGTGAGGGAAAGTACGTAGGCTTTTGTCGCCGCATAGGTGGCCAAACTGGGAACCGGTTGAAATGCGGCGATAGATGCCACGTTGAGGATACGTCCCTTCTCCCTGGCTATCATAGGCGGCAGAAAGTGAGTCAACATTCGCGTGAGGCCCGTAATATTCAAGTCGATCATGTCCTGTTGTGAGCTGCCAGATAATTCGACAAAGCTGCCGTGCTCTAGTACCCCGGCACAATTCACCAGTACATCTACCTCGATATCTTGTTGAGCTAATCTCGCCGCTAGTTTTTTCGCGGCGCTGCGGCTAGACAAATCTGCGGGTTCGACCCAGACGGTCACCTTGTGTTCGCGCTTCAGCTGGCCAGCCAGTTTTAGCAACTTGTCCTCACTGCGAGCTACCAGCACGAGATCGTAGCCGTTCTCTGCGAAATTTTTCGCCAGCGCTTCACCTATGCCTGAAGAGGCACCTGTAATTACTGCGGTATCTGTATTCTTTGTCATCATTACTCCAAGTGCTCAATGGCGGCGCGTCCTAAAGTGTACGCTGCTGTAGGGCTTATCGATACCATCTGTAGCACAGCGCGCAATGGCCTCAGCGCCGCGAGCACCTTGCCACCGCCGTCGGAATACGCCGTAATATCTTCAGAGAGCATATCAAAGAGGGGTTGTAAATCGCCACCTGCAGAAGCTTCAACAAAACGCGTAAACAGCCGTTCCTGATCTTTATCGCTACATTCGAAGCGCTTTACATGTTGCCCCAAATGCTCTTTTGCACGCCGGCTTAGTTGGCGGCTGTGAGCGCAGTTATGGCCCAGCACTTCGGCAATTGCCTCATGCCTTAGATCAAACGCTTCGCGCAATATGTAGACTGCACGCTCAGTGGGATTCAATCGTTCAAGCAACATCATGAATGCATAAGACAAGGTATCGGCCCGTTCTTTGTGTGCCTCCGGTCTCTGCCTGGGTGCAAAGAGGTTCGGGCAGCCATGGCCCAATCCAGGAACCCCCTGGACCCTTGCCGACTTGAGATAGTCGATGCACAGGCGCGTTGTCCCCGTTACCAAAAATGCTCGAATCAGCAACTGTTTTTAGAGAATCCGGGCTGCGAGGTTCCGCCGATCCTCTAAGGAGAACCCCCAATACCCACACGGGTAGCGATAGCGTGGACATAAGTACTTGAGATGATGATTAATGAGAGCACGAATGCCGTTCAAGTTGAGTAACAGTCAGATCAAAGCAGTTTTAGAAAAAAACACCGACAAAAGGCACTCACATTTTTTTGAGGAAATTGTGGGTTGGCAGCAACTGTGGTGAGCAAAGAAAGGCAGTGATCGACGGGTGCCAGTATCAGCGGAGGAATTTGAGTATTTTCCCTTATGGCCACATCCTAAGTGTGCTCAGCAGGCGCTGGCAGACCAGCAGTATTCCCCAACCATGAGTGGGCTTTCGCTCCGATTGAAGCCAAGCGACTAGATCAACAGTTGCGTCAAGAATTGGCCAAGTACGGGTAGATCCGTAACTAATCGTCCTCATACCCTTGCGGCATTCGCGTTTCATGCCCATTGACACTCAACTTTCGTATCAGGGTTTCCTGCTCGGGATACGCAGCGACCAACTCATCCGCTGTACCCGCCAAAAAGTTTCGCCCACAAAATCCCGGTGCCATGGTACAGCCATATAAAGCGTAGCGGCCTCCGTCGATCAAATAGCCGGCTTGCCAAGTATTGGCGGGGACAACGTATTGAACATTCTGCCCCTTATCGGGGCGGCCCCCCATGAGTATTTGTTCTGTCGACCCGTCATCGTGAAGCAGCACTAGCATGAAGGCATCACCTCCATACACATGCCAAACCTCATCGCTTTTCAGTTTATGAAAACATGAAATGCTCAGAGGTACATTCGAATACATGCCGATGATTGCTGTTCCAACAGGTTCGTCATCGCTGAGCTTTAGCGAGGATCGATAAGTATTTTTAAACAGCGTGCCTTCAACCGGAAGCCTGTCAAATTTGTAGTGATCAATCATTGCCTGGACATCGGGGTGTATCTGTTCATCCTCGGGTGCGGTCATCGCTAACACTCCTGTACTTGAACCCAATTCGAGTTATTTTTTGCGCTGCTATAAATCGCATCACAAACTAGTGCATTAACAAAGCCATCTGAAAAATCAGGATAGTTTTTTTGATAAACTTCAGAACCGATATCTCGATAAACACTCTCGATAAAAAGCGTTATCGTGTCGCTAAAGTTCTGACTAAAGGCATTAATCGAGGTATTCACACCGCTCCCCTTTTGCGCGACATTTAGGTGATAGGGTGTTTCAGAATTCCACCATACCGACTGGCCGTCTCCTGTCACTTCTAATTTGAAGCTGTTGCTTCTGCCGTGGGAAACCTCCGACAGCAAGATACTGCCAATGGCACCATTGGCAAATCTTAAAGAGATAATCGCAGCATCTTCTGATTCGACATGGACTGGAGTTGAACCGTCGATGGGCTCACGGTACATGACACCATTATGAAGATATCGAACTGGGTTAAAATTGCCAAAGTTGGCACTCACGGAGCTTATCTTTAGGTCAGTCCAGTGATGAATAAGGTCAATACAGTGCGAGCCGATTTCAGTTGTGGCCCTTAAATAACCCGCATATTCTGATTTATAACGCCAAGAATAAGCTTCGGGCAAGGCGTGAAACTCCTGCTGGTAACTGCACTGAACAAGCCTGGGCCTGCCAAACTCCTGTTGTTTTACGATCTCTTTCGCCTTCGAACAGGCATCGTAATAGCGAACGTTAAAATTTACCGCGTTTACGAGATTTTTTTCCTGGGCCAGCAGCATAAGTTCTCTCGCGTGTTCACTCGAAAGACACAGTGGTTTTTCGCAGACTACGTTCTTATTGAGTTCCAGGCATTGTTTAACCAGGTCATAGTGCGAAGCGGAAGGCGTGCAGATATGCACACAATCTATATCACGCAGTAATTTTTCGCTGAGGCCTCCACTGATAGTGTCGCTATAGGAGGCTATGCCCCAGGTTTTTGAAAATGCCTGTGCTGAGCCCGTTTCTCGACCGATGACCAAAGCGACTGTATGACCAAGCGCCTTGAGCGACGCCGCATGCATACCCGCTATAAGTCCACAACCTACTATTGCAACGTTCATTCACCGCCCTCATTACTAGAAGAATCAGTATGCATCCTCAGTTGTCTATATAACACCCATAGTGCTGACCACCGCGATCCCGTACAATTCTCTCCTACTTCTGCCCATTCATAAGCCATAAAGCAGTGACCGACAGCAAAGACCAGCAACACACCCCCATGATGCAGCAATACTTCCGCATCAAAGCCGATCATCCTAATGATCTGGTGTTCTACCGCATGGGCGACTTTTACGAACTATTCTTCGATGACGCCATAAAAGCGGCTGATTTGATGGATATCACACTCACAGCCAGAGGCAAGACAGGCGGTAACGCGATCCCCATGTGCGGCATCCCCTACCACGCGGCCGAGGGATATCTCGCGCGCCTGGTAAAGGCCGGTGTATCGGTTGCCCTTTGTGAACAGGTTGGCGACCCCGCCACCAGCAAGGGACCCGTAGAACGCAAAGTCATGCGGGTGGTCACACCTGGCACTTTGAGTGACGAAGCGCTGCTGGATGCCCGTATCGATAATCTGCTGCTGGCTGTGTCGCAACACAACGAAGATTACGGTATTGCTTATCTCGATCTGAGCACCGGTCGCTTCAGGGTACTCGAAATTACTGGCTCTGAGGCTCTGAGCGGAGAGCTGCAGCGCTTGCGTCCAGCGGAGACTCTGTACCAGGAATCGATTGGCAATCCGGACATTACCGAACGCACCGGCGCAAGATGCCAACCCGCCTGGGAGTTCGATGTTGAGAGCGCCCGTCGAGCCCTGAATGCCCAGTTTCAAAGCCATGATCTGCAGGGCTTTGGCTGCGATGACCTGAATCTTGCCATCGGCGCCGCCGGCGCGCTGCTGCAATATGTTAAAGATACCCAGCGCAATAATCTGCCTCACATCCGGGGCATTTCTCACGAGAATCGTGCCGAAAGTGTCATTCTCGATGCTGCGACCCGACGCAATCTCGAGATTGATATCAACCTGTCCGGGGGCGATTCCAATACCTTATTTTCCGTGATGGACAACGGTGTTACCGCCATGGGAAGCCGATTGCTGAGGCGCTGGTTGCATCGCCCTCTCACCCAGGTGAATGTTCTGGAAGATAGGCAGTGCGCTATCAAGATGTTGTGCCAAAACTATGCCTACGAAACCTTGCGGGCCGCACTGAAGCCCATCGGTGATATGGAGCGAATACTGACGCGGGTGGCGCTGCGTTCTGCTCGACCGAGAGATTTAACTCGTTTGCACAGCTCGCTTGCTGCACTTCCACTCGTGCGGTCCGAGCTCAATCAAAGCCGGTCTGATCGCCTGGACGAATTGCGAGAATTGGCGGGAGAATACCCAGACCTATGCGACCTTCTGGGCCGCGCCATTATAGACAATCCGCCCGTCATTATTCGCGATGGCGGTGTCATCGCGCCGGGATATGACGAAGAACTGGATGAATTGAGAAAGATCAGCAGCAATGCGGGCGATTTCCTGCTGGAAATAGAAAAACGCGAGCGCGAAACCACAGGTATCAGCACCCTCAAAGTGGGTTACAACCGTGTGCACGGCTATTACATTGAAATCAGCAAGGCGCAGTCCGACCGCGCCCCGGTAGAATACATACGACGACAAACTCTGAAGAACGCCGAGCGCTTCATCACTCCCGAACTCAAGAAATTCGAAGACAAAGCGCTGTCTAGCAAGAGCCGCGCACTCGCTCGAGAAAAGGGTTTGTACGAAGATTTAATTGAGCAGTTGAACACTCAACTGGCGCAGTTGCAGGACTGTGCAGCTGCGGTATCAGAGATAGATGTTTTGGCAAATTTGGCCGAGCGCGCCGACAACCTGAACCTTTGCCAGCCAAACTTCAGCGCAGAACCCATGTTCGAAGTGGTGGCCGGCAGGCACTTGGTCGTTGAGCAAGTGCTGGACGAGCCTTTTATCGCCAACGACACTTTACTCAATACCCAACGGCGCATGCTGCTGATCACAGGCCCCAATATGGGGGGTAAATCCACCTATATGCGGCAGAACGCAGTGATAGCGCTGTTGGCCCATATCGGTAGTTTTGTACCTGCCACCGCGGTAACCATGGCGCCATTGGATCGAATATTTACTCGAATTGGTTCCTCTGACGATTTGGCCAGCGGCCGCTCCACCTTTATGGTCGAAATGACCGAAACGGCGAATATCCTGCACAATGCTACGCCCCGTTCACTGGTGCTCATGGACGAAGTGGGAAGAGGAACCAGTACTTTTGATGGCTTGAGCCTGGCTTGGGCCAGCGCTGTTGAACTGGCGCAATCGGTGAAAGCTTTTACCCTGTTTGCCACCCACTATTTCGAACTGACCGCGCTTCCGGACCAATGTCCCTCAATGGCCAATGTGCACCTGGATGCCACGGAGTATCAGGATCACATTGTATTTCTCCACAATATCCAGGAGGGCCCGGCCAATCGCAGCTTTGGACTGCAGGTGGCTAAACTGGCGGGAGTTCCGAACTCTGTTCTGCGCGCCGCGCAAGAAAAACTGACAGAGTTGGAAGGCGAAGAAACGCGGAAAACTAGCACTTTGATGCAACCGGTGGCACAAAATGAACTGTTTGACAGCTGCGCAACCCACCCCGTGGTCGATTTATTACAGGATCTGGATGTGGACGAACTAACCCCCCGCCAAGCCTTAGATCTGCTCTATAAATTGAAATCTCAGGTCGACTGAAAAGCACTTCATTTCTGACTGGACTGCGGTTAGACTAACGCCCCTTAGTTTGACCCACTATGGCTTGAACCCCAAACACAGAAGTAAGAGGCGGTTTTAGAATGACGTTTGTTGTAGGTGAACAGTGTATTAAGTGCAAGCACACAGATTGCGTAGAAGTATGCCCCGTGGACTGCTTCTACGAAGGCCCAAATTTTCTGGTTATTCACCCCGACGAGTGCATCGACTGCGCGCTCTGCGAGCCTGAGTGCCCGGTAGATGCAATCTATTCTGAAGACGAGCTACCTGAAGATCAGCAGGTGTTTCTAGAGCTCAATGCCGAACTGGCAGAGGTTTGGCCGGTTATCACCGAGATGAAAGAGTCACCGGCGGATGCCAAGTCATGGGAACACAAACCCAACAAGCTAGCGTTGCTGGAACGTTAAGCGATCGCGAGCATATTGGGCCCCGATGTAGCTAATGCATCGGGGCTTTTTTATTGCCACAGTAAACAGAAGTCACTCAATATACGTTAAACTACAACTATGACAGAATCCAAGACTTCCTTTTCAATCGACTGGCGCGTTGCCTTTGGCTTGGTAGTAACCACGGCCTGGATGTCTGCAGGCCTCTTTTACTTGCTCAAAATCGTCGGCTGGGACAATTTTATACATTTACCCACTGCTGACTTAGGGAGTTTTTTGGAGGGGGCATTCGCTCCACTGGCATTTCTTTGGCTGGTTATTGGCCATTTTATGCAACAGAAAGAAATTACCGCCAACACCAAGGCCATCAACATTCAGGAGAAAAGTGCTCGCCGCCTGGAACTGCACTCCGCACGAGACAGCTATTTCAAACTTCTCAACCTGATCCAGGATCAACTGGGGAGCATAGCCTCGTTCCACTACTTTTCCGTGTTTGGACCTACGGGCTCAGCAGAGATGACCAGTGAAGAGTTTACCGAAGGCCGCAGCCTTGCCAGCAATGGGGACTACGCCATTTACATCCGCAAGATGACCGGCAAAAGTTACCAAAATCGCGATGAGCACGCGTTCCTTCAGGAACTCTACTTTGGCACCGAAATTCGAAAGCGTCATACCGACAATTATGTGCACACCTTTGAAAAGCTACTCAAAGCCGCTATCGGCGTCGATACAGACGATATGATCAGTAATGCGTTACTGCATGGTTCAGCCGAGGGCAGGCAATACGCCATTATCAAATTTATTCAGGGAGAAGACAGTTTCGGTGTCGACTTAAGTATTTAATTCTACAAACTTTTTATAACAATATTCCGAAACTTTACCGTCCCATGTTCCAAATGTTGCAGGGAAATAAAACCCGGAGTGGGATCCGCATCTTCCAGCAGCGCAGTCGTTACTCCATTGACTTTTACTGCCACTGAGCCTCCTTTAGCAACGACTTCGTAGGTACTCCAACGACCTATTGTTTCCACGCGCTCTAGCGGCGGCATAAATTTAAATACAATCGCTCCAGTCCTGGCTTCCTGCTGCGGATGATTGTCCCAGATATTCAGCTCATAACAGGTCTCCGGGTGTATATTTTCGCGATCTTTACAGCGGATATAAATACCTGAGTTGGTTGTGGCATCAACCCAAAATTCGGCGCTAAGTTCGAAATCGCCAAACAGGGCATCTGTAGACAGATAACCATCGTCCGAGCCCATCGAGACAATACTGCCTTCTTGCACCGACCACATTGCACCGTCACTAGGCTGCCAGCCCTCAAGATTTTTACCGTTAAACAACGCCGATGAGCTGGCGCAGGCACTCAGTAAAACGATGAAGGGCAGTGTGACTCTCAGTTTTAGTGGCATAGTAGTACGACCTTGCCCGCAATTTGTGCGGAATCAATTTTACGATGGATTTCTACTACGTCCTCAAGCCCAGCCGTCTCGGCAATAGCCGGTTGCAACTTGTTCTGTGACAACAACCCAAACAGCGCCTGGACATCGGCGGTAAATTCCCCGGGGTGTTTCTCTTTACGAGTTTGAATATTGTAAAAGGCGGTTGCCCGACCGTCGGGAATCAACTTCCATACGCCCAACAACTTAACAAAACCCCAAAGCAGAGAGGGAAGCTTTTCTTCTCCCGTCGTCATTTGCAGAGCGCCGAAACCCACCAACATGCCACCCTTTTTAACGCATTGATAAGAGCGCGCCCAATAGGCTCCGCCGATAGTATCGAAAACCATATCAACACCATCGCTATCCGTAGCTTTATTGATAAACTCCACGAAGTCTTCCTTGTGATAATCGATAGGAGTCGCTCCAAATTGCTCGACGACAGCATGCTTGGCTTTCGATGCTGTTCCATACATCGTCAAACCCATGTGTCTGCCCAATTCCAGTAGCGCTGTCCCAACGGCACCGCCGGCTGCGTGCACGAGACAGGACATTCCCGGCGTTAGTGTTTGTAATCGGGTCAGCATTTGGTAGGCAGTAGTATAGGAGAGAATCATGGCAACCGCTGCTGCGGGGTCCAAGCCTTCGGGCGCGGGAACAACTTTGTCTGCGGCCACACACAAGTATTGCGTGTAGCCGCCGATAACAGGCATGTCTGCAACCGCCTGACCAATTTCAAGAGAATCAACACCTTCTCCGAGAGCATCCACAACACCATACCAATCGTAGCCGGGAACAAAAGGTGGCTTCTCCTTCACGCCAACGTATTGGCCCTGCCGGATAATCGTATCGGTAAAACCTGTTCCAGCACTCAATACCTTCACACGAATTTCACCCCGCCCAGGTTCGGGAAGAGTCGTTACCTCGCAAAGTTCAAGTTTTTCCGGTCCGCCAAATTCCCTGAGGACGACCTGTTTGAAGCTCATACTCCGTGGTTCTCAAAAAAAGCTATCACCGAAGGATCGCGCGGCGGCAGGTTAAGTATTTGTCGCATGTCTTTGCTCATTGGGAGGTATCCGGTAATTCAGCCTGCATTGGCCTTTTGAAGATCACAGGATATTACATCGAATGCTCAGGTTACAGGCACGCGAAAACATGAAGGGTTGTGGTTTAAAATATCGAATGGAGCAGCGCCGCCAAGCGCTAACCGAAGAGCGAGTCGCTGCTCAGACCTTGAGTTTCCATGATCACACGCAGGCGTTTTAAGGCCTCAACCTGAATTTGCCGCACCCGCTCACGAGTTAAGCCAATTTCTCGACCAACCTCTTCTAAAGTGCTGCTCTCGTAACCGCGCAAACCAAAACGTCGGGATACCACCTCGCATTGCTTGTCCGAAAGTTCCTCTAGCCAGTCGCCAATGCTGTCTTTGATATCGTTATCCTGCAGCAGCTGTGATGGATCTGAAACACGGGTGTCGGCAATAGTATCTACAACCGAGCGATCGGAGTCAGGGCCCACCGGGGTATCCACAGAGGTAACTCGTTCATTCAACCCCAACAGCCGTTTTACATCGCACGCTGGCTTGTCCAGCATGTTGGCTATTTCTTCAGCGCTAGGTTCATGGTCAAGCTGCTGCGTTAACTGCCGCGCTGCACGCAGATAGACATTGAGTTCTTTAACAACGTGTATGGGCAGTCGGATAGTGCGGGTCTGGTTCATGATCGCCCGCTCTATCGTCTGGCGAATCCACCAGGTCGCATAGGTGGAGAATCGGAAGCCTCGCTCAGGATCAAACTTTTCAACGGCACGAATCAAGCCGAGGTTGCCCTCTTCGATTAGATCCAGCAACGTGAGACCACGATTGATATAACGACGAGAAATCTTTACCACCAGACGCAGGTTGCTCTCAATCATGCGTTTTCGGCCGGATTCATCGCCAGACAGCGCGAGGCGAGAATAATAGCGCTCTTCCTCCGCCGATAGCAGCGGAGAGAAGCCAATCTCATTCAAATATAGCTGGGTAGCGTCGAGAGATTTCTCAACTTTTCGAGCAGATTTTGCGCGGCTAAACTCCTTCTCTTCGCGATCTAGAGCCTCTTGATCAACATCAGTAAGCTGCTCAACCTCCTGAATCTTGGAGATTTTCCCTCCATTATTGCTTTGGGTAGTCTTAACGATACTTCTGGGCTTGGCGCCAGCGGTAGGGTTGCTTGCAGCTAAAACGGTTTTTCTTGTTGGGTTAGTCTCTTCGGACAGCCCTGAAGAGCGATTTCCTGGATCTTCCAAATCCATGGCCATACCTCATTTTTTTGTATGTGAAATACTGAGTGTATTTTCCTGCCGGCCGATCAGGTTAACGCAGTCGAGCACAAAAAGACAAGACATGGACGCGATATTTCTGCAGGGAGTGTTTCCTCGTAACAGCCCGCCAATAGGCGATTTGGACTAACACAAATGGGTGAACTATCTGGCGGGAAGTACCCTTTTAGGGTCAATCGGTTTGCCTTCTTTGCGAATTTCAAAATGAAGCTTGACGGTATCCGTACCGGAACTGCCTTTTTGTGCAATCTTTTGACCGGCCTTAATCTGCATTCCTTCACTAACTAAAAGGCGGCTATTGTGGCCATAGGCACTCAGATAGACCTCACTGTGTTTAATAATGAGAAGCTCGCCATAACCTACAATTCCGGTGCCCGCATAGACCACCTTACCGGCGGCAACCGCATAAATGCCATCGCCTCGCTTGCCGTCTATATCGATACCTTTATGGACCGAAGAGGAATAACCCCGGGTAACCTTGCCGTTGGTCGGCCAGAGCCATTTCGCAACTGGCTGCACCGATGGGGGCTTAACAGAGCGCGACGGACTCTTTGCAACCGCTTTGAGCGGCGCTTTAGTGGGGGGTTGCTGGGATGGTTTGCCCACTGGCGTAGGCTTTGAAACTTTCGCAGCACGAGGAGCATTTGCAGCAAGGTAGATCCGTTGGCCCGGGAAAATGGTATAGGGAGGAACAATGCGATTTTTGGAAGCTAACACTCTGTGGTCGAGCCCGTAGCGCCAAGCAATAGAAAAAAGCGTATCTCCTCGTTTGACACTGTAACTGGCAGGTACCGATAACGGTTTGATTCTGCGGTCTTCTACGGGTGCAAGCAGCTTATTCCCCCCGCAAGAGGCGAGGAAAAGAAACATCAGACTATAGGATAACCATCTTCGCAAAGCTTCCCCACTAGCGCGGCGCAATAAAGAGGCTCGCTGCTTTAACTATGAGAATGATCGCCACCCCACTTTGCGTCTATGAACCAAACGGTGGCAAAGCCCAAACACATAAGCGCGATGCACAAAGCCAACTGCGCATCTTGGCCCGTCAAGACAAGGTATTCAGACGGCGAAACAGGAACCTGCTGGCCAGGTTTCAATTGTCCGTGGCTGCCTTCAACCCAAACCAATACCTGTTTCCACGGCCACACCACGGCTAAAGAGCCGAACAAAAAGCCCGTTAGTAACGCCATTGTAGATTCATGAAAACGGCTTAGAAGCCAGTGGAGAACTCTGGAGAAACACATTAAACCCGCGGCGGCGCCGATGGCAAAAACGAGA
>JBLGAR010000081.1:0-20058 GCA_047612385.1 Cryomorphaceae bacterium | reverse complement strand
CCTGTTATTTGCAGTGCTGGATCTGGGGCATAGAGGTTGGCTGCGGAATAAAATAAGCCGATACAAATAACAAACAATATCAGCAGGTATTTCCACAGTGAGTACTTATTTAACATAGTGTTGCTCTAGGTTCAGATTGGGAGATGGAGTGTTCGTCAGTGTCCTCTCCAGGAAAGGCGCCATTATAGATAAATGCAGTTAGGCTACAAGGGGTGGGGCAGATCGAAACCATCATCCCAACCAGGTTCGAGCATTGCGAAATAGCCGCAGCCACCCCGCATCTTCTCCCCAGGAAGGTGGCTCCCAGGAATGTTGCACGGTGCGGTAAACCCGCTCTGGGTGGGGCATCATAATAGTGGCCCGACCATCGAGACTGGACATACCGGTAATTCCCGCTGGGGACCCATTCGGATTCGCAGGGTATTGGCTGGCAATCGAACTATCATTTTCAACGTAGCGCATAGCAACAGTGGCGCTCGCCTCGCAGGCGGTAAGCGCGTCGGTATTGGCAAATTCAGCCCTGCCCTCACCGTGAGCTACCGCTATCGGTAAATGAGACCCCGCCATGCCAGAGAGCAAAATGGAGGGGTTCTCCTCTACTTTGACCAGGGCCAGACGAGCTTCAAACTGCTCCGATCGATTGCGAACGAATCGCGGCCAGTGGTCTGCCCCTGGAATCAACTCTTTGAGGTTGGAGACCATTTGACAGCCATTGCAAACTCCCAGAGTAAAGCTATCGGCCTTTGCAAAGTAACGGGCAAATTGCTCTCTAGCAGCCGGGTTAAACAATATGCTCTTAGCCCAGCCCTCCCCGGCTCCCAGAACATCCCCGTAGGAAAAACCGCCGCATGCAACCAGGCCCTTAAATTCCTCCAAAGTACGTGCACCGCTTAAAATATCACTCATGTGCACATCATAGGGCGCGAATCCTGCCTTGTGGAACGCTGCCGCCATCTCTACATGCCCGTTTACACCCTGTTCTCTGAGTACCGCAATTTTCGGCTTGGCGCCCACATTCACGTAGGGAGCGCAGATATCCTCGGCGGGATCAAAGGTGAGCTGCGCTGACAAACCGGGATCGGAAAGCTCGATGCGGGCATACTCCTCTGCGGCGCATTCTGGATTGTCACGCAAAGACTGAATTTCGAAGCTTGTTCTGGCCCAAAGCTGCTGCAGGCGCGTTCGCGAATCAACAAAAACCGAGTCACCATCGCAAGCAAAGGACAGGCGATCACCTTCACAGGCTGTTCCAATAACGTGAGTAAAATCGGCGACACCTAGCGCTTGCGCTCTGAGCAGTATGGCGTCAATTTTATCCGCTGGTACTTGCAGCACAGCACCGGCCTCCTCGCTGAACAATTGTTCCAGCGGCGAACCCGGAAGACCCTGCAGATTAATATTAAGCCCGCAGCGGCCGGCAAAGGCCATTTCCGCAAGGGTCGTCAACAAGCCACCATCGGAGCGGTCGTGATAAGCCAGTGTACTTCGCGCGGCGAGAAGCTCTTGGGTAAACTCAAAAAAAGCTTTTAGATCGGCTGCAGAGTGAATATCGGGCGTCTCATCACCCAACTGACCATTCACCTGCGCCAGCGCAGACCCCGCCAAACGATTAGAACCCCGCCCCAGATCCAGCAGCAACAATTTCGCGTCAGCATCTGGTATCAATTGTGGCGTTACCGATAGACGCGCATCGGTAACTGGAGCAAACGCAGAAATAACCAGGGACATTGGTGACGTAACGGCTTTCTCACCCTCGCCTTCGTTCCAGGTTGTGCGCATCGACATTGAATCCTTGCCAACAGGAATCGTTATCCCCAGCTCGGGACAAAACTCCATTCCCACCGCACGAACGGTGTCGAAGAGGGTCTCATCCTCTGCTCCATAACCGGCAGCACACATCCAGTTAGCGGATAACTTAATGTCTTTGATATCAGCAATGGCGGCGGCACAAATATTGGTGATGGCCTCGGCGACAGCCATACGACCGGAAGCGGGTCCATCTATTAAGGCCAGGGGAGTTCGCTCTCCCATGGACATCGCCTCACCGGCGAAGGAGTCATATGATATTGTTGTTACGGCACAATCTGCGACGGGTACCTGCCAGGGGCCAACCATTTGATCTCGCGCCACCATGCCCGTTACAGTCCGGTCGCCAATCGTTATCAAGAAGTTTTTACTGGCCACACTGGGCAACTGCAGTACCTGTTCGGCGGCATCGGCTACCGATAATTCCAGCGCAAGTGGACTGTGGTTGATAACTTGTCTATCAATTTTGCGGTGCATTTTTGGTGCCTTGCCGAACAGCACTGACATGGGCAAATCCACAGGTGTATTACCAAACTCGCTATCGGCGACTTGCAAGTGAAGCTCCTCGGTAGCTTCTCCCACCACCGCATAAGGACAGCGTTCGCGTTTACAGATGGCCTCAAAACAGGCCAAATTCTCTGGCTCTACGGCCATAACATAGCGTTCCTGGGCTTCGTTGCACCAGATCTCCAGCGGAGACATTCCCGGCTCGTCATTGGGTACTGCGCGCAATTCGAAGCGCCCACCGCGACCGCCATCTTTAACCAACTCAGGTAAAGCGTTGGACAGACCGCCCGCACCCACATCGTGAATAAACGCGATAGGGTTAGCCTCGCCCAATTGCCAGCACCGGTCGATTACCTCCTGGGCCCGACGTTCTATTTCAGGGTTTTGACGCTGCACTGAAGCAAAATCCAGATCCTCCAGACTTTCACCACTGGCCATAGAGGATGCTGCACCCCCGCCCAGGCCAATCAACATTGCCGGCCCACCGAGGACAATCAGCTTTGCACCGGGATAATACTCGCCCTTCTCAACATGCTCCTGACGTATATTCCCATAGCCACCGGCGATCATGATGGGCTTGTGATAGCCGCGAACCTCCGGCCCATTGACACCGGTAACCGTGTGCTCGTAGCTGCGGAAATAGCCGCAAATATTCGGTCGACCAAATTCGTTATTGAAGGCCGCCCCGCCAATAGGGCCCTCCAACATAATATCCAGCGCTGACACTATGCGCCCGGGCTTACCGTAGTCATTTTCCCAAGCCTGGACATAGCCGGGAATATTCAAATTCGAGACGGAGTAACCCGACAGACCCACTTTGGGTTTGGAACCCCGGCCCACGGCTCCTTCATCGCGGATCTCACCACCGGACCCGGTTCCAGCGCCAGGAAACGGCGCAATAGCCGTAGGATGATTGTGGGTCTCAACCTTCATCAATAAGTGAATGCTCTCTTGAGAAAACTGGTACTCCCCGGAGCTTGAATCCGGATAAAAACGCCCGCCTACCTGACCGGCGACAACCGCAGCGTTGTCGGAATAAGCAGACAGCACATTTTCGCCACCACAATTATAGGTGTTGCGGATCATACCGAAGAGGGACATGTCTTGCTCCTGGCCGTCTATCGTCCAACTGGCATTGAATATCTTATGGCGACAGTGCTCAGAGTTTGCCTGGGCAAACATCATCAGCTCTACATCGACAGGGTTGCGGCCCAGATCGGTGAAACTTTCCACCAGGTAGTCGACCTCGTCTGCCGCCAGAGCGAGACCCAGGCGTTTATCGGCCTCGACCAATGCCTGACGCCCTCTGCCGAGAATATCGACCGTGGTCATCGGTGCAGGTGACTCGTGCTTGAAAAGTAGTGCTGCATCGTTCAAGTGGGCCAACACACTTTCCGTCATACGATCGTGCAACAGGTCGCGAGTAGCGCTCAGTGCTGTGTCCGTCAGATCCTCGGGCAACGAAAGGTAGAACGCGATGCCGCGCTCAAGTCTCAGTACCTGTTCCAAGCCACTGTTGTGCGCGATATCTGTCGCCTTGCTGGACCACGGGGAGATAGTGCCAGGGCGAGGAACCACCAGCATCAAGGTCGAATTGAGATCGGAATTGGCCGCCACTTGGTTTTGCTCTCGCGGACCATAACTCAACAGCTTAGACAGTACAGACTCCTGCTCAACAGACATGGGAGACGCCAGCTCACAAAAATGCACATATTCACTGCGCTGTAGGCTAATTTCTGGGTGGGCAATAGACAGTTTGTGCGCCAGTTTGTCCAATCGAAAAGCAGAGAGGGCCGCGGCACCGCGCAGAATTTGCATGCTGTGGAAAGCTCCAGAGGAAGGGATTTCAAGAACGAGGCAGTATACTGTATTGGCTGTCCGGCGTTAACTGAAAAACCGCCGAATTGACACGGTAATTATGTGCTGTGCCTGAGCGGGCGTCGAGGCTAAAATAAAGCCATGCCTCGCCGTACAATCAAAATCTGGACCGTCGTAGCCACATTGTGGCTGACAACCCTGCTTGGAGCATGCGACCAGGGCGATAGTCTCGATCAAATCAAAGCTGCCGGCGAAATCTCCATTGTCACGCGCAACAGCCCCACAACTTACTTCATAGACAAAAGCGGCCCCACCGGATTCGAGTTTGCTCTCGCAAACGCCTTGGCAAAAGATCTAGAAGTTGACCTTGTCATGAGCCCACAATTCAGCCTGGGTGCAATATTTCTTATGCTTCGGCGCAATGAAGTCGATCTCGCGGCGGCCGGTCTGACCCTAACGAGTAGCCGCCAGAGACAGTATCCACACACTGAGCCTTACTATCAGCTCAAACCCCAGGTCGTTTATGTCGCGGGGACATACCGCCCGAGAAAGCCGTCCGATATGCTAGGTATGAGCATTGCCGTTCTGGCAGGAAGCAGCCATGCGGACTTATTGACCACGCTACGTGACAACGGCCTTGAAAAGCTGAAGTGGGAGGAAGTCAAAAAGGTAAGCTCAACCCAGTTACTGTCTATGGTGGCAAAACACCAGATCGATCTGGCCATTATTGCCTCTAACGAATTCGAAGTTCAGCAGGGCATTTATCCTCGCCTGCGAGTGGCCTTTGATCTGGGGGAGGAGCAACAGCTAACCTGGTTTTTGCCCCCTGCATCTGACAACTCCAGGCTAATAAATAGAATCAATAGTTTGTTCGCCCGCTTGGAAGAATCGGGTGATATGGCAAAGCTGCGCGAGCTGCACTTCGGACATGCCTCCACGGTGTCGAGAATGGGATCGCACACTTTCTCGATCAACATGAACAAGAAGTTGCCCAAGTATCGCGACCTGATAACTCAGGTTGCGCAAGAATATCAAATAGATTGGGAGTTGCTGGCCGCTATCGCCTATCAAGAATCCCACTGGAACCCGCTAGCAACCTCCCCGACCGGGGTCCGCGGAATGATGATGCTCACGCGCCCTACCGCCAAAGAGCTTGGTGTCGAAAACCGATTGGACCCACTGCAAAGTTTGCGCGGCGGAGCGCGCTATCTCAAAAATATAAAGAGACGACTCCCAGACGATATTCCCGAGCCAGATCTAACCTGGATGGCCATGGCCGCCTATAACGTAGGCATGGGGCATTTGGAGGATGCTCGGGTACTGACCCAGCGCCAGGGCGGCGATCCAGACCTGTGGACCGACGTGATGAAGCGATTGCCACTCTTGCAAAACAGTAAGTACTACAAAAAGGCTCGCTACGGCTACGCCCGCGGCTCTGAGCCTGTGACCTATGTGCAAAACATTCGGCACTACTACAGCGTTTTGCAATGGGAAGGCATCAATCAGAACAAGGCGCTTCCGCCTATTCAGATTGAGCAGTACTTGCCAGAAAGCATCAAAGCGAGCAAGCTTTCAGCCCTTTGATTTCCAAAAAAATGACTACCTGGCCATTTCCAGAATCTGACGAATATCCCCTGGCCCATCGATTGCTCGAGCATTAGTTCTGCTCCAAAAATCCCCCATTGTTAACTCGGCAATATGTTCGAGCTGATCTTCACGCACACCGACTTCCGACAGCGTTCTCGGCATACCCAAGCTACGGATAAATTCATCCACAAGATCTGCAGCGGCTTCTTCCGGCCGCCCAAAGCACGCACTAATGCGCTTCTGGCGCGCTCCATTTACGGGTTCATTGAATCTCAATACTGCTGGTGCCATAACACATGAGCAGTGGCCGTGGGGCACATCAGCGGTTCCACCGAGCGTATGCCCGATGGCATGACTGGCGCCCATGGGCACTCCAGCAACAATAGGCACCATCGACTGCCACGACCCCACTTGGCAACGCAAACGAGCATCGAGGTCTGACGGGTTAGCCTGGACCGCCGGCAGGGCCTCACACAAAAGACGAATGGCGCTGTCCGCTATACCGTCACTAA
The DNA here is from genome assembly GCA_047612385.1 of Cryomorphaceae bacterium. GTDB lineage: Bacteria > Pseudomonadota > Gammaproteobacteria > Pseudomonadales > Halieaceae > JBALVT01. The sequence goes on along the minus strand of JBLGAR010000081.1, from coordinate 13,828 downwards.
AATGGTCAGATCTCATCGAGCCCAGCGTCTCCAGCGCATGATCGAGAGAGCGAACTCCCGTGGAGGTCCAAAGCCACTCGGGCGTATGAAGTGTGAGTGCCGGGTCCAGCACTATACTTACCGGCACCATGTTCCGTTGTATGTAACCTTGTTTGTAGCCGATGGTTTCATCGGTAGCACCGGCTAAGGGATAAAAAGAACCTCCAGAAAGGGTCGTGGGGCAGCTGACAAAAGGGATGTCCGGCCCGTCGAACTCTGGTGTTACGGTATTGCCCGCATCATCCACGTAGACGTGATACGGCTCCATGTCATCGTGCTCCAACATATTGTACTTGAGTGCTAGAGGTATCAATTTTCCTGCATCAGTTACCGAACCGCCGCCAATAGCAATCACCAGATCAGCATCCACCTCGCGCGCGGCTGCGCTGGCGGCCAAAACTGAGCTGCGAGGTGCGTGTGGCGGAATGCCCGAATAAACTCGAACGACACGCGAGCCGAGCGCTTTTTCTATCTTCGCTATTTCGTCAGTTTTAGCGCGCAGGGTTTCACTCACCAGCAAAAAAACACGCTGGGCTTGCAGCAGATCTACTTCCTCGCGAAGAACCTCGCTCGTCGGCCGCCCCATATAGACACGCTCAGTAGCACCTTGCTGGAACGTTGTTGCGTTCAGAATTGACATCGTTTTCTCCCTAAATAATACGGTGTTTTGGGCCAAATGGTCGAAGCAGCTGCGCGCTATCCATCAACTACTCCTTTGTCTTTTAGTAGAGGAAGTATATCTTGAGAGAACCGACCTAAATCCCTCTCGTAGTGCTGAAAGGTCAGCATACAGGCATCCACCCCACTTTCGTAAAGAGCAACCAGTTGGTCGGCCACAGATTCGGCTGTCCCCAGAATATGTACGCCCCCGCCACTAGCCGCCATCATATCTACTGTAAATTGGTCGAAGGAACCACTGCCGGCAGAGATATCATGCACCCAGTTGTTGGCAGCCTCGTCGTCTTTTGCTCGGATTATTCGCTCCAATTCAGCCTCCGCTTCCTCGAGAGTGTCTCTCCAGATTAGAAACGGAAAGACCGCCGTTTTAACAGACCGGCCGATCGCTTCGGCCTGACTTCGAACTGAACGCACAACGCTTCCGGCAGAATCCACAGATGGAATGGACATAAACGCCCAATCACACAGCCGTGCCGTCATGGCCTGGGCATCTGGAGATGTGCCAGCATTGGCTATTTGGGGAACAACTGATGGTTGCGGAAGAGAAACACCATCTTCTACAGAATACCATTGAGAGTTGTGGTGAAAAGGTTCATGCTGCGGCTCCCATAGACCCCGCAGCACTTCGATGAACGCAGCCGTTTTCTCGTAACGTCTCGCGTGGTCAGGCAATTCCAAACCCATCATGGAAAACTCGCGCTGACTCCAACCACTGACAATATTCAAACCCCAGCGATTGCCGCTAATATGTGCCAAAGTAGCACCCATTTTGGCGACAACAAACGGATGAAAAAGCGGAACATGCACTGTCGAAAAAACTTTGATAGTACTGGTTGCCTGCAATAAAGCAGCTGCCCATGTCGTCGTCTCAAGCGAAGTGCCCAGAAAATTGGTCTCACCACCAAACCCACGCCAGCGGCTCACCGGAAACAAATACTCAAACCCCATCGACTCAGCGAGCAGTGCGATGCGTTTATTTGAGTCGAACGTCCATTGATCTTCAATAACATCGTGGGTGGAAATAGACGGCATGTTGGAGCAGTTGGGCATAAACACACCCAGCGCCAATGGATCGCGGTCAGACATAGATATCTACTCTACACATATCGCACACTCCATCTATTGTTGCCCTTGCAAGTAAACCGGCAGATGCTCAAACCCTCGGAATAAAAAGGCTGGACGCAGGCGAGCTTGCTCTACATCCACCGAAAATTTTGGGTAGCGTTTAATCAGTTCCTCAAAAAAAACCTTACCTTCCAACCTGGCAAGTTCAGCCCCTACACAGTAGTGAATACCTCCTCCAAAGGTTAAGGGCTTTTGTTCGCGTGGGCCAATATCAAACGTATCAGGGTTTTCGAAGTGTTTATTGTCGCGGTTCGCGGCAGCCACGATCGCCAGAACACGCTGACCATTTTTAATGGTTTTACCGCCTAGTCGCTGGTCTCCAAAGGCCGTGCGGTAACTGGCTTGCAAAGAGGATTCGTATCGCAGCACTTCCTCAGTAGCATGGGGAGCGAGCGATGAATCATCCAGCAAACGTTTCCTTTGCTCTGGGTATTTACCCAAACAGTACATTCCATTGCCAATCATATGTGCCGTCGTTTCAAACCCCGCGCCGAAAAGGCCAATCACAGACGTACTCAATTCCTGTGGGCTAAGAGCCTCACCTTCTTCCTGGGACTGCACCATCGCAGTAGTAAGATCATCTTTGGGATTCGCCCGTCGGTTTGCGAACAGCTCATCAAATACATCAGTTAGAAAACGCATTTGTGTGTCTGCGAGGTCGAGCTCGGTATCGGAAAGAGCCCGGGTTTCAAACACGCTAAAGGAATCAGCGATAGCCTGGTTGAGTTTTAGCAATAATTCCGGCGGATAGTCATCCTCCCCCATACCCAACATGTCACACATCACCTTTGTGGGAAACTGATAGGCAAACTCCGAGATAAAGTTCTCACTGTCAGATCGATCGAAATCATCGAGCAACGCCGCCGCTAACTCGCGAATCCTGGGTTCCATCTGGCGGATACGCTTTAGAGAGAGTGCCCCGGAGACCAGCCCTCGCACTCGGGTGTGCCCCGGCGGATCCTGCATGACAAAGACACGTGACAGCCAAGCGTAGGAAGGATGCGACAGCACGTCGAAATCATCCCCGTAAAACAACTGAATGTTTTTTACAAAATCCCCCTGCCCAAACTCCTTACCAATGAGAGTCGCGCGGCAATCCTCAAAACGAGTAACTACCCAAAACCCCAAATTTGACCAGTGGACTGGATCGTTGTCGCGAAGATGTGCAAACGCTGGGTAAGGATCGAGCAAAAATTCGGGATCGACGGGATTAAAATTGTAGCTGGAAAAATCCATTGCGTTTCGCCGTTCTCACTGTCAGCAAGCCTGAAAAAAGACCGGCCAATCGTTTCTGACTGACCGGTTAAGCGGCATTAAAAGTCGTAGCGTAGGCTTACACCGTAGGTCCTCGGAGGCAATACAGAACCGACACGCAGGGAATCATACAAGGGCGCGGTTATAATATTGTTCGAAATCACCTCTTCATCGGAGAGGTTTCGCCCCCAGATACTGACAAGCCAATCACCACCGCCAAACTGGTAATCTATATTGGCGTTAATCAGCTGATAAGAATCCTGATAGGCATCCTTCCTATTCCACTCGGTAAAGTAGACTTCGTCTTGATAGTAGGCTTCACCGTGAACGCGCAAGGTGCCGTTGCTCATTTCGGTTTCCCAACTAACACCAAGTTTCGCTGTGTACTCAGGAGCATTTGGCAGAGTGTTACCACTGAGGTCGGTAATAGCAAAACCATTGGCATAGTCACCGTTAACAAATTTCTCGTATTCTGCGCTCAAATAAGTCCCGTATAGGTCAATCGACCAACCTCCACCCAAGGCCGCAGTCAGCTCAATTTCAGCTCCATAGTTTTCTGCTTCAGCGGCATTGATTGTCGATACCACACTGTCTGCATTCACGAAAGATATCTGTAGATCCTGATAGTCATAGTAGAACCCCGTGATGGCATAGCGCAGAGAGCCGTCTTCGTTGCCGCCTTTATAGCCGACCTCAAATGCGTCAACTGTCTCAGGTTCAAGGGGTGGACTAGTGGAGCCGGTATTGATTACACCCGACTTGAATGCCTCGGTGTAGGTCGCGTAAAGCATCGAATGATCGTTAAGGGAATATTGAACCGTTAGTCGCGGCGTTATGTCGTCCCAATCCTCTTTTTCATCGGTGGATACGTCAAGACTGGCTGCCTCAAAAATAAATGCACCGGTACCATCGCGTTCCTCATAGTTGTACCGCAGACCAGCAATTACGGAAAGCTTATCAGAGAAAGCATAGGTCAGTTCCGCATAAACACCGTAGGCTTGGATATCGACGTCGCCGTCCTGAAGATACTTACCGCTGTTAATGAAATCTCCTGTTGGCGTACCGCATAGCTCAGGTGCTAACAAGAAACAGATATTCGTTAGCGGAACAAAAACCTTGCCGTAGAGCTCCTCTTCGAAATACATGGCACCGGCCAGTACATCGAACTTGTCACTACTGAAATTATAAATAAATTCCTGACTGACTGAATCGCTCTCCTCGGTATAATTGTTCTGCCCGAACAGGTTTACGTCCGTAGAATCCAAATCGTCTCGCAAAAAACGATCCATATTTTGAAAGGAGGTAACCGACCTCAAACTGGATTGATCACTAAGATCGAAATTCAAAGTCAGGTTAACAACGTAGCCATCGCGCTCATTGATCGCCTCTTGATCGGAGTTAATATCATGAAAATCGCCACCCACCATCTGAACCGTTCTACCACCAAGCAGGGGCACACCAAATGGCACGGGTATGGAAGTACCCTCAGAGGGCCCGAAGTAATGGAAGGCATAGTTGTTGTCATCCTCCTCATAATACTGAGCGGACAAGATTGCGTCGAACGCACCTCCGTCGTCGTAAACCACGGTTGCGCGATAAGCTTGCGCGTCACGATTATCAACATCATCGCCACTGAAAATGTTCTCACCGTAGCCATCGCGTTGCTCAATCTTGGTGGCCAAGCGCACAGACACGGAATCGCTTAAGGGCAGGTCAACAGCGCCGTCGAAACTGAATAGGCCAAAATTACCACCGGTAACATTAGCATAACCGCCGAATTCATCACCGGGCTTTTGACTTACCATATTGATCGCTCCCGCAGTGGCACCTCGACCATACAAAGTACCCTGCGGACCTCGCAGAACTTCTACCTGAGCCAAGTCAAACATCCCCATCAGCTGAGCCGCTGGACGCGGAATAATGGCGCCATCTTGCAAGAAGGAGACGGCCCCTTCCCCGCCGATGTCGATACTGGTCATACCGATACCACGCATAAACACGCGGGCAAAGCCAAACTGGTCTCCAATTGAAAGGTTGGGGATACTAACCACCATATCTCGAACGCTCTCAATGGCTCCTGGGCGCAGATTATCACCCCCAATAACGTTGGCAGCGCCTGCTAAATCTTCCAGTGCGACCTGGCGCTTAGTGGCGGTGACAATAACTTCTTCCAGTGTATTCTGAGACATAGCAACATGCGGGAAAGCCAGTGTGCTCAGGATACCAACGTAGATTGCAGTACGCTTATTCATCATTTTTACGCCTCGTCATTTGTGTGGATGTAAACACGTTTTACCGTGTTATCAAGATTGCTTATTGGATCTTTATCTAACCGTTTTCGCTGCCGAGCTTCTCGCGTTTAAAGCGAATACTGTGCTGTTCTCTGTCCCACGCATCCGCGGTAACTCCCTCATTGCGCAGCAGATGTTTCATCACTTTCGAGGAGGCTGTCTTAGGCAGTTCGTCAAGCACCCTCACATATCGGGGAATCATAAAGTAAGCCATTCGCTCCCCTAGAAATTCCATCAACTGGGCGTGATCGATAGTAGAACCATCAACCGCCGCAACCGCGATCATCACCTCGTCCTCACCTAGTTCGCTAGGAACGGCATAAGCAGCCGCTTCGCGCACGCTAGGGAACGCCACGACTTCCGCTTCGACTTCAAAAGAGGAAATATTCTCCCCTCGCCGACGAATGGCATCCTTCATCCGATCTACAAAATAGTAATAGCCCTCTTCGTCTTGCCGGAAACAATCACCGGTGTGGAACCAGCCGTTACGCCATGCCTGCGCCGTCGCATCGGGCCGCTTGTAATAGCCCGAGTTCATACCCCAGGGGCGATCGGTTCTAACAATCATTTCACCAATTTCACCTAAGGCTACTTCACAGTCGTTCTCATCGACCAATCTGACATCGACACCGGGACGTACCTTGCCACAGGTACCCCGGCGGGTCGGATTAGGTTCAGAGACAATAGGCGACGATATTTCAGTCATATTAAAGATCGTGTAGACATCTATTCCAAAACGTTCGTAAAACTCTATACACGTTTCGGTCAGCGGAACCATAAATGCCACTCGAACATCATGGTCTTTGTCTTGTGGTGTTGGCGGCTCCTTTAACAAGAAGGTGGTCATCACCCCCAGCAAGAAAAAACTGGTGGTTTTGGTTTCTCGAACAAAGGGCCAGAACTTTTCTGTAGTGAACGAATCCATCACGGCAATAGATCCACCACGACACAGCATTACAAAAATGACACCCATTCCGCCGATGTGGAAAATGGGCATGTTGATAAGGAAGCGATCTTCACCCGTAACAAAGTGCCAGGTCTCCGGACCCGCATTGGTGAATATGTGGAGATACGAAGACAAGACCCCTTTAGAAGGTCCGGTTGTACCCGAGGTATAGATTATGGACTGCGTATGCCACGGTTCTATCGGGCTATCCAGATCGGGGACTTTTGTATTAGATTCCAACAGCTCGGAGTACTGGCAACTTGGCAGCTCCATTGGGCCGGGAGCATCACCTACGCAAAGCACTTTAGAAATACTGGCTGTATCAATACCGGCTAGGCGATCTACAAGCTGAGTGTGGGCGACTAACAATTTCCCGTCGGAGTTATCTAACACATGTTCCAATATCTTACCTTTATAGGCCGTATTGAATGGAACAAACACTGCGCCAAGGTAATTAATGGCGAAAAATGTTAAAATGGATTCTTTGCCGTCGAACATCCAAACGGCGACATGATCGCCGCGCTCGACGCCCTCTCGCGCCAGTCCTGCGGCCAACTGCTGTACCTTGGTATGGAGTTGCGAATAGCTCCAGGTTTCGCCGTCTTCAAATACTGCGAATATTTTCTCGGGTATCTCGCGATCCCAGCGCTGCAGTAAATACCGAGTGACGCAGACATCCCGCGCCGGCACACGCGGATCGGTGGTTGCAGCCGCTGCTTGTATCTCCGTCACTCGGATTCTCCCTTGCGCAGATTTTTGTCGCCGGCGCTGTGCTGGGTGTGGCCGCGCACCACCGAATCAATCATCGTCATTACATGGGCGATAATCTCGGCTTCCGACCATTTGCCCTTGGGTGAGTACCAGAAGCCAACCCAGGTCATCATGCCACCGATGGTGGTTGCGGTCATATCGGGGTCGCGAATGGTGAATTCGCCGCTTTTGCTGCCCTCTTCAAGTAATGTCGCAAGGCGATGATCAAACAGACTTCGTTGTTTGCGGATATTCCTTGCCAAGGCGGGCTCCAGGTTTTTTTCCTCTCGCTCATAAACAACGATGTACTCCTGGTTATCGAGTATGATTCGAGTAACACGATCTACCAGAAGTCTCAGCTTTTCCTTGGGTGTTCTGTCTTCCGCCTCGGCCAGGTCCATGGCATTGAGGGACAGTTCAATTCCGGTCTTACAAATCTCGAAAAGCAACTCGCTCTTATTTTTGTAATAGGAATATATGAAGGGTTTAGTAACATCCAGCTCTTGGGCAATGGCGTCGATCGTTGTACTTTCATACCCTAGCCGATAGAACAAATGGCAGGCTTCCTCGCGAATTCTGCGGCGTTTGAAGTTCGATATCTCCCCCTTCAGCCCGCTGGGACCACTGGGACCACTGGCAATCGCGTGCAAGTTCGCTTTATTGGCCATTCGACCTGCCCCCTTGAACCACAGCAGCCCTCGGCAGCCAGAACCGTGCGATACCCATATTGCGCGTCCGTTTGCACGATGCGAGCCTAGGTCTTTGTGTTAGCTGGAGCAGTGATGCGGTCAGACTCGCCAAGTCCATCTCCCGATAGCATTATCGTTATTATTATCTCATTTCGGCTAAACATAACAGCAAGACGTTTGCTAGTAAAGCAATGGTAATGCTAGTAAATTAAATATAACATCGGTATTGATGATAAGTGGGATAAGCAAATGACCGCGAACGACGCGCCCAAAGCGAATGACCAGCCCAAAGTGATTCGCTCCAGCTCTGGGATAGAGCTGAAGACTTTTTATACTGCGGAGGATATTCCCGCGTCGCACAAAGAGCGGGTTGACTGCGCACCCGGAGATGCGCCCTATCATCGTGGATGGCACCCCACAGGCTATCGCAGCAAACCCTGGCGGATATTTCAGCTCAGCGGTTTTGGCAAGCCTGAAGACGAAAATGAGCGGATCAAGTTTCTGTTAAAAAATGGTGAAACCGGCTTCATCATGGAACACGATCGCAATACCGCCGACCATTGTTACAACGTTGATCACCCGGATGTCGTCTCCCGGCGAGAGGATGTTGGGCTGACCGGTGCCGTCATGCAAAGCGTACGTGATATCGCCATTTGTTTGGATGGCCTCCCGGTGGACACTAGCTTCGGCCATGCCGGTGGCGCCGTCGTGCAACACGCACCTTTTGCCTTGGCGGGTTACTGGACGGTAGCCAAACAGCGCGGCTACGACTTAAAAAAAATAGCCGGTACCGGACAAAGCGATTTCAATCTTACCTATCTGGGCTGTCCCACAAAGCAGCAAATCCCCACCGGCGCCGGCCTGAGATTTAATGCCGACATTATCGAATTTTGCGGTGCACACCTACCTCGCTGGGTACCTGTTTCTATCGCCGGTTACAACGGCGCTGACAGCGGGCTAAGCCCCGACCAAGAATTAGGCACCCTCTTCGCCAACGCAGTTGAGTATTTGGACGAAATAAAACGACGTGGCAGTATGCCATTGGAACAAGCAGCCAAGGGCTGCGCTGGTGTCAGCTTTAGAGCATCAATCCATATTTTTGAAGAAGCCGCCAAACTCCGCGCAGCAAGGCTGATGTGGAGCGACTTACTGCGTAGTCGCTACAACATAACAGATCCAAAGACTGCCAATCTACGCATCCATTGTGTCACTGCCGGCTCAAAAATGACGTATCAGCAACCACTGAATAATATCGTCCGCGGCACACTCATGGCGTTAACGGCTGCAATGGGTGGAGTGCAATCACTGGGTGTTTCGGGCTATGACGAGGCGCTGTCGATCCCCTCCGAGCACGCGCATCAAATGTCTCTTCGCATTCAGCAAGTCATACAAGAGGAGACTAATTTTTGCGCGGTTACAGACCCGCTGGGTGGCTCATACTATGTCGAAACACTCACCGCGCAACTGGCGGAAAAGGCCTGGGAGTTTTTCGAGGAAATACAGCAACAAGGTGGCTATTTGGCCAGCCTCGATTCGGGCTGGTTGCATGCCAAGGCTGCTGAAAATCAGTACACGGAATTCATGGCGATGGAATCCGGCGAGCAGCATGTGGTTGGCGTCACTTGCGCGACTGAGGACGAATCCCCCTTCGAAGTTGACGGTTTCATGGGTATAGATGATGCCTTTGACATTGCTACGCTTCGGTTGAAAGACATTCTTCGTACCCGCCATGAAGCCGGTGCTGCTTCGGCCCTGAAAAATCTTGAGACTACGTGCCGATCCGATGACAATATCATGCCAGCGATGCTCGACGCCATGGCAGCCGAGGTTACTCTTGGAGAAATAGGCGATGTCTATCGCGACGTCTTCGGCGACTGGAATACCCCGATACAAACCTAGGAATTTAACCATGGACAATGCGCAGAAAAGAATCTTGATGGCCAAGACTGGGCTAGACGGACATTGGCGCGGACCCACGATCGTGGCGCGTGCACTGCGAGATGCAGGCTTCGAGGTCATTATGATTGGCATGGCAAATACCCAGGATATCGTAAGGGCTGCTGTGGATGAGGATGTTGATCTGGTGGGCCTGAATATTGGCGGACATATCGATGTAGCCCTGCGAGCGGTCAACTCAGTGCGCAACGTGCGACCAGACGTCCCTGTTTTTGCAGGGGGAACAGTGCCACCGCACGCTAAGAAACAATTGGAAGCCTTGAACGTCGAAGTCTTTCCCCCGGGCTCGCAGCTCGCCGCTATTGTCGAAGCTGCAGAGCGACTCACCGGCAGAACGGCGAGCTAACAGGTCTACCTTGCCTGACATAGACCAGTTAATAACCAGGGCTCTGGGCGGAGAGCGGCAAGCCATAGCGCGCTTACTCAGCGTGATCGAGCGCGCAGACAAACACCTGCTCCCTATTGAAAATCAACTGACCTCCCGTCTGGGGAACGCCTTCGTCATTGGCATAACCGGCCCGCCCGGTGCTGGCAAATCGACCCTGATCAATCGACTAATACCCCATGTGCTTGATGACTTCGGCAGCGCCGCTGTTTTGGCCGTAGATCCGTCTTCCCCCTTTACGCACGGCGCCCTACTGGGCGACAGGGTGCGCATGCAAGGCGGTGAATTTGCCGAGAAGGTATTTATTCGCTCCATGGCTTCACGCGGAGAAGCGGGCGGCCTGGCTAGAGCGGCTGCTACATCGGTCCGCCTTTTTGACGCCTGTAAATGGCCTGTGGTGATCATAGAAACTCTCGGCATCGGACAGGTAGAACTTGAGATTATGAATTTAGCCGACACGGTTCTGGTCGTACTTAACCCGGATTGGGGTGACGAGATACAGGCGAACAAGGCAGGCCTGACAGAGGCCGGCGATGTCTTCGCCATCAACAAAGCCGACAAACCCGGAGCGATGCAAACTCGAGTTGATCTACTGGATTCAGTATCGCTTATTCCATCGCGACCCGTCCCAGATATTGTTTCAACTGTGGCGATCAATGACGAGGGCGTTAAAGATCTGTGGTTAGCGCTCAAGGCACATCAAACGGAGCTCGCCGATAGCGGCGAATTAGAGAGGCGCAGGGAGCGTCGACAGCGAGGCATTATCGGCGACATCATCAAAGCTCAGCTGCTTAGCAAAATGGACGACACTTTAAACTCAGCTGAAAGTAGCCTGCTATTCAGAGAAATCGCCTGTGGTGATATTGATCTAAGCGAGGCCGTGGAGCGAGTCATGTCTGAAATGGTTAAGTTTGATTCAACACATCGCTAATTACGGGGCAAATAGAACAGTACCCTCAACTCCAGAATTTGCGACGTTCGGCTACCTGGTATTTTATGTGCAGTATTCATCTTTTCGGGACATTCAAAAGGGAGTAATTTAGCGCTCCCGCGAGCCTTTATGTGCTCTAGCGCAGATCTTAGGTCAAAGACGCGGGATCTTACACACTGATGAATATTTGATCGAGGAGATCCATGGACATTAACGCACTGCTGTCTATTCAACCGTATAGCTGGGCTTCAATCGGAACGGCGCTGTTCTGTGGCACTATCATCGGTCTTGAGCGCCAGTTAAGAGGCAAGCCGGTCGGGATTCGTACGTCAACTCTAATCACACTGGGCACCTACATCTTTATATCGTCGTCTATGTTTGAATTCGGCAGCCTGTCGGGTTCCGCCAGAGTCGTGACGGACCCCTCTCGCGTCATAGGCCAGGTTATTACAGGCATAGGTTTTCTGGGCGCCGGCGTCATGTTGGCCAAAGACGGAATGGTTGTCGGGGTGACTTCTGCCGCTACAATATGGGTGCTGGCATCTATAGGCGTGAGTATATCCATTGGGCAACTAGGTGCGGCAATAAAACTCTCCTTTATCTCGGTCCTGATTTTGTATGGGATCGACTTCTTGGAAGAAAATACCAAGGCATTTAGCCGAGGTGTTCATGCCAAATTTACGGCTAGTCGGCATAGCGGCGAGTAGTGCCAACACGCACATTCGTCACGCTACAGCGAAACTGTAGCGCAGCCTGTTTAGGAGCATCATGGATACAGAGCTTTTAAAAACCTTCCTGGAGATTGAGAAGACAAGGCAATTTGGTCGTGCTGCTGAAAATCTGTATCTGACTCCAGCCGCTATTAGCGCGCGAATACGACAATTGGAAGGGCTTGTAGGTTTGCCTCTGTTTGTGCGCGAGCGCAACGAAGTCCGGCTGACACCCTCGGGGGAGCACCTGAAGCCCTACGCAGAAAACATACTTCGGAGCTGGAACGAAGCGCTACAGGAATCGCCGGTAGCCGGTTCCCTCCCTCAACACCTTTCTATAGGCGGGACGCCTAACCTGTGGGACTTTGTACTTCAGGATTACCTCCACAGAGTGCACCGGTCTTATCCGGACCTGGCGCTTAGAGCGGAGTGTCACGACAGCACGTTTTTGACCAGCCAGCTCCAGGCGAGACAGTTGGACATGGTGGTTTTGTTTGACCCAATCAAGCTGCGGGGGCTGGCGCGCGAAAGGCTCATGGATATCAACCTGATAATGATATCTACCGACTCCAATGTTGATTTCGACAGCGCTTGGCGCCACAACTATGTACAGGTCGACTGGGGCGCCAAGTTTGGGGTCCAGCATGCCGGAATTTTGCCCAAGTTTGATCTTCCCAAGCTCTATACTAGTACTGGCAGGTTTGCTTTAGATTTTCTTCTCAGTCATGGTGGCACCGTCTACCTTCCCGAGTCTCTGGCACGTTCCTATCTCGACGTTGGTAAATTCCACTCGGTCGAGGGCGCACCACGTATTAATCAGTCGGTCTATTTAACCTACCTGCAAGACAGTGTAAAACGCCCCCTAATGCAAGACGTAATCGATCTGCTCGTTAACGCCACTCTCGGCGCTGCCTCCACGCTCAATCCCTAACTCACTTAAACAAATATTATTATTGCTCCAATGTAAAATAATTTGCTTTATCGTAGCGCATGTTTTGGGCTAAATCACGCTGTGTACACCCTTGAATGTTTTACTGCAGATGGTGGCACTCGGTGAGGAAGACACCCACTGAAAAACTCTGCCAATTTAGACTTAACGGTGAAGGTTATGAGAGACGAAGACATTGATTACTCCGAGGACGATGATTCCAACAGTGAGGTTGAAATCGAAAAACTGTTCAGCCGATTCTCCAAAGAGACTCGCCCGCTAGATATCAGGCGTGAAATTGAGCGCCGTCTCGAACTGGCCAGAATGCGAGATCAATTGGGTATAGACAGTTTCGACCTTTAATAACTGGCCTGAATGAATGCCGGTTTCTACCGGTCTTGATTAACGGTCTAATACGAAAATTTGCCAGAGCAGCAAACCTGTATCTCCAAGGTGTTGAAAATGCCAAGAACTAAAAAATCGGAAAATGGTTACAAGGACCAAGAGGACTTCGCCGACTACCCCGGAGACGATGACTTCTTTGACTACCATCGAGATCATGCGGGCCAGGTGGCAGGTCGCAAGCGGCGGGATGATGTCCGCAGGCACTCACAGCACCGCGCGCGCAATCGCTATCCGGCAAGCGAAGAAAAGGGCGCCTAGTAAAAACTGGGCCGATGACGAAACCAGACCCTAAGTCGTCTCATTCGCGGGTCTAACTGTGCCACGCAAAACCGGCTCTGAGCACAGTGTGCATGCTGCAAGGTTGATTCGATTTCTCAGCCCTAGCGGCTGACTAAGCTAACTATTCTTCGCCGAGTACAACTGCCTCACACACCGAGCTACAAAATAGCCTGTTCGACATGATCCTCGGGCTACAGACGTATCATTTCTATTCCTGGAACGGCATTTTATGCATACTATTGATTCACATATCGATTGCACGGCCCTGTGGTTATTGGAGTTTAAGAGATGAGTGAAACCAATCTTCAGTATCTTAAACTCGTCAGGGCGTTGTCCGATCGAATTGTCGAGGCCCAGCGGCCCATACGAATTCTGAACTCAATAAAATGGTGCAATACAATCCGCGCAGAATTTTTCAACAGTGGTTGTAAAGTTCTACCCGCAGTAGATGAGCACTATTAT
>JBLGAR010000080.1:0-21074 GCA_047612385.1 Cryomorphaceae bacterium | reverse complement strand
TGCTGCCCCAAGGAGGCTGATTTCATAATAAGTGGCAGGTACATTGCAGGATTGATTAATGCCAGCAGGTAAGGAGGGAACACGATGAGAGTCGCTCGCAGCGCCATCCAGTTCAGCGCTGAACTGTTGGTCGACTGAGGGGCCGGTGGTGGAGCAACCGCATCATCTTCGGGAAAAATAGCGTGGGCAATGTGCTGGCACAGAACCGCCAATACTATACCTAAAAGCATTGCAGTGACGACTGCTGATGCCAGTGCAAAACTAGCCGTACCCGCGGCTGTGATCATTGTTAGGCCGGCGGTTAAAAAAGTAGCCGCGACACTCTGACCCTTGCTGGCCACAATATAATTCGCCAGATAAAGCCCCAAGGCTATCAGCATGAGACCCACCAGTGGATATTCGATTAACACGGGCGTCAGCAGTAGACCGAAACCGAAGGTGACGGCAATCAACAACAGTAGTCCCACCACACTTTTGGCTTGCAGGGGAGGCCCTGGCGCAGCACTTAGCATAAAGGCAAACAGCGGGGCCAGATAGGGCAGGGGGCGGTCCGCAGCGTAGGCGACGGCCAGTGCCAGCGCGGTTGCCAGGCTCAGACGAAATATACGCCTTGCCGGTAGCGGAATATTTGTCGTTCTATTAAAAACCGACATACCACTGAGTGCTATGCGCAGCGTTTTTTCTCCATTCAGTAGGCATAAGAGAATATGCTCATCATTCTGATATAAGCCTTACCCAGCAGCCTCAAAATACCATTGTCGTCTGCATAGGCCATCACCGTCGCCTGCCCGCCGATGCGCATATGCTCGCGCAGCTGGTTGGCCTGAGCAACATCAAACTCTACGATAACGGGAAAGCGCTGCGACGGACGGAGCCAGTCGCGACTATTACTGATCGTTGGTAGAGTACCTGGAGCCGCCGCCTGACCCGCGCTTATACCAAGGCCGATGCTGCGGATCCGGCCTGGGAAAATCTCTCCCGGCAATACATCAAACAGAATTTCGACCTGGCTTCCTACTTTAAGGTTACCCAGGTTGTTCTCGGTGAAATCCGCTGTGATCCAGATATCATGCATAGAGACTAGGGTGAGTACAGGGCTGCCGGTACCTGCGTATTGACCGATGTCGGTGCGCAGGTCAGTGATCATGCCCTGCAGGGATGCCTTAATCGTTGTGTTCGCCAGATCTAGCTCTGCCTTGGCCACTGCCGCCAGCGATGTTTTGAGGATCGCGTTGCTCTGTTGGTCCTCCCCCCCCATTTGCTCGATAGCTTGCTGTATTCCCGCTCTGGCCGCGACCACTGCAGCCTGCGACTGCTCTAGAGTTGCTTGGGAACCTTCCAGCCTTCGTATCGATATCGTGCCGGGATCCTGCTCGCGCAGACGTCGCAGGCGGGTAAAGTCCTGTTCCGCCTTTTTTTCGCTGGCCTGTGACGCAACAAGGTTGGCGCGCGCGGCGGCCACAGCTGAGCTTCCCGCATCTACTTGGCGGCGCGAGGTTTCGAGATCTGACCTGGCTTTTTCCAGTGCTATGTCGAACTGGGAAGTGTCAATCTGAAACAACGGCTGGTCTTTTTCCACCCTTAGATTATTTTTGGCCCATACCTGGGTTACCAGTCCACCGACTTTTGGCGCCACACCAATGACGTAACCCTGAACGCGTGCCTGGTCGGTATACGGGGTGAAGCGGTCTGCCGCCAGGTACCACAGCAAAGTCATGGCTATAACTGCAACGATGGCAAGGTGGCCTTTTTTCACAGTCGCTTGCGCGGTAGGCATTTGTTCCTCCGGTGTTGACGCATCCTGCTGGGGTTGTGTTTCCTCCCCCGGTCCGGCGTCGGCAGTGTTGATTTCCGTGGAATTACTCATTGGCTGGGTCCTTTGCGCCTGCTGGGATATTGTCGAGCATGACCGGTTCAAGAGGCGCGCTCAGCAGGTCATCCCAGTTACTGCGCAATTCCATAATCTTGCGGGTTTCTTCGGGTATTAGTTCAAGTGTTGGCGTCGTCACCCAGCCGCCGCCTATCGCCGCGTAAAAGCTGATAACAGCGCTAATATGATTACTGTCGTTGATTAATTCGCTCTGAGATGTCGTAGCTACCGTGCGCTGGGCATCCAGTACACTTTGAAAGCTCTCATAGCCTTCTCGATATCGGGTATTGGCAAGTTCCAGTGAGCGATAGGCGGCAACGGTAGAATCATGTTGCGGTATTCGCTGTTCCCTGGTTTTTACCATGCCGACAGCGGCATCATCGATCTCTCTTGCGCCCTTGAGTACTGTGTCCTGAAAACTTTCGATGGCCTGCTGCAGTCTGGCGTCCTGCACGCGTACGTTATTTTTGATCCGCCCGTAATTGAATAGGTTCCAGGTAAAGGATGGTCCGATACCCAGCAATACAGACTCGGGACTGCCGCTAATCGAGTTGTCCGACCAGCTTATGTTTCCCAGCAGTGACACTGCCGGATACAGTCCAGCCTCGGTGAAACCTACCTGGGCTGACGCGATGGCAACCGTAGCTGCCGCCGAGCGGATATCCGGTCGCCGCATCAGCAACTGCGCCGGAAGCACTTTCAACTCGATGGCGTCCAGGGTAGGCAGTAGTAGAGCCGTCTGTTCGTCTAGTTCGGGCAAGTGGCCAGGAGGGCGGCCCAACAACACGCCCAGTGCATTGCGCAGCTGGGTTAGCGTTATCTCTAAACTGGGTATATTGGCAACGGTTGATAGATATTGGGTTTTGGCTCGCTGCAGGTCCAGTTCTGAATTTTGCCCGCTGGTAAAAAGTTGTTCGGTAATCTCAAAGCTGCGCTTCTGAATCGCGGCGTTGCTCTGCGCTATTTTGATACTTAGCTGTGTTGTCCGGTAGGCGTAGTAAAGATCTGCCACTTGCGATGTCAATAGAACCTGAACATTTTGCTGGTCAAAAACAGAGGCAGAAAATGCGGCATCAGCCGATTCTATACTGCGCTCGAAACGCCCCCAAAAATCCAGCTCCCAGCCAATTCTCAGGCCGCCTTGGTAGTCGCGAAAGGTATCGTCTGGTCCTCTGGACTGATTGCTGTTGATGTAGCTGATAGCGCCGTTGGCTTGCTGCACCTGCGGATAGCGGTTGCCTCTTGCGATGCCGGCGGTGGCCCGACTTTCCAGTATGCGCAGACCCGCAATACGCAGAGACGGGTTGTTGGATCGAGCCAAGTCCACCAGCTTATTAAGAGTAGGGTCGTCAAATAGGTGCCACCAGAAGCGCAAATCAGGATTGCTGCCCTCTCCAGATGACGGCGGCACAACCTGTCCATGCAAGTCGGCCTCCCACTGCTGCAGCCATTGGACATCCGGTTGCTGGTAATCAGGACCCAGCGCAGTGCATGCTGTTAATCCCATCGCCAATGCGCCAATGCCAAGATACTTACCAATCGGTTCAATCAAAGTCTGGCGACCAGGCGTGATCGACCCAGCCCATGAATACCTTGTAACCAATAGCCAGCAGTGTCGCGCCTAGAAACAGGCCGATGAAACCGCCTACAACCATTCCACCAAGTGCGCCTATAAGAATGACTGGCATTGGCGCGTCTACGCCCCGCCCCAACAGTAAGGGTTTGAGAAAATTGTCGGCAAGACCGGCTATAAAAAACCACACCGAAAAGGCAATGTTGCCTGCAGTGGAGCCATCGCCAGAAGACCATAGAATGATAATAACGGGCACTGTAACCAGTATGGCAGGCAGCTGCATAATGCCCAGCAGCAGCACTACCAGAGACAGTATGCCAGCGGCTGGGATACCCAAAATGATAAAGCCGACGCCAAATAGTAGCGCCTGGATGAAAGCGACTCCCAGTACGCCTGTGGCTACAGAGCGAACCGTCGCGACACACAGCGTTTGAAATGCCGGGCCATTGTCCGCGCCTGTGAACCTGCTCAGAATACGGCGCATGGCGTTTGCACCAGAATCACCCCAAGCCATCATTATGCCCGCCACAATCAGCGCGCCGATGAAGGTGGCGATCGATGAGAGTGCGCCTTTTGCTGCGGCCAGAGATTTTTTACTGGCTGACTGAATTTGATCCCTGTAGTCGATCACAAACTGTTCTGAGTCTGCGGCCGCCCCGTTCCAGGCTTTATAAACACGCTCACCGATTACCGGCCAATCAGCTACCGCAGGCGACGGTGGCGCTAGCCTTAATGTATCGTTGTCCAGTTTGGTTTGTATGTTCTGTGCATGATCTATCAGCGAAGCACTTAGGAGGCCCAGCGGCACTATAAGCGCGGCACACCCCACAAATACAATGAAAGTGGCAGCTCTGCCTTGTCGCCCGGTCATCATGGCGGCCAGTTTTTGATGCAGTGGATACAGCATAATCGCCAGGATAAGTCCCCACATCATAAGTGGCAGAAACGGAGAAAAGACCCGGTAACACAGGTATGTTAACAGGGCAATTATCGCAACACGTGCGACCACATCGATTAGGACGTTCGGCGTAAGTGGGGAATTTGCTTGATCCGGATTCATATTTTCGTTCCCGAGAGAAGATTAAGGGGCAGACTCTGGCTGCTTTCAAGGTAGCGGAATTTTGAAGTCGCCGGAGTGATCGGTCGACTAAGCGAACCGTGGCCTAACCCGCGTGTCAGAAAAGAGTGGCGGCATTTTATGCGATTCAGAGCTGCATGGGAAGTTGTCAACGCAGGGCACAACGCGGTTTGGGGTGTCGCTGGGCTATGGATTGCGGGGCCCTGGCTGTTAATTTAGTGAACGAACTGTTCAAAAGCGTTAGACTCTTTCCATACATCATTCAGGAGATCAATTCATGTCAACTCTACGTCGCAAACCCTATGCGTATTCTCTTTTCGCGGTAATGCTTGGGCTTCTGTCCGCTTGCGCCAGTTCGCCGCCCAAGTCGGAGGTTGATTTCAAAGAAGGCTATGATTTTTCTCCGATTAAGACAGTTGCGTTTATGAAGGCGACGCCATCTGGCGACAGCGCTATGGCCATGCTCAGTGATATGCAGATCAACCGGATTGACAAGGCTCTGGGAGAGGCTTTGGAAAGCAAAGGTTTGCGCGTGGTTGAGGATCAGTCCCAGGCCGACGCTCTCGTTAATTGGCACCTGGCGACACAGGAAAAAGCCGATGTGCGCACGTACAATACCGGATCGTCTATGAGTATGGGTATGGGTATGGGTATGGGTGGCTACGGTCACTATAATCGCGCGTCAATGTACAATTGCTGGAACTGTGGCGGCACTGAAGTTAGCGTACATAATTACACAGAGGGCACTTTTATCGTCGATGTTATCGACCCTGCGTTACAGCAGTCCGTGTGGCGTTCAGTTACCCAATCACGACTGAAAGGGAAAATTAAAAAGGATCCAGCAGCTATTAAAGAAGCGGCACTGAAAATCATGGCTGCCTTTCCACCAAGCTGATGACTTGTTCCTAATACTCTAGTTATGGATACTCCTTCACGCTATGGCTTTCCGGCGCTATTCCTGTGCCTGCTTGCGCTACTGGTGTTACCGCCATACTTCTCCGACCTGGGGATCAGTGGAGTTAGCTGGTGGCTTTTAGCGACGGTGTTGCTGGCTTCGCTCTATTTGGTGGCCAATAATAGACGGCAGCTAATTATTGGCGTCGTTCTCGCTCTTCCCACGTTGGCCTTTAATATGTCGCGGGAGCTGCTGGATATACACACATCGGTATACCTGAGCTATCTGCTCTACGTAGTATTTTTTGCCTATATACAGGTCTTTCTGTTGCGCTATTTCCTGGCTACTCGGACGGTCACTGCCGATATGATTTTTGCCGCGATGTGCGCCTATATCATCGTCGGCCTGGCGTGGATGTTTATTTACGCTTGTATTGAGCTAAGGGTTCCCGGGTCATTTGTTGTTGCACAGACCGGAGCCAGCCCCAGCGACATGATCCAGTTTAATTATTTCAGTTTTGTCACCCTCACTACGTTGGGCTATGGGGACGTAACACCGGTCAGCGATTTTGCCCGCTCCTGGGCGATGGTTGAAGCCATTCTTGGTCAGTTCTACCTGGCAGTGGTACTAGCGCGAATAGTCGGCTTGCATATCAGTGCCCAACAGCACGACGAAAACTCAAAATAAATTTGTAAGAGAGCTACCAGTATTTTTCCAGCGGCAGTTTGGATGCAACCGCAGCTTTGAATCGCGCCCATGTACTGGTGCGTGGTTCGTGATTCAAAATCTCTGCTTTACCATTGCTACTCCCATGCCATTGCAAATCACCGGAGCTACCGAAGGCGAGCCGCCAGCTATTTTCGCCGTGCATATTGAGAGAAATATCTGCGCTTATCCGTTCGGCAAGTACAGTGCTTTTTATGACGAGGGCTGTTTCGGTATTGAGCAGGTGTGAACGTGGATTCAGATTGAAAGAGCCGACAAAAATTGTATCTCTATCAAACACCACCGATTTTGCATGCAAGCTATACAGGAACTCGGCACAATTGAGCTGCTCATTGTCTATGATAGTGCGGCAGGATTGGCCATCACCGCGCCATTCATACAGCTCCACACCGCGCTGTAACAATTCCTCTCGATTGCGGGTATAGCCTGCGTGTATTGTCCATACATCGGTGGTCGCCAGCGAATTGGTTAACACCCTTATCTTCAATTTTGAATCCAGGTAAGGTGCCAGTCGATCGAGCATATCGTCCATAACGGTGAAATAAGCTGATTCAACAAGTACTTCGCTAGTGGCCTCCGACAGCAACTGCATCAGTTTCTCTGTAACTGCTGCGCCGCCCGCCTCATCGCCGCGGGTAATGGCCGGCGGGTTGTAAACAAAGCTGGTTGGACCCCAGATTGCCGTGTCCAGAAAAGATTGCAGCAGTTGGTCTCGATCTATGGAGGTCAGGGGCAGTGGATAGAGCATCTGTCGGTCAACAGCGGTCACTTCGCTCAGCTCCCGGTAGTGCTTGTGTTGCTCATCTATAGGAACGCCAGCGTTGCTCAGCTCGCTAATGGGTATTGACCATTCGCTGTTCCACATTACGTCAAATTGCTTGGAAATATCTTGCACAACGGGGCCCATGGAGAGCATGTCGCGATCGCGGTGATTCACGCTCGGATTTGCATCGAAATATTCGTCGCCGATATTGCGCCCGCCGGTAATCACGAGAGCGTTATCCACGATAAAAGTCTTACTGTGCATTCGCCGGTTGAGCCGCGAGAAGCCAAGAGTGAGATTGGCCCATCTACGCAAACCGGAACGAAATCCCGCATTGAAGGGGTTGTAAACGCGCACCTCTACCTGCTCGTGCGCGTCCAGTATGGCGAGCTGTTTATCTTTGCCACCCGTACCGTAATCATCCAGTAACAAGCGCACTCGAACACCTCGCTCCGCCGCTTCGATAACCTGCTGCGCCAGAATTCTGCCGGTGCGGTCGTCGTTCCAGATATAGTATTGTGCGTCGAGGGTGCGTTGCGCACTGCCCGCTAGCGCGATACGAGCACTGAAAGCCTGCCGCCCTGTGTCCAGCACTACGTGGCCAGACAGATTCGGGTGTTTTTCACTCAATCTGGCCGCTGATCGGCCCAGGGGTGTTGACTGAGGCTGTGCCAGTTGCACACTGGCGGTGTTCTCTACTTGAGGTGGAACCGAACTACATCCAGGAATGAACGTCCCCACCAGGCAAACTCCCAATAGTGTTATCAAGGTCCGTCGCTGTACTTCACTGAGGTATGCCAAGACTACTGACCCAGGGCGCTGCGCTGGAATACATTCCCGATGCGTAAGAAGTAGTTCCCGGAATAGCCCTCAGCCAGCCCATAACCGATATAGACAGGCCCAACGGGGGTTCGAAAGCCCATGTAAACACTGCCGGCAGTAATGCCTTCGCCAAAAATATCACTGCGCTCGTTCACTGCGTTGCCATACTCCAAGGTCGCACCGAGATAGGCCGGCAACAGATCTGAATCGCTAAATTTGTAGCGATAACTGCCATAGACCAACCCAAAATGCTGGCCGCTAATCTCGTTCTCTCTTATCCCTGATAAGCGGCCAAAACCTCCCGCTCGAAAAAAATTCTGTATCGGCGCGTTATCATCCAGTGTCGTATTATAGGTGAAGCCACCTATCACAGTGTGCCGTTTCAATGTCGCCGCTGTGTAACCGGTAGATAGAACTTGCTCGAACTCATGATCGGAGCCAAGTTCTTCGTTATAGTTTAGATAACTCAAGCTAAATAGCGTTCCGCTGGAGGGGAAGTAGCTGTCATCGACTCGATCGTATTGCAAGCTTACCTGGTAGGCCGCATTTTCATAGCTGAAGTCTTCCAACGACGGATCTCCAATTTCCAACGCTACATCACCGCGGCTGTAGTGAATACCGCTAGAAATTGCAGCGTGTCGCTCGATCTCATAGGCTAGTAGTACTGATGCACCTAGCTCCTCGACTCTAAATTCGTTGAGTTTATTGCCATCAGCATCGAACTGAATTATTTCCCGGCGCTCACCAAATATTTTTGGGATAAAAACGAAGTGCTGGCTGTTTTCTAACGGCTTGTACAACTCGGTAAGGAAGCCCAGGTCTTCACCAAGCTGTAAAATGCCGCGAAATTCCGAACCCAGGGTATCCAGGTCTGTTTTTAAAAAGCCCATTCTCAGATTAAGATTAGTGCTGTCCTCATTGCCAAAGACATCCATACCCCATTCGATGAACTGGGTGCCGCGCTTGTCTTGCTCCACATGGAAAACTACGCCGGTTTGGCCTTCTCTTTCAACCACTTCATAGCGGGCTGACTCCAGAAAACCCAGCGCATAGATTTGTTCTATATCCGTCTCCAACGTTTGCAGGTCCAGCGTTTGGCCGATCGCGGTGTGAATATGCTGTTCCAGTACCTCATCGCTCAGGCGTGAAGTGTTGTTCAATTGAACAAACTGCACCGTCGGCAGCCCGGGCTGGCAATCGCTTATCTGTTGGCGGTAACGGGCATAGGCCTGCGGCGTCAGGCTAAGGGCTGCAAGTTGTTCCGAGGCAGCATCTGCGGCCTTGTAGCCCAGCGGTATTGCCTGATCGACGACGTCGAAACTGCCCGACGTAATCGTGTTGCCCAATTTGGGCTGCAGGTGAATATCTTTGGCGCCCAGAGTGGCGAGTTGTCGCTGGGAGTTCCCCACCACCAGAAATCCGGTTAACTGTCCGGTGATAGAGATTAGGTCCGTCAATTCTTCGCGGGTAGACAGTGGCGTGCCGACATCGACGGCAATGATAATATCGGCACCCATGTCCCGTGCTACATCTATCGGGATGTTGTTGACGATACCGCCGTCAATCAGCATGTAATCGCGGTAGACAACCGGAGCGAAAACCCCTGGTATTGACATACTGGAACGCATAGCCAAACCCATATCACCGCGGTCCAAAATAACCTGATCGCCGCTGATCACATCGGCGGCTACCGCCCGATACGGAATCGGCAACTCGTCAAAGTCCTGCGTTTGCACACGCTGATTAACCACAGAGGAAAAAAAGAATGAGATCTTTTGCCCACTAATGGCCCCCTGTGGCAGCAGTTGAGATTTCTCCCCAACGCCCAACTTGGGTCCAAACAGGCTTAGATCATCATCTCGCTTCCGTCGAAAGGGTCGATCGGCGCGACGTGTATCGCTCTGAAACAGCTCAGTCCAGTCAATGCCTATAATCAGCTCTTCTAACTCGGCACCGGTCATGCCAGCGGCGTGTAAGCCACCCACAATGGATCCCATGCTGGTGCCGGCAATAAAATCCACCGGGACTCGCAGCTCTTCTAATTTCTGGATAACCCCGATATGAGCAGCGCCACGCGCGCCCCCACCACCTAGAACCAGGCCAATTTTGAGTCTATCGGTGTCGTTTGCTATGCACGCAGATGCGTCGGCAGAATTGCTGTGGAGGACAGCAGCGAAGAGCAATAAAACAATTCCGTACATTCGTGAACACCTCTGCATCCTTTCCGACAAGCGCTGGTTAATGTAGTGGCTGGGCAGTGAAACTCGAAATGGCAAAGGTAATGCAAACCTCGATTAAGTCCTTCCTTGCTTCGTTATGACTCGTCTTCACTCAAACTCATGGACTGAACCATGCCGTCCAGACTTTCTCGCAGCAATGCGCCCCAAAACTGAGCCAGCCGCTTAACTTCCACCCAGTTACTCACGCTGTTTGAGGGAAATGGCATGCCGGGACGCTCCGCCGCTCTGCGATCTATTGCACGCAGTAGAACGGCACCACTTTCAGAGTCAATTATCTCAAGCAGTAAGGTAGCTTCACCCACCGAAGTGAGGTAGATGTCTGATCTTGCAGACACATCTGCGGGTACTTTGGAGGCCACGTCCAACAATCCGGCGCGAATAATTAGAACGTCTGGGCCTATCTCCTCAGTAATTTCGAATTGTTCAAGTTTGGCGAGCTCTTGGATAAAAGCATCGCTGACGGTGCGGCGTAGGCGGTCTCGTGCTTTCGCATCTATCTTAAAATTGGATTGATTGGCCCGCGCCTGTGCGAGATTACTTTTAGCCGCTGATTTCGCAGGCCGAAAACTAATTCCAGCCCCCTCCAGTTTAATCTTCGTATAGCCGCTTAAGTCTATATCGGCTCGAGCCCAGGCACGATCTACAACGGTATGCTCAAATGGATACAATCCGTCAAAAGACCGCTCCGCATCGGATGAGGTGCTTAGAGTTGGCTGTACGGCACAACCACCAGCGAACAAAAAGAGTGTGGCGAGTAAAAGTCCGATGAACTTTTGCATGGTAAGGCGTCCTGTGTTTTTAGTTTCCATGGTCGGTGACGACACTGTCAGCTACAAAAGCCCAGCTACCATCGGGTTGCCGGCAAAGATTATAATTTGAAACACCACGCTCGCCGTTTTTGTTGATATTCAAAAACGCCATCCGACGGCAGTTTTGACCTTCATACTGGAACGTCATAATAGCTTTCATCGCACCCTTGGTGCCGGTGTCTTCGTTGGCCCAATTAACCTGCTTCCCGTCATCAGCCGAATCTAAAGTTTCGCGAGCCGTGGCTTTGAGAACGCTCCAATCAGCATCGTTAAATTGTGCTAGCGTCGCATCTCTCATCCAATTCCAGGTAGCAAAGGCCTCAGATGCGACCGCCAGAGATACGACAAATACTGTGGTGAGTGCGTAGTGACGCGGCATGGGTATTCCTAGTTTGATGTTCCAACGTTGGTAAAAGTATAGGGCAGATGAACGGTCTGTAGCGAGCAGATTCTCTTCTGGCTTAGTTGATCAGTCTTAAACTCTCGACAAAAGAGAAAGCGTGCCCTGCAAAGTACCCAACCCCCTGTAAAATAAGTCCTGAGAAGACCCAAGTTTAGGCTATTTCCCTAAAGCGGCTTACACTTGTTGATATCATAAGACAGTAAGAAGGATTGAGTTTATGTCAAACGTATTAAAACGTTTTCTGCTCGCAGGGTTACTGACCATCTCCGCGGTGTTCTCAACAGCGACTATTGCAGGAGACACTCTGCAGCGAGTTGTCGACTTTCAAGTATTAAAAGTTGGTATGTCACTGAATCAACCTCCGTTTAACGCGATCAGTAAGTCGGGGCAGGCAATGGGATTTGATGTTGATCTTGCCAGAGCGTTGGCGGCCGCCATGCAAGTTAAACTCGATATAAAAGCTATGCCTTTTGGTGAGCTCATCGCCGCACTGGAAGATGAAAAAATTGACATGATTATATCGGGCATGGAAATCACCCCAGAGCGAACAGAGAATGTCTCATTTGTGGGGCCCTATATGATGTCCGGGAAATCGATTCTCACCAAGAACTCGGTGTTAGCCAAGATTCGCAGCAGCGAGGACTTCGACCGTAAAGAGCTGAAACTTGTCGCTCTGCAGGGTTCCACAAGCGCCACTTTTGTAACGAGGGTTGCCCCCAGTGCCACGCTGGTCGAAGTTTCCGACTACGATATAGCCGTCGCTATGATTCTGGAAGACAAGGCCGATGCCATGGTGGCAGATTTACCAATTTGCGCCCTGTCGGTCATGCGTTATCCCGAAGCAGGCATGACTACCCTGAGTGAGCCGCTCACCATTGCGCCTGTGGGCATTGCCATCAGCAAAGACGACCCCCAGTTTTTGAATCTGGTAGAAAACTACCTCGATGCCTATGGCAAAGTCGGCTTGCTGACTAAAATGAGGAAAAAGTGGTTTGAAGATAAAGCCTGGATTGCGTCGCTTCCATAGCCGTTCTAGTTTTAATACCGTAATAATTAACTCGCAAGGACCTTTAGATCAGATGAAAGATTTCCCCTGGTATTTACAGTTAGCAACACTGTCTATTTTCACCCTGGCTGGATGCAGTGAGCCGCCACCGGAGCTCCTATCCGAAGTGGCAAGACCGGTTAAAAGCATGCTGGTAGAGGGCCCCGATGGCGGCAACCTGCGCAGTTTTCCCGGTCGCATAGATTCTGCCAACAAGGCTGAACTGTCCTTTAGAGTGGCGGGAAAAGTCCTGAAGCTGGAGGTTAAAGAAGGAGAGGATGTCAGTAAGGGGCAGCTGCTGGCGCAACTGGATCAAACTGAATATCGTCTTGCGTTAAAAGATAAGCAAGCAATCTATGAGCGTACGCAAAAGAACTTCGAACGCGCCACGGAGCTGGTTAAATCCGGCGCGATCTCACAACGCGACTATGACCAGATCAACGCCGATTTCAAAAGCGCCGATGCGGCACTCGAACAGGCACAGCAAAACTTGAGTTACACCAGTTTGAAAGCGCCTTTCGTCGGCAGCGTGGCCAGTCGGCAAGTGGAGGCGTTCGAAGAAGTGCAGGCTAAGCAGCCGGTGTTTTCTATGATTGACCAGACTTCGCTGCTGGTTAAATTCGACATACCCGAAGGCCTCATACTGCATCTACCACAAGGCAGCACCGCAGCATCAAACCAGCAAAAAATAGATGTTACAGCCTCGTTTGATGCGGTAACTGAGCAGGAGTTTCCGCTGACTTTTAAAGAAGTGAGTAAGCGTGCCGACTCCAAAACCCAGACCTTCGAAGTGACTTTTAGTTTACCGCAGCAAGAAGAGTTGCTCATTCTCCCGGGCATGACCGCCAATGTCAGCGTGGATTTTTCAAAAGTCATTACAGAAGGGGTGATCCACTATGTGCCGGTTAGCGCAGTAACGGCAGATGCTGGTTTAGACGCTCGGGTGTGGCAAGTTGATGAAAAGACCATGCGGGTGCATCAGCAAAAAGTATCTGTGGGGCGCATGCTGGGTTCCAGCATGCAAGTCACTGGCGGGCTATCCAGTGGCATGCGCATTGTAACCGCGGGCGCCGGTTTTCTGTCAGAGGGAATGAAAGTTACCTTGATGGCAGAGAACGAACAGGCTGAACCTCGGGTTGAAGTTCTTCCGGCCACCAATCAGCAATAGCTGACAAACCATTTAGAAAGGTTACAGCTATGGATATCGGTGCTTATTCAGTCGAAAACAAGGTCGTTTCATGGTTGCTGGTCATCATCATGGTGGTCGGCGGCGCTTATGGATTTGCGAAAATGGGGAAACTGGAAGACCCCAGTTTCACCATTAAGCAGGCCAAAATCATCACCTATTATCCCGGTGCTACCGCACGGGAAGTACAAGATGAGGTGACCTATCATCTGGAAGAATCGCTCCAACTGATGGGTCAGTTGAAACGTATCAGAATGTCTATTTCGCGCCCTGGCATGTCGGATCTCACTATCGAATTCAAGGACGAGTACAAGGCCGACGACTTTCCCGATATCTACGACGAACTGCGGCGCAAGATAGCGGACATGAAGCACAAACTCCCCGCCGGTGCTCAGGCGCCCGTTATCGTCGATGATTTTGGTGATGTGTATGGCATATACATGGCACTAACCGGCGATGGATACACCTACCGTGACCTCAAAGATACCGCCGATGCGATTAAGAATCAGCTGGTGCTGGTACCAGGAGTCAAGAAAATAGCCATCGGTGGCGCACAACAGGAGGTAGCCTATCTGGAAGTATCTCGCACTCGTGCCGCGGAACTGGGTGTTTCTTTCCAGAAAATCGCGTCAGTTTTGGCATCGCAGAATGTCGTCTCCGACGCCGGCCGCGTTCGGGTCGGATCAGACTATATCCGCATACATCCTACCGGTGAATCAGCGTCCGTGCAGGACATCGGCGACCTGCTGATCAGCACTGATGACAAAAAATTGTTTTACCTGAAAGATATTTCCACTATCAAGCGGTCTTATATCGAGGTGCCGAGTAAGCTGATTTACTTTAATGGCCAGCCGGCGTTGACGATGGGTATTTCCATGTTGCCCGGTAAGAACGTGGTGGCTGTTGGAGACGTGATAGAAAAACGTTTTCGTGAGCTCATCCCCACCATACCGGTGGGGATGGATATGAATCTTATATACAACCAACCCGTCGAGGTAAAGAAGTCGGTCAATAGCTTTGTCGTCAGTGTTGGCCAGGCCATCGCCATTGTTATTGCAGTACTGCTGTTGTTTATGGGCATTACGTCGGGTCTGATTATTGGCGCGGTGCTGCTAGTCACAGTGTCGGGTACTTTGTTGATTATGCAGTTGTACGGTATTGAGTTGCAGCGCATATCATTGGGTGCGCTGGTGATCGCTCTGGGCATGCTGGTAGACAATGCCATTGTCGTCGCCGAGGGCATGCTGATTCGCATTGAGGCGGGCATGAATCCCACCCAAGCGGCCAGCGAGGCGGTGGCTAAAACCAAGTGGCCGTTGCTCGGCGGCACAGTCATTGGCATTCTGGCATTCTCTGCAATTGGGTTGTCCACAGACAATACCGGTGAGTTCGCCAGCTCGCTGTTCTACGTAATCCTTATTTCCTTGTCACTTTCGTGGATTACCGCGGTGAGTACCACGCCTTTGTTGTGCGCCATGTTTATGAAACCCAAGGTCGGAGGTGACGCGGGTGGAAGTCCCTATGACAAAGGTTTTTTCCTGAAATTTCGCAAAATACTAAAAGCCATAATCAAGGTGCGCTGGCTGGCGGTGGGCGTTGCCATTGCATTGTTCGTGAGCGCAGCAGCGGGTTTCGGCTACATTAAGAGTGGCTTTTTCCCAGATTCCAACACACCCATGTTTTTCGTGGACGTCTGGGAGCCAGAGGGAACCGATATCCGGGTTACCCGCCAGCACACCCTGGAAATTTCCAGGTTCTTGCGCGAGCAAGAGGGTGTGCAGCATACCGTTTCTCTGGTTGGGGGCGGTGATGCCCGCTTCGCTCTGACGTATGAGCCCAAGGAAGCCAGCCCAGCCTATGCCCAAATTATCGTGCAAACACAGAACCGCGAGCAAATAGCGCGCATCTGGCCTGCTGTGCAAGATCATATGCGGAACAACTACCCGCAATTGGATCCGATAATCAAGGCCTTCCGCGTTGGCCCCGGACGGGACGGCAAAATCGAGGCTCGCTTCTCTGGTCCAGACGAGAAGGTATTGCGCGGCCTGGCAGAGCAGGCTAAGGCCATTATGCGCGCCGATCCACAGGCCAAAGAGATTAATGACGACTGGCGTCAGCCGGCGCCACTGGTTAAACCCATATTCAATGAATCCGTCGCTAGGCAGTTGGGCGTGAGCCGGGAAGACCTGGCGGACGCATTGAAACAGGCCTTTGAAGGCATGGATGTCGGCTTATACCGAGACGGAATTCGCATGTTGCCGATCAAGTTGCGACCGCCGGAAGAAGAGCGGGGAGATGTAGGCCATATTCAGGATATACGGGTGTTCAGCCCAATCTATGGCCGCTCGGTACCCATCGCCCAGGTGGTAACCGGGTTTGAAACCGAATTCGAAAATACCATTATTCGCGGACGCAACCGTATCCAGACCATTATCGTCGGTAGTAATCCTACCGGTGAACTCGCCACGCCCTTGTTCAATCGCCTCAAGCCGCAGATCGAGGCTATGGACCTGCCTCCGGGCTATGAACTTGCATGGGGCGGTGAGTACGAGGATTCAGCCAACGCCCAGGCCGGTCTCGGAGCGGTACTCCCCATGGGCTTCATTTTGATGATTCTGGTCAGCATTCTGTTGTTTGGCAAGGTCAGGCAACCGCTCATTATCTGGCTCACGGTACCCTTGGCTATCGTCGGTATTACCGCCGGGTTGCTCACTTTTGATGGTGCTTTCGACTTCATGTCATTACTCGGCGCACTGAGTTTGATCGGGCTGCTGATCAAAAATGCCATCGTGCTGATTGAAGAAATTGATCAACAGATCGATGAGGGCAAAGAGCATCTGAACGCAATACTTGATTCTACGGTCAGCCGCCTGCGGCCGGTGTTAATGGCGGCAACGACTACTATCCTGGGGCTTATTCCGCTGTTAAAAGATGTGTTCTTCGTCAATATGTCGATCACCATCATGGCCGGCCTGGGTTTTGCGACCCTGTTGACGCTGTTGTTTGTACCGGTGCTGTATGCCATCTTTTTCAAGGTGCCATACTCGGATGATGCTTAGTCTTTTTTTGCCCAAATTCAAGACGACATTTGTGACAGTAAATGCTCGGGCTTCATAGGCAAGTCCCGCAAACGTACGCCGGTCGCAGCATAGACTGCGTTGGCGATAGCCGGTCCCACCACGACTAATCCGGGTTCGCCCAGACCAACAGGCATCTCTTGGCTGTCAACAAATTGAATATCCAGTTCTGGCACATCCGCCATACGCAGGGGTGTGTAGGTGTCGAGGTTGCTGTCTGCGACTTGTCCGTTGACTATCTCGGTGCCCTCGAGAAGTGCCAGGCTCAATCCCCATAGCACTGAGCTTTCCAGTTGTGCCAAGGCGCCATCTGGATGTACCAGTGTTCCGCAATCCACTTGTACACTCAATTTTTTGACGGTGATCAGGCCGCTGTCTTTATCGACCTTTACATGTGCGATACAGCCAACCCATGTGGGCATAGTGCGTTCCTGGCCTGCGCACGCGGCGACACCCAGCCCCTCTCCCTCGGGCAGAGTCTGCCCCCAGTTGCCCTGGCGTTTTAGATTCTTAAGTACTGCCGCAAGTCTTGTGGCGCCGCCGACGCTGACAGGAGAAACACCTGCCTGATGATCGGCGCCATCTAATAGTCGAATACGTAGATCCAGGGGGTCCTCCCCGAGCGCTACCGCTACTTCGTCGAGAAAACCCTCAACGCCCCAGCCAATCCAACCGGCTCCCACGGCTCGCAACCAGCCCGGCAAAAAAGTACTTTGCGCCAGTTCATTGGTGATCATGCGCACCCGATGATTTTCCAAACTGTACCAATGGTCTGCGCCGCTGCTAGAGAAAGGGTCGATCTTGCCTTTTTTATCCAGGCTTTCGAACAAAAATCCCGGTGCCATGGCTTTAGTGGGCCAGCCGGCCGTAGCGGCGTGCTCTATGCCTAACAGTTGGCCTCCATCCATGGCAGCGGAAAAGTGCTGCACCGAGGGCGAGCGGATGCTATCAAATCGTGAATCGTCCGGGCGCGTGAAAACCATCTTCACAGGCCGGCCTAGTGCCTTGGCAGTAAGCGCAGCGGGGATTGTGTAGTCTCCCGACAATCTTCGGCCAAAGCCCCCGCCGAGAAAATACTGATGCATGATAATGTCAGTCTCAGGAACTTTCAGTGCCAGAGCGAGGAGGGGCAAAGTCAGGGATTGCCACTGGCTGCCCGTGTGGATGTGCCAGATACCATCGGACAGTTCTGCTACGGCGTTTACGGGTTCGAGTTGAAAATGCAGATTTGAAGCGGTGCGATAACTCGCCTCCAACTGTGTGTCTGCTTTTGCCCTGGCACTGTCCATATCACCGTTGTCGATGAATAGGTATCCCGCATCTTTGTCTGCAACCAGACGGCTTCCCTCTGCCTGAATATCCGCCTCTGATACTTTAGCGGTAGGGCCCGCCTCGTAACTCACCACTAGCGCATCGGCTGCTTTGATGGCGCCGGGGTAGCTTTCCGCGATAACCGCTATCCAACCCTGAAGCGTATTGCTGGGGTCTTCTATGCGTTCGTAACCCAGGTAACCAGGAACCTTCGCGGCCCTCGTTTCGTCGACAGCGAGGATCTTGCTGCCGTAGCGCGTCGGTGGTATCACAGGGCGCGCGTAGACCATGCCCGGCAATTCCACATCAATTCCAAATACAGCCGTGCCGTCAGTCTTCGCTGGAATATCTAGAGCCTGTGTCTCTTTGCCCATCATTTTATATTGTGATGCCGGCTTCGCCGGAAGTGCGGCCAGCTCATCTGCACTGAAGACGCGATCGATGTTTCCACGGCTGACGATCTCGGCAAAGCTGATACTTTTTTCACCGCAGGACACACGACCGTTTTCGGCGTGGCAGCTGGCGATAGGTTGTTTAAGCAACGCGGCAGCCGCCTCTTGTAAAACGGTTCTGCCCGCAGCCCCGGCTCTGGACAGCTCGAAAAAGCTCTTGTTCACCGACCATGAGCCGCCGGTTACCATATAGCCCCATTTTGGGTCCGTATCCACATGGGTAATCGAAACCTTATCCCAATCGGCACCCAGCTCATCGGCAATGATTCGCGCCCAGGCCGTGCCCACATGCTGGCCCATTTCTGCCCGGGCAACATTGATGTTTACATTGCCTTCACCGTCAATCTCGAACCAGACCGCCGGAGAGAAGCGTTTATTGGAAAGGTCTCCTGTTTCGCTAGGAGGCGCCGCATAACCAGGCTGTCCAAAGGCCATGACGAGCGAGGCGCCTACGCTGCCAACCAGGAAAGAGCGACGCGACAGTGGCAATTGTTGAACTTCTTTTGCTGTTTTCATACCTCAATACTCCCAGAGCTGCCCGGCTCATAAATAGCCACCGTGCCGGGCTGAGAGGCCGCCGCTTTTTTAATGGCGCGCTTTATCCGAATGTAGGACATGCAACGGCACAGGTTGCCATTCATGTGGGCCTCGATTTCAGCGTCGGTCGGATTGGCGTTTTCTGCCAGCAGTGTTGCGGCTTGCATAATCTGACCGGACTGGCAGTACCCGCACTGAGGCACCTGCTCTTCAACCCAGGCTGCTTGAAGCGGGTGTTTATCCAGGCCTTCTATTGTTCGTATATCGGCGTTTTCCACCGAGGAGAGCCGCATCATACAAGAGCGTTGGGCGTTGCCATTGATATGAACTGTGCAGGCCCCGCACATCGCTATCCCGCAGCCAAATTTAGTACCTTTGAGGCCAACTTCGTCCCTGATAACCCATAGCAGCGGGGTTTGTGGAGGGCTGTCGACCGAAATCGGTTTTCCGTTCAATGTGAGCTTGATCATGACATTTCCTCAAAGAATGACGGTGTTTTGAGAGAGGTTGGATCTTTAAATTTAGCTGAGCACCAAAATATCGCCAGTACTATTTTTGAAGTTCCCAATGTGAGGGCGATAGCTAGTGTGGACGAGTGTTTGTCGGTATCATCATCGGAAGCTCAATCATTGCTCGTATGAATGATTGCTGCAAGCGCAGACAGAGCAAAGAGGTGCACTATTGCCACCAGGGATGTGTAAATTATCAAAAAAACAAACTTGACTGTTTTCTATATTGTCATTAGTCTCAATACACCTATAAAAATAAACGGAAGCAAAATGTGTTCATTGGCATCGCCGTCCTTCGGGCGACTCCGCTAGGGTAGATCTAAATTAAAATAAGCCGCTCCAACTTTTTAATCAAAAGCTATAAAACTAATAAAGGAAAAGTGCTGATGAAGAAACCACTCAAGATATCAAACCTCAAGACAGCCAAGCATGTTTTAGCCAGTGCCTGTGCTGCCGCGATAGCGTCGGGCCTTCTCAGCTTGCCTGCTTTGGCGCAAAGCCGCGCCGTTATGCTGGAGGAAGTCATCGTAACGGCTACAAAGCGGAGTGAATCAATACAGGAGGTTGCAGTCTCTGTTTCGGCCCTGGGTGAGGAACTCAAGCAAGCTAGTGTGCGCAGGCTGGATGACATGCAAACCTACGCTCCTAACCTGTACATTCGGCGCTCACCTGGTATAGCCAGCGGCGCGGGCATAACGATTCGCGGTGTCGGAACCCTCGATACTGACAAGAGCCTTGACCCAGCCATTGGCGTCATGATGGATGGCATGTTTTTGGGTACAGCCAGTGGCGTACTCATGCAGAACTTCGACATTAAGCGTGTAGAGATATTGCGCGGACCTCAAGGTACTCTGTTTGGTAAAAACACCACAGGTGGGTTGATCAACATTATTCGCGGTGATGTGACCATGGATTGGGGCGGCGATTTCAGCGTCGCAACCGACGAGAATGGCCGTGAAGATATCAAGGGTGTCCTAAACGTACCCATCATAGCAGACCAACTGGGTGTAAAACTGTTCGCTGCTCAAATCAAGAGTGACGGATTTGTAAAAAATACGACACTTGGTCAGGATGTGGGCGGGGATGACATTCAGAACTACGGATTTGCTGTGAAGTGGCAGCCAACTGAAAACTTCGACATCCAGTTCCACTACGAAAAAACCCTGGACGAGAGCGATCAGGGTGCCTATGTAAACTCGAACCAGCCTAATGACCTTACTTGCCTTCTTCCTTTTTTGGGGGACTGTGCCTCAAACACGACTGACGGCCCAAACCGTAACTCTGCAAACGGTACTAACGACAGCGATAACGAGTACGACACCTACATCCTGACGGCGAACTGGGAGTTCGACAATTTCGTGATGACCTATATTGGGACCAGTCGAGATATGGATGAACAGAATAACCAGCACTTTGATGCGGCGCCATCGAACTTACTGACCATGAACTTCTTCAATGATTGGGAACAGGAAAGTCACGAACTGCGATTTACCAGCGATTTCGAAGGCCCCATCCAAGTTGTTGCTGGGCTTTATAGCTTTGATGTCGACTATGAACAAAGATGGGATGTTGCTCACTTGCACCATGTTTTGTCTTTGATTGGTTCGATTCCGTTCCCGCTGTCAGCAACAACCCTGAGTAGTAACGGCCAAATGCAGGAAACAGAATCAATCGCCGCCTATATCTCTGTTGATTGGGAGCTTACCGACCAGTTAACCCTGACCTTGGGTGGCCGGTACACCGAAGAAGAGAAAGATTTTCTCGGCGGTAATGGAGGT
>JBLGAR010000079.1:0-21345 GCA_047612385.1 Cryomorphaceae bacterium | reverse complement strand
TGAAACCCTTTAATGTGTTATCGAGGTGGGAGTGATTAACTAGCTAAGGTTAGTACTGTGCAGCTAGCTTGTCTATTGAGTCTGTGGCATTAACAAATCTTAACGAAACCTTGGGGTATTTTAGTGCCGAAAATTGAAAAAAATTTAGATTTCCGGAACTTATTAGGACACGGCTAGTCTCAATTAACAGTAGCAATGCTGAAGGCTGATATCGAACAGACAATGTTCGTCAAGTTACAGTTATGTTGCTGGTTGTATGAGCTCCATTCAGGTCCTATATCCCCTTGAGAGTGTTTCTCAGTACCGGCCCAATGGGCCGGTTTTTTTATTCCAGCTTACTATTCCAGGAAACTTGCTATCCCAGTCAAGGGCTTGCGCTCGATATCCGGCACGCGGGCGTCTTCGGTGGGATATCCCACGACCAAAATCATGCTGGGCTTTTCGGAGCTTGGTCTATCCAGGATCTGGTTGAGGAATTTCATGGGGCTGGGGGTGTGAGTGAGGCTGGCCAAACCTGCGTGGTGTAGCGCGCTGATCAGCATTCCAGTGGCGATGCCCACAGACTCAGGAACATAGTAGTTTTTTTCCTTTTTACCGTCGTCGTCGATCATAAATTTCTGTGCAAATATCACTATTAGGTAAGGGGCGGTTTCCAGAAAAGGTTTGTCCGCGTCAGTCCCCAATGGCGCAAGGGCTTCCAGCCAATCATCTGGTGCACGTCGTTCGTAAAACTCACGCTCCTCTTCTTCAGCTCCCTCGCGAATTTGCCGTTTTATGTCGGCGTTGCTCACTACGCAAAAATGCCAGGGCTGGCGGTGAGCCCCGGAGGGCGCGCTGCCGGCTGCCAGCAGGCATTGTTCTATAATTTCTCTAGGGACTGGGTCAGCGCTAAAGTTACGAACAGATCGTCGGCTGCTAGCTGCTTTGTTGAAGCTTAGTGCTCGCTGAAGCATTTCACTTTCTGGATATCTGGTGGCAGCCAGTGCAATCGTCTCGTAAATTGAGTTTCCCATTGTTTTGCTCCTCACTGGGTTGGTGGGCTGGCCATTATTGTTGGGCTAAGCGTCTAGGGGATGTCTAGGGGATGTCTTGGGGGGTGGATACGATTTGGTGGGTCGCTTTTGCCAGCGAATGAACAGTCTGTGGGCCAACTAAAGTCGCGGTCAATTCGCCCTGCGGGTTTAGAATCAGCGTCGTTGGCAGGACGCTGGGTCGTCGCGTTCCCAGCTGTTTGGCCGGGTCGTAGCGCAGGACGGGAAATTTGATCGAGAAATCACTTATTTGTTGTGCCAGGTCTTCCCCGATTGCCCCATCGTAGTTAACGCCCAGCACCGAGACATTGTCAAACTTGTGGTCGAGTTCGTTCAGCTCTGGAATCTCCTGTAAGCAGGGTTTACACCACTTCGCCCAATAGTTGATAACAACCCACTGGCCACTAAAGTCTGCAACATCTGGTTGGTTCTTGCCTTTGTCTTCAGTTGAGCAGCCACTGAGAACAAATGCAGTGAGTAGTACGATAAATATTCTCATTTCTCAAATAACTCGGCTAGGCTCAGATTTAGAGCATCTCGTTGCTGGACTCTTTGACCGCGCAGTAAAGAATAAGCTTCGAGCTGCCAACTGAGGTGGTTTAAATTGTCTTTTTCGTTAAGGGGGAGTTCTTTATTGACCCACTCTTTGAGCTGCCAGAAGGTTATGCTGTGTAAATCACGACTTAGCAAGTATTCCCCGCGTTCACTTTGGCTAATGAGTTTCTTTTCAAGAAACAGGTCCCGTAGTGCGCTCCACGTTTCGCTGCCGAGATCTTTGGTGACCTCGTGCTTTTCTTTAAAGATGTCCAATTCGTTAACGCTGGTACCGGATTTTTGATTGATCCAGAACAGGTACAAGATATCCAGTGCTTTTAGCACATTCGGGCGAGTAGCCTGTTCCTGACTTTGGTAGGCGGATAGGCTGTGAACCAATATTGCCCCTGTTAATACAATGATCCAGGACAGGTAAATCCACAGCAGGAATAGAGGTACAGCAGCAAAGGCGCCATAGATAAATGTATAGCTGGAGCCGACCACCAGTTGAGTGAACAATGAACGCGCGATGTTGAAGACCACCGCAGCCACAAACCCGCCGATTAAGGCATGCCGCAGTGGCACTGCGCAGTTGGGTACAGCGGCGTAGATTAGCGTAAATCCTGCGGTGTTGAGCATAATGGGAGCCAGTTTGAGCAGGTAATCGCCTATCCCGATAACGTCGAAACTCACCATCATATTCGCAAACGAGGTGAGATAGGTGCTGATGCCCAGAGCCAGGCCAACCGTGACAGGGGCGAGACTCAACACCGCCCAATACAACAGGAAGCTTGATACGGAGCTACGGTTTTCTCGGGTTCTCCAGATTTGGTTAAATGATTTTTCAATGTTTCTCAGCATGATTACTGCAGTAATCACCAGGAACGCAATGCCAAACCCCGTGAGGTTCTTGGCCTGGCGCGAAAAATCACCCAGGTACTCCTGGATCTCGGAACTGGTTTCCGGTACCAGGTTTTCGAACATAAAAGCTTCGATTTTGAGCTCGACACCCTGAAACGCCGGCACAGCCGAGGCCATGGTGTAGAGCACCGTCATCAAAGGAACCAGCGCAAACAAACTCATGTAGGTTAGGGCGGCGGCATTTTCGGAGCATCTATCTGACCTGAGTCGGGTGAACAGGTAATGGCAGCGGCGCCAAATTCTCCGCAAATATGTCAACATAAATTCCATGCGTTTATTATTGCATGAATATACGGGATTGCGCAGGAGTCCCCGCCGTTCAGCTTTGCTATACTAGCCTCGATTTTTCTGACAGGTTTACCCATGAGTGATTTCACGATTTACCACAATCCACGTTGTTCCAAATCCCGTGCGACCCTGGCTTTGCTTGAAGAACGCGGGATAGCTCCCGAAATTATTCTTTACCTAGATTCCGGTCTGGACCGCAAAGCCTTAGCGGGCTTGTTGACGAAACTCGGTATGAGTGCGCATGGTCTGGTTCGAACTGGAGAGGAAGTGTACAAAACCTGTGGTTTAGGGAAGGAATCCAGTGAACAAGATGTTGTTGCGGCGATGTCTGAATACCCCAAACTGATTGAAAGACCCATTGTCGTTCATGGAAATAAAGCCGTGCTTGGACGCCCACCAGAAAATGTTCTGGGATTGTTGGATTAATGAGCGACCCTTATGTACTCGTGCTTTACTATTCCAGGCATGGCGCCACCGCTGATATGGCGGCGCAAATCGCTCGAGGGGTTGAACTAGTGTCTGGTGTTAGAGCTGTGCTGCGAACTGTTCCACCGGTTTCTACAATTTGTGAGGCAACAGAGGAAGATATCCCTGTCACGGGGCCTCTTTACTGTGAGCAGGATGATTTGCGAAATTGTTCGGGGCTAGTCATGGGCAGCCCGACTCGTTTTGGCAACATGGCCGCACCACTTAAGTACTTCTTGGATCAGTCTTCGGACCTTTGGTTAAGCGGCGCTCTTATCGATAAACCTGCAGCGGTGTTTACCTCTACTTCAAGCATGCACGGTGGGCAGGAGTCGACGCTGTTGAGCATGATGCTTCCTCTGTTGCATCACGGTATGGTCATTGCGGGGTTGCCCTATAGTGAGGCAGGTTTGATGAGCAGCCGCAGTGGTGGTACTCCCTATGGCGCATCCCATTGGGCGGGTGAGGCGAATGATTTACCGGTAGACGAAACAGAAACCGCTCTTTGCAAAGCGCTTGGAAATCGTATTGCACGATTGGCGTTGGGGGATTCAACGTGAGGGAACTGACCTGGTCCACAGCCAGTGACAAAATGCGTGTGCTCTGCCTGTTAAGTTGGGTGCTGTTGCTGGCAGTTCAGGTGATAGATTCCTGGGTGACGCAAGTACCCTGGATTATTGTTCTGGGCAAGATACTGCCTTTATTGATTTTTCTTCCAGGGGTCATCGGAGATAATTTGCGCAGTTATATTTGGATGTGCTTCGTGAGTTTGTTGTATTTTCTGGTGTTGGTGGAACGATTGTTTGCTCAGCCCGATAGCATCCTGGCGATGTTGGGCATGGTCGCTGTAGTGACCCTGTTTACAAGCGCTATGTTGTATGTCCGTTGGCGGGCGCATGAATTGAAAGAATCTTGAACTACAAACGATTTTCTAGGGAGTGTGGCGAATGAAATTATGGGAATTATTGCGTCGATTTTTATCGGCCTGCTGGCGGGGGCTCACTGTATTTCGAATGGCGCTGTCGAATATTCTCTTTTTGATCATGCTTGCACTTATCTACTTCGTTTACATTGGCGGGGGGCCAGAACCTTTGCCGGAACGCGCTGCACTGCTGCTTAATCCGATGGGCACTGTGGTGGATGAGAAGTCTTTTGTGCAACCGTTGCAGGCGTTATTAGGGCAGGCCTCTCCTGCGGAACATGAAGTGTTGCTGCGAGATATGATAGCCGCGATAGAGTATGCCCGGGACGACCCCGCGATCAATTCCATGGTGATGGAATTGGACTCCTTGGTCTCAGTTGGTATTAGCAAGACGCTTGAAATCTCGCGCGCGCTTGAGTCCTTCAAGGCCAGTGGTAAACCTATTGTCGCTATAGGCGACTACTACACCCAGGATCAGTACTTGCTGGCCAGTCACGCCGACACTATCGTTATGCACCCCTTGGGTGGTGTGATGCTTGAGGGTTTCAGTAGCTATCAGAATTACTTTCGTGAGGCGCTGGAAAAATTATCTGTGAGCATGCACGTGTTTAAGGCGGGCGAGCATAAAGCTATTGCCGAGCCTTTGCTGCGGGATGATATGTCTCCCGGCGAAAAAGAAATTACAATCCGCTGGCTGGGCGGATTGTGGCAAAACTATACGCAGGTCGTAGAGCAGCAGCGAGAGTTGGCCAACGGTGCTGTGGATGAGTACATTGAAAACTATTCTTCGAATTTGCAGGCACAAAGTGGGGATTTGGCGAAGACGTCATTGGTCGCTCAGTTAGTCGATAAATTGATGGGTAGGAATGAAGTGAACGACTACTTAGCTGAAGTGGTTGGCGCGACTACAGAAGAAGGCGCTTATGAAGCGGTGGGCTTTGAACGCTATGTCAGTCGTCGAAGACCCCTGTCCTTGATGGGAGTAGAGGGCGATCGCATTGCCGTTATAACCGCTCAGGGTGGAATCCAGGTGGGCGATCAACCTCCTGGATCTATCGGTGGTGACTCGCTGGCGCGACTCATTGGTGCTACAGCAGAAGCTGAGGGGGTTGGAGCAATAGTCTTGCGAATTAATAGCGGCGGGGGCAGTGTGTTCGCCTCTGAAATCATTCGCCAAGAAATCTTGAAAGCGAAAGCCGATGGAATGCCAATCGTAATTTCCATGGGTGCAGTGGCTGCCTCTGGCGGCTATTACATAGCAGCTGAAGCGGACCAGATTTGGGCCACACCCAACACGATTACTGGAAGCATTGGTGTCTTTGCCGCGTTCCCCACCTTTGAGCGACTGATAGGGCGCGCTGGTGTTCGCACAGATGGAGTTGGAACTACACCGTTGGCGGGTAGCTTGAGGCTAGACCGACCTTTGAATGACGATATTGCGGTTTCGTTCACTAGCTCCGTGGAACACACCTACCAGAGTTTTCTGAGCCTGGTGGCGCAGGGGCGAGGCATGAGCATCGAAGAAGTTGATGCTGTCGCACAGGGGCGGGTGTGGAGCGCATCCGATGCGCTCGAGCATGGTCTGATCGATAATCTGGGTGACTTGCAAGATGCGATTGCCGCCGCGGGTGAGCTGTCGGGTTTGTCGACGTATGAGATCGAGTATGTCGGCCTGCCACTCTCACCGAGGGATTTACTGCTGCAGCAATTGTCCGGACGGATGGGTGCGTCCAAGCACTGGGTGAATTCTTCCATAGCAGGCGCTTTTTCTGGTGTGTTACAAACCTTTTCTGCGGCAGCGCGAGAGCTTGAGAACCTGGATGACCCGGCGCATCTCTATGTTCGCTGCGTATCTTGCGCGAGTTTTAACTAGTGGCTGTGAAGCTATTTTGACCCGATGGCGCCGGAGCCGTATCGCATGCCCGGCTCAGGCTGTTTCGAAAGGGTACTCGGCTCGCCAGGCTTCAAATCCGCCGTCCATACTGAACACGTCTGGGAATCCTTTCTCGTTCAGAAATGAAGCCGCTTGTTGGCTCGAATTCCCGTGATAACAGCACACAATAAGTGGAACATTAGGATCTGCTTCGACAATGAAATCTGGCAAGCTGACATTGTCCAGATGGGTGGCACCCTTGATATGGCCGCCGGCGAAAGACTGCTGGTCGCGAATATCCACTAAAGCTGCAGTGCCGGCGTCTAACATCAGCTTCGTATCCTGCGCGGAGATGTGCTTGAATTGCCCCATGATTTGCTTGCCAGTGTGCGATCGGATCGCCATTATACCCACAAATTACAATACAGGAGCGCTCGGTGCCAAAGGCAAGCGATTTGAAAAAAGGCGGTGTGGTAGAGATTAATGGCAACGTCTACATCGTCCGCCAGATTGAAGTGAAATCGCCGTCTAGTCGCGGGGCGAACACGCTTTATAAGATCCGGTTCAATGAGGTTCGGACCAAGCAAAAGCTGGACGAAACCTTTAAAGGTGACGACATGCTGGGTGAGGTTGATCTCGAGCGGCGGCAGGTTCAGTTCTCGTATATGGACGATGAATTCTTCGTTTTTATGGATATTGAAGACTACAGCCAGTACCACCTGTCGGCAGATATGATGGCCGATCAGCTTCCTTACGTTACCGAGGGCCTTGAGGGCATTATGGGTTTGGTCATAAACGGAGATTTTATCGGTATTGAACTGCCACAGTCGGTCGTGCTGGAAATTACCGATTGCGCTCCGGGTATCAAGGGCGCGTCGGCGTCAGCGCGAAACAAGCCGGCCACTTTTGCCAGTGGCCTGGTGGTCCAGGTTCCGGAATATCTGGACGTGGGTGAACGCGTGCGCATCAATACGCAAGAAGCACGCTATATGTCTAGAGAGTAAAGTGAACTGGCTGTCGCAACGTCTCGCGAGTTTTTCTTACGCCCTTCGAGGTGTGGCGACTTTAATTAAAGAGCAAAGCAATGCCCAGATCCATGCTCTGGCGACGGTGGTCGTTATTGCTCTGGCCTTTTACCTGGGTATATCTCGAGCTGAATGGCGCTCGCTTATACTGATCATGTCGTTGGTCTGGCTCGCCGAGGGGCTGAATACCGCGCTGGAGTATTTAGCCGATGCGGCGGTACCTGAACACCACCCTCTGATCGCCAAAGCAAAAGATGTCGCAGCTGCCGCCGTGCTAATAACGGCGTTGTTTGCGGCGGTGATGGCCGGGCTTATTTTTCTTCCTTAAATTTGCGCGGATCGTCGACGGCACGATCCAAAGTTCCCCAGATATTTAGGTACTCTTCATTGAAGCATGATTGCGAGACGAATATGCTTACGTCAATGGTGCTATTTAGCCACTGGGTATCTTTCGTATGATAGAGCTACGAGTCACCGCAGACCTCCCTGAAACCAGCGGCTACAAAAGGAATCATTCTGTCGTAGGCCGCGTCAAAGTCCGAAGACAGACACTTACCTCCGGAGATTCGATCGATACGGCCAGTTTGTGCCATAGTCAGGGCCAGCGCGCCAGAAACATAGTGATAGCACCAGTGAATATCTTCATCCTTGGCGCCGGGAAAGACCAATTTCAGTGCGCTGATAAATTCGCTGACGTTTTTGTCGAAGTTGTCCGCCATCAAGACCTTATTCCAAATTGGCGAATTCATCACATAGGCAAGCAGCGCCATGTAGTTTTTCCAACCAGGATCCCCACTCTCCTGAGCGAGCTTTAGAGGCAGTAGAAATGCCTCGATGATCTGTTCAAGCGTTTGTGGCTTGCCATCGGCATTTTGTGTGTTGGCCCGCAGTACTTCCTGGCGGGTTTCACTCAGAAGTTCGGCGCGTCGGTTAAAAACCGCGTGAAACAAATCCAGTTTTTTGCCGAAATGATAGTTCGCCAGCGCCACGTCAACTTTGGCTCCACTAGAGACTTGTCGCATCGTGACGCCGTCGTAGCCGTGCAGTGCGAAAAGTTCCTCGGCGACATCCAGAATGCGCTCCCGCTTTTCACCTTTTTTGCTCGTTGGCATAAGAATCCAGACATAGGTTGTTCGCAAACAGTATCGGTACGCTGCCTCACAGTAAAACGAACGATCGTTTGCTGCGAGTTTGCTAATTCAACATTTGTTGAATATAGTGCCGCAGCTGGGATCAGAACTCAAGTGACGAGTCGAAGTTAGTGACAATGGAAATATTCAAATATGCGCTGAGTGGTAGTTACGTAATGCTGGTTTACTGGCTGTCCTGGATAGGCATGCGCAAGACAAAAGATATCAGTGACTTTGCTATCGGCAACAAGGACATGAGTCCATACCTTGTTGGTATTACCCTCTCAGCCTCTATCGCATCGACGGCGACCTTAGTCATTAATCCAGGGTTTGTGTATATCCACGGGCTGTCGGCTTACCTGCACTATGGTGTCGCGGGGTCGCTTGGCATCCTGGCCGCATTCCAGCCATTCAAGCTTATATCGCGCAATGGGGACGGGAACTGCCCACCGGCGCAATTGACGAGCCCATTGATACGGCCAAAGCGCGCGATACTGGCGCCGACTGTATCCGTCACGCCTACCTCATCTCGAATATCACAAGACCAAATTTCGGCAATGCCTCCGTCGTGCGCAATCTCGGCCTGAACCCGTTCGAGTTTACTTATATCGCGACCGACCAAACCATTGACCCCACCTAATGCAGCGATTTCGTGCGCGATACATCGGCCAATTCCGCTACCGCCACCAGTGATGATGACCGTCTTGTTGGTAAAAAGTGCATCGCGAAAACCTGACTCATAGCAAGCCCGAGGGTTGTCATCGGCAGTGCCGTTATCGTTGTTTTTAGTCATGCTGCTCTCACTTTTATTCACGGTGAATGGTGGATATCTGTAATGCTAGACAAGCTGCGTTCGACAAAAGCGCTAGCGGTAACATGTATACTTTTATCCTGATGAGATGTGGCGTCTTCCCTTGAAGCATTCAAATAAGTTTTTTCACATTGGTATAGGCTTCATATTGCGTCAGAAACACACTGCCTGATATGTGGTGTAGAAAGCCAGAGCGCTGAAGTGTGTCCAGTACAGGCCCCTTGATTTCAGAGAAGTGTAATTGGACACCTTGCTCAGCCAGTTGAGCATTTATGCCTTCCAGTATTTCGAGTGCGCTGGCATCAATTTCGTTCAGCGCGCTACATTGAATAATGACATGTGCGATTTTGTCTTTTTTAAATACAGCGTCATAGATTCGACTTTCCAGATGATGTGCGTTCGCAAAAAAAAGGCTTTCGTCCATTCGTAGGGAAATAATTTCTGGAACAGTCTGTACCAGGTGCCTCCTGATATTACGGAAATGTTCAGTGCCCTCTATCAATCCAACCTCAGCGATATGAGGCATTGACGTCCTTGCAAGGTGTAGCGCGATTGAGGTGATGACGCCGCAGGCAACGCCGACCTCGACTCCAAACAATAAAGTAACCACGATCGTTGTCAGGACACCGACGAAATCACTTTTGGAAAACTTCCATGTTCTTTTAAGAATTCCGACGTCGATAAGCGAAAGCACAGCGACAATGATCGTCGCGGCGAGTGTGGCCTTGGGAAGATAGTGGAGGGTCGGCGTAAGGAACATAGAAACAAGCGCTATACCCACCGCACAGAAGATACTGGCCATTTGCGTAGCCGCTCCTGCATCAAAATTGACAACTGATCTGGAAAATCCGCCGGTTACCGGGAATGCGCCCGAGATCG
Organism: Cryomorphaceae bacterium; assembly: GCA_047612385.1. GTDB lineage: Bacteria > Pseudomonadota > Gammaproteobacteria > Pseudomonadales > Halieaceae > JBALVT01. The sequence goes on along the minus strand of JBLGAR010000079.1, from coordinate 11,466 downwards.
CAGAGGCGACGTTGGCGGCGCCCAGTCCGATTAACTCCTGGTTGACATCGATTCGCTCGCGGCGCTTTGCTGCAAGTGTTTTACCCACTGACACAGATTCGACATACCCAATGATAGAAATCATGATAGCGGGTAGACACAGTTGCTCTATCAGTTCGAATGATAGTTTTGGAAAGCTGAAGCTTGGCAGGCCTGACGGGACAGAGCCGACGACAGCGACACCTTTGCTGTCCAGTTCGAAGAGTAGAGTAATGGCTATGGTGCTAACGATACCGACAATAGGAGCGGCTTTCGCCAGTAGCTGTGCGTTCTTTTCCGGTATATTAAAACGAACAAGCAACGCGCCAGCGTTGCTTCGAGACCAAACAAGAAACCACACAACCAAGGCGCTAATAATGAGTGTGTAAGCGCTGATATTGCCCCAATCTGCTGCAAGAGCCTGGCCCATTTCAATAAGAGTCTGGCCGTGTACATCTACACCCAGTGCGTGCTTGAACTGGCTGAACGCGATGAGAATACCTGATGCCGTTATGAAGCCTGAGACAACAGGGTGTGACAATAGATTTGCCAGGATCCCTAGTCGTAAAAAGCCAAGTAGCAGTAGAAATAGACCCGAAAGTAGTGCAAGTATTATCGCGCCAGCGAGATATTCCGCCGTTCCTTGTGGGGCAAAATTTGCCAACGCGGATGCCGTCATCAGCGATGCAACCGCTACCGGGCCAACGGCGAGGGTTCGGCTGGTTCCAAAGCAGGCATAGACTATTAGCGGGAGAATACTGGCATAGAGCCCAACTTCCGGTGGCAATCCAGCCAACAGCGAATAGGCCAGAGATTGCGGGATCAGCATTATTGTGACTATCGCCGCTGCCAGTAAATCGGCTGCCAAAGTCGCTCGATCGTAGCCACGAGTGGACTGGATGAGTGGAACCCATCGAGAAAGTTGCATTATTTTTGCTTTGTTATCTCTTGCGGTGCCGCCATCCATTCGCGGCCTTTTAGCATGCCATGCCAATACAGTGTTGGAAGCACCTGAGCTTTGAGGAACCAGGCTCGTTTGGTGGCAATCTGTCCATTGATTATCCAGCAAGGAAAAGAGGGTAACAGTTTGCCCTCATAGCCGAACTCTGCAAGCACAATCTTACCGCGCTCAACCGTTAGGGGGCACGAGCCGTAACCGTCGTACCCCATCGTTGGAGCCTTGCCATCCATTGCCGCGCGCACATTCTCGGCTACGATAGGCGCCTGTTTCCTAGCGGCTGCCATTGTTTTAGCGTTGGGCGTATTCATCACATCGCCAATGCCCCAGATGTTGGGGTATTGCGTGTGTTGTAAGGTTTGTGGGTCAACATCGAGCCACCCGGCGGTATCTGCCAAGGTGCTATTACGAATAAAGTCCGGCGATACTTGTGGCGGGCAGACATGCAGCATGTCGAATTGGGTTTCAACGATATCCTCTTTACCTGATTCGGATACGGTCTTGAACCAGGCTCGTTGGCTCTCGCCGTCTACCTTAATGAGTGTGTGTTTAAAGTGGAGTTTGGCGTTGTACTTGTTGATGTACTCCATGAGCGCGGGTACATAGGTTTCGACGCCAAACAGAACAGCACCTGCATTGTAGAAGTCTATCGATATATCATTTAGGCCTTGCCTAAACCAATGATCGGCTGACAGATAAAGTGCTTTTTGTGGTGCACCAGCACACTTGATGGGCATGGGAGGTTGTGTGAAAACAGCTTTGCCGTGTTTTAGTTCGCTTACGAGTTGCCAGGTGTAGGGAGCAAGGTCATATCGGTAGTTGGAAGTGACGCCATTTTTGCCTAGGGTTTCGGCTAAGCCCTCTATGGCTGACCAATCCAGTTTGAGGCCTGGTGCGACAATGAGTTGCGCATAGTAAACGGCGCTGCCATCCGCAAGGATGAGCTTTTGTTCATCTGGAGCAAAATGCTCAGCGGCTTGTTGTATCCACGTAACACCTCTAGGTAGCAGTTGCTGCGTGAGTCTACAGGTGCTTTTTGCGCTAAAAACACCGCCTCCCACCATTGTCCAGCCGGGTTGGTAGAAGTGCTCTTGAGCAGGGTCGACAATCGCAATGCGTACGTCGGGTTTGCGTTTGAGTAAACTTGAGGCGACGGCTATCCCGCCGCTTCCAGCGCCTACAATCACGATTTCGTAGAAGTTGCGTGTCAGAGAGTCTGTCTGTGTGGCGCTCGGCTGTGAGCTAACCCCAAGTGCTTCAGAAGCATCAAAGCCCGCGCCCTTTGCGATGTCGAATATTTCGGAGTGAGAAACCCCCAACTGCGCACTGCAAGCTGCCCAGAGCATAGTCGATCGATTGCCTGTGCGGCAGTACGCGTGAACCTTCTTAGCAGATTGCATTGCCTTAGCAAAATCAGCGCGGTGGGCTTCACTCATTTCACCATTGCGAAAAGGTATGTACTGCGTTTGTACGCCGTGGAATTTGGCGACCTCTTCAATCGTAGCAAAAGTCTCTTGCTGCTCCGCTTCACCGTCTGGGCGATTGCAGATGATTAGCTCTACTCCCATGTCCACAAATTCAGGCAGATCCGCTGCGGTAATCTGATCTGAAACCGATATTTGGTCATTCAATACTTTCACGTGCATTGTGGAGCTCCTGCAGGGTAGTCCAGGTTCGTTAATTATTCTTCGAATGCGTTTATAGGCAGTTTGAGATAAACCATCTGGTTGTCTTCGGGTTCGGGAAAATTACCCGCCCGCATGTTGATCTGTAGAGAGGGCAAGATGAGTTTGGGCATGCCAAGAGTAAGATCTCGCGCTTCGCGCATAGTGACAAACGCGTCTTCACAAATACTCTGATTCACGTGGATGTTGTGTTCTTGCTCCTCGGCCACCGTCGACTGAAATTCTATCTCTCGGCCATTGGGCGCATAGTCATGGCACATAAATAGGCGGGTAGATTTCGGTAAATCCAGGACGGTTTGAATGGATTTATAAAGCTGTCTAGCGTCTCCACCGGGAAAGTCCGCTCTAGCGGTTCCACCGTCGGGCATAAACAAGGTGTCTCCAACGAATGCAGCATCGCCGATCAGGTGTGTCATGCAGGCAGGTGTGTGGCCTGGAGTATGGATGGCGCGGCACGTCAGATTGCCTATGAGGTAAGTCTGTCCATCTGAAAATAAGTGGTCGAATTGCGAGCCATCACGGCGAAATTCGGTGCCCTCGTTGAATACTTCTCCAAAGGTCTTTTGAATCGTTTCGATGTGTTCTCCGATGGCGATCTTGCCGCCAACAGCCGCCTTTATGTAAGGTGCTGCCGAGAGATGGTCTGCGTGTACGTGTGTCTCAATGAGCCACTGGGTTTGGAGATTGTGGGACATTATGTATCGAATAATGTCATCTGCTCCGGCATATCCGACGGCCCCGGAGGCCTGGTCAAAATTCGATACGGAATCGATAACGGCACACGCCTGGGTTGCGGGGTCTACTACCACATAAGAAAACGTGTTTGAGGCTTCATCGAAAAAGGCGGCAACTTCTGGTTTCATACTTGCTGTTCTCGGCTATGGGTTTGGTCACTGAGAGGGCAAAGTGACTATTCATTTTAGTCAACACACAGTCAATTATTGTGCCAACTGCCTGTAAACTGGCGTATATTATTGTTTTTAAAGGATATTAACCGTATTTTCACTATGAGGGTTTGAGCTAAACGGTGATGAAAGCAAGTGTGGTTGACATAAATGACGGCATAATTGTCATTTATGTCTAAGGTTTTTGCGGTTAGAGCAAAGAGCGGTTGCTTACTGACGTCCGCATTGGGGCGTATGCTCTAAAGCTTGTGCGGAGACACTACGCGTTCACTGTTGGGAACTGTGTGAAAGCAGACGTTCACTATCATTTGTCCTTTACCACTGCGCGGAAGTATAGACTAAACTTGCCTAATTCTAGGGGCTAACAACCGCAGAATCGATTTTGTTCTCAGCGTCGTTCTCGCTCTCCAGATTTCCTCTCGCTGCCCACCAACGGTTCAAATCATCCAAAATCATGTACAGACAGGGTACCAGCAACAAGGTAATGACAGTGGCAAATACGATTCCAAAAGCCAACGAGATGGCCATCGGCACGATCTCCATCGCTTGCACACTGCGCTCTAGTAATATCGGTGCCAATCCAAAAAACGTCGTGAGAGAGGTGAGTAAAATTGCTCTGAAGCGGCGAATGCCTGCATTCACAACCGCCTTGTAATGGTCGGTTCCATCAGCGACTGCTTTGTTTACATAGTCAACCAGGATGAGGCTGTCGTTCACTACCACACCGCTGAGCGCAATAACTCCCATCATCGACATCATACTCAGCGGAAATCCAGTGAGCCAGTGGCCCACAATGGCGCCGATAATGCCAAAAGGAATAACCCCCATTATAATCAGGGGCTGAAGATAGGAGCGCGTTGGCACCGCTAGCAGCGCATAGATCGCGAAGAGTGCCAGGGTGAAACCGGTGAGCATGCTATTCGCCAGTTTGGTTTCTTCTTCGGCGGCTCCCGCAAGCGAGTAGCTCAGGCCAGGGTATTTGGTGATCAGATCCGGGAATATGTTTTTTTCGATCTCTGCGATCACCTTACCCGGTTCGACAATTTTCTTGTCAGCTTCAGCAGTGACCTCGACGGCGCGCTGGTAGTTAATTCGTGTTGCTTTTACGAGGCCTTTCTTCATTTCCATGGTCGCGACAGTCTCAAAGGGAACTGCATCTCCGTTTGGCGTACGAATAAACATATTTTCTAATGAGCTTGTCGTTTCGCGATCGGTCTTGGGGTAGCGCACCATGACTTTTACTTCGTCGATGCCTCGTTGCACTCGCTGTGCTTCTGCGCCGTAAAAAGCGTGTCTGACCTGGCTGCCCAGCTCGTAGCGGTTGAGGCCCAGAGCTTGGCCTTCGGGCAATATATCCAGATGAAGTTCATCGGCAGTATCACTGGCGCCGTTGCGGATGTCGTAAAGGCCGGCGTAATGGCGCATTGCCTCTTCCAGCTCGCCAGACGCTGTGCTCAACACCTCAAAGTCCTTGTGCATCAGGTTAAATGAAATGGCGGGACCGAAACTCGGCCCATCCGCACTATTGATGGAAAGCACATCAACGCCGTGGACCAAGCCCACCTTCTCTCGCCAAAGTGCCTCTATTTCGCGAGTCGAAAGTTTGCGTTTATCTTCTTTGGTTAGCTCAACATTGATTCCGCCGTTGATACGATTGAAGCCAAATGCGAAAGTGTGGGCAATAAATTTTTTACTCTCGCCGTGTTCCTGCTGATATTCCTCTTGAATTTCGAACAGCGAATCCACCATGAACTGTATCACTTCCTGAGTTCTTTGTTCCGGCGCGCCGTCTGTCATGCGTAACTCGGCCTGGATAAACTCCCCAGGCGTATCGGGTGCTATGACTGTGCGAACCACTCCTCCGGCTATTAATCCGCCTGACAGGACGAGAAGCGATAGGAAAAAAGCGAGCGTGGTATAGCGGTTTGCAATGCATTTCTCCATCAGTGGCCGATAGCGGTGCTGGATGAACCCCTTTAGCTTCCGGTTGACGGCTTCCTGTATGTGGTCGACTTTCAGTAGCCATTCGCTAGTGGTGGGTTTACTGTGAGCCAAATGCGCAGGAAGAATCCATTTTGATTCGACCAGTGAAAAACACAGGCACAAAATCACAACCCAGCCACAGGCTTCCGGGAAGGCACCGAACATGCCATCAATAAACAGTGTGGGAGCGAAAGCGGCTATGGTAGTCAGCACACCGAAGGTTGCAGGGGTAGATACTCGGTGCACGCCGTTCACAATACTTCTCAGGCTATGCCCATATTCCTCGGCCTCGGTGTAAGCGCTCTCTCCCATAATGATCGCGTCGTCCACCACAATACCCAGCACCAGGATAAATCCAAAAATACTGATCATATTCAGGGAGGCGTCTATGGCGGGGGTATTGATGAACGCCATGGCGCCTAGAAAGCACACTGGAATCCCCAGCATGACCCAGAACGCGAGTTTTATTTCCAGGAAAAGTGCCAGTATAAAGAAAACTAAAAGAGCGCCCATGCCCAGGTTTTTGACCATCATTCCCAATCGGTCATCAAGATAGAATGTGATATCTGACCATATTTCTAAGCTGATTCCCTGTGGCAGCCGGCCATTCTTATTCGCGACGTAGGCTTTGGTGACATCTGCGGTTTTGATAATGTCCTGCTTGCCCATCGCATAGACGTTTATGCCCAGTGAATACTTGCCATCGAACACGGAAAATCCGCGCCCGTCCACAAAGGCGTCATTGACCACTGCTATGTCGCCAAGGAGTAGACGCGTGCCGTCGGGCCAGGTCTTCAGAACAATCGATTCAAATTCTTTCTGTTCGTAAGCCTGTCCTAGCGTGCGGAGCATGATGTCGCCATTTTCCGTTTGCACTGATCCAGCGGGAAGGTCCAGGGAAGACACGGATATCGCTCGAGCAATTTCTCCCAGGCTGAGGTTATATTCACGCAGCTTTTGTTCCGAAATCTCCACTGATATTTCGTAGTCTCTTGCGCCGACAACGGTTGCTGCAGATACCTCGGGGAATGTTAGTAAGTCTCTACGAATCTCATCGGCCAAAGACTTCATGCTTCTTTCATCGAGCTCGCCCGATATCTGGACACTTAGGGCGGGAAATAACAGCTCGGGTTGCATGACAATGGCATTTTCGGATTCTTCCGGAAAATGCTGAATGCCATCAATTCTGTTTTTGACATCACTGAGAACTTTGCTTAGGTCAGAGCCTTCAAGCGGCTCGATAATCAGCTGTGCGTTGGATTCGTAGGCGGTAGAGGTTACGCGTTTTATGCCGTCTACATCGTTGATTGCCTCCTCAATTTTCTCGACAATTCCCTTTTCAACTTCCTCAGGGGCCGCGCCGGGGTAAGTCATATTGACGGTGATAATTTCAATGTCGAAGGTCGGAAAAATGGAGCGCTGTATGGTAAAAGCCGATGCGAGGCCTACGATCATAATGATGGCCATCAAAAGATTTGCTGCGACCGGGTTTACCGCAAACCAATGTATGATGCCTTTATGAGTTTCTCTCCGGTTCACTGTGAATCACGCTGCGTGTTTGTCTGGGAGACCTCTGAGGCTGCCGCCGAGTCATCCGCCAACTCAGTTAGTGTCTCGGGTGTGACGGGGGGTTCCTCAACTGCGTTGGTTCTTGTTTGAGACACAATATCTACCGTCGCTCCAGCAAAGGTGCTGTCCAGTGCCGTTAGCGATACCAGATCTCCGTCTTTAAGCCCGGCAGTGGCGTACATGGTATCTCCACCGGTTCGCAAGATGGTCAGTTTTCGATTGCGCAGTTGCTGATTTTCGTCGACGACCCAAACCAGATTTCCGGCCCGTAGAATGTAGCGTGGCAGGGCTACCAGATTGGTTTGCAGTTTCCCCTGAATGTTTGCATTTACGAACGTTCCAATCCGAAGAGGCGAGTGCACATTGTCCTTTCCCAAGGCATATGGATCGCTAACGCGCGCTACCGTAAATAGCACGCGAGAGCGTTCGTCGTAAGTTCCTTCCGTGCGATGTAAAGTCGCAGGCCAATGCTTAACTTCTCCAGAAACGTCGGTGTAAAGATCCACCACAGTATTCAAGGATTTTTCATCTGTGAGGCCGGGTAGTTCGATATACGCCAGTTTACTTTGGGGTACAGCGAGTCTGACTTCTGCAAAATCGATTGAAAAAATTTCGGCTAGCGGAGTTCCCACGCCGACAAACTGGCCCAACTCGCTGCTTTTTTGGCTTATTAGGGCGTCGTAGGGTGAACGAATAACAGTGCGCTCCAGGTCGTCCCTGGCCGTATTGAGATCTGCCTGAGCGGCGAGTGTTTGAGCTTCAGCTTGCCCCATCTGGGGCTTGCGTAAATACAAATCTTTAGCTGCCTGGCTGCGCTGACTTCCCTTGGGAAGCCTCTCCCACTCATTAAGCGCTACCTGGGCACGACCTTTCTCCTGGGCCAGAGTGCTATTTGCAGATTCAACAGTGGCTTGTGCTTGGAGTAGCCGAGTTTGGTAGTTTCTCGGATCAATCCGCAAGATCACATCGCCGGTGGAGACGAAACCGCCCACGTTGAATGCCGCAGACACCTCTACTATGTTGCCACTGACTTCTGATACCAAATTGGTGTGCCGCAACGCGGAGACACTACCCTGTGCCTGTATGGGTATTCTTATGTCTTCTCGGACAACCTCTGCAACGTCAATCGTTACAGGTACATAAACCGGTTCTGTGGTTTCAGAGGTCGGCCGATTGAGATACATCAGATACGAAACTGTCGTGGCAGCAAGGATCATTGCCAGCGGGAGAACTTTATTACTTAAGAGCTTGAGGGCCACGATTCATTCCATAGATTTGTCCCCCGATTTCCCAAATCCTTGGTCCATCGCCAGCTATTGGTTGGTTGTGCTTTTTAAGGGGAACTTAAGAAGGTATGTATAACATAAAGGGGTCATGATTAACTGTGAAATCCTTGTAATGAAAGGATTTCACAGCTGTGTATTCGCACTAGCGACTCGACATGATTTTCACATTCTTTGATGCGTTAGCGCGTTAGTTTACTGCGATTCAGCTTTGTTCATATGAACATCCATTTGCGGGTAGGGGATACTGATGCCCGCTTCGTCGAACTTGAGCTTCACGGTTTCTGTTGTGTCCCATTTCACTGCCCAGTAATCCTCTGATTTTGCCCAGGGGCGAACGATGAAGTTGACGCTGGAATCGGCCAATTCGCTGAGTGCGATTACGGGCGCTGGCTCGGCCAGAACTCGATCGTCCGCTGCGATAATATCCTGCAAGATCTGTTTTGCCTTGCGTAGGTCATCGTCATAGGAAATTCCGAAAACCATGTCTACTCTGCGCGTGTCTCGCGCCGAGTAGTTGGTGATATTGCTTTGCAGAATCGCGCCATTGGGAATGATGACTTCCTTGTTGTCAGTGGTCGTCATGGTGGTGGTAAAAATATTGATATTGTCGATAACTCCCGATGCACCCGATACTTCCACAAAGTCTCCTTTATTGAACGGACGAAACACGATAATCATAACGCCGGCCGCGAAGTTCGACAGCGAGCTTTGCAATGATAAACCTATGGCCAGCCCCGCAGCGCCCAAAAGTGCTATGAGAGAGGTTGTATCAATCCCCAATTGGCTCAGTGCCGCGATGACGACAAACAGCAGGAGCACCCAACGCAAGATGGAAGTGAGGAAGCGGGCCAGCATCACATCCATTTCCCGCTTTTTCATCAATTTGCCAACAATACTGGTGACAATACCGACGGCTATGCGTCCCACGGTGAAAATGATGAGTGCGAATACAATTTTTATCCCCCAGGGAATGGCGTATTCGGTGAGAAGTTGACTGACATCCAGATTTTCTAGCATTTTTGTTTTTCCAATTTTTTTAGGCGTGCTAATTGATGTTGATCGACCGATCTTAACACCTATAGCGCTAAGCAATGCAGCACACGGGGAAAACATTTGAACTAGCCCTGGCAGGTGCTTACTTTTCGTCCCGAGTGGCCTTATTATAGCTAACGCCATCACCCATTCATTCAAGTGAGCCACCAGATATGACCACTGTTTTTGAAAACCCGGCAGCGCTAATAGGATCACAGGGGCAACACTTAGGGCGTAGTGAATGGTTGGAGATTGATCAGAGCAGAATTGATATGTTTGCCGAAGCCACGGGCGATCACCAGTGGATTCATGTCGATCCTGAGAGGGCCGCGCGGGGGCCGTTTGGCAAAACGGTTGCCCACGGCTACCTGACTTTGTCGCTGGCGAATTTATTTCTTCCGGATATTATGCGTGTCGACAATACCTCTATGGGGGTCAATTACGGCTGTGAAAAAGTGCGCTTTCCCGCGCCTGTGCCCGTTGGCAGTCGCGTTCGCGGTAGCGGGGAGGTGCTTAGTGTCGAGGAGGTAAAGGGCGGTGTTCAAATTGTCGTTCGTATGACGATAGAAGTTGAGGGCGCTGAGCGGCCAGGATGTGTGATCGATACAATAAGCCGTTTTTACCCATAGACATTGCTTGCTGACTGAGATCAATGAGACCTGTTTTTTTCACCAAAATATGGACGAACCCTGGATGATTGAGACTAGCAGGGCGATAGAGCCCATTCTGCCGGCAGCTACGGTCGTGCTTTTGCGCGACGGTGAGGCCGGTGTCGAGGCACTGTTGGTGCAACGCAGCCATGCGGTTAAGCACATGGGGGGAATGTGGGTATTTCCCGGCGGAAAAGTGGATGAAGCCGACTATGAGGAAGGCCGTGACGATTACAGTGCAGCCCGTAACGCTGCGATCCGTGAGACCGCTGAGGAGGCTGGTCTGGTTATCGAGCCTGACCAATTGGTCTATCAGTCGCACTGGACGACACCCGCTGGAGCAAAAAAACGCTTTGCTACCTGGTTTTTCCTCGCCATTGTCAAAGATGATCAGCGTGTTAGGGTCGATGGCGGCGAGATAGCCCATCACCGCTGGGTTAGCCCCGATGTGGCACTTTGGGAAGCGTCCGATGAGGCCTGCGAGCTTCGCCTCATGCCCCCGACCTATGTGAGTCTGGTGGATATTGCGCAGTACGATGATTGCGATCAGGCCAGGAAAGCTATTGGTGCCCGAAACGCGATTGTTTACGCACCTAACATGGTCGTTGTCGAGGGAGGTATGTGCTTTTTATACGCAGGCGATGCAGGTTACGAAAATGGAGTGCCGGACATTCCCGGTTCTCGCCATCGATGCCATATGACCGATGGGAAGCTGAACTACATCAGTCACGGCTGGAACTAGGAAATAATCCTCAATGGATAACGATGATAGCAATACAGGCATAAGCCGCCGTCATTTGCTGACGGGAATGGGCGCATCTGCCGCAACGACCTTCGCAGCGGGCGCAGGTGCAGTTTCAAGCTCACAGATAAAGTCCTGGGATATCTACACTGACGTACTCGTTGCTGGTTCTGGTGCTGGAGGTTTGAGTGCCGCTATTGAGGCTAGGGCCTCCGGTGCTGATGTATTAGTTATAGAATCTCTTTCGAAATTTGGTGGTTCCTCCGCTATGTCTGGTGGGGTGATCTATGCCGGAGGAGGTACTTCGCTGCAGCGTGCGCTCGGAATCGAAGACAGCCCTGAGGATATGTATAATTTTATTGCCAACGCCGGTGGCAAACATCCACAGCTCGACAAGATCCAGCTGTATTGTGAGCAGAGCGTGACCCACTTTGATTGGCTTACCAAGTTGGATGTCCCTTACAGCGAAAAATTTACCGCGGAGAAGGGGTTGCCTATGCGGGATGAGTCTTTGTACTACTCCGGAAATGAGCAGGCTTGGCCTGCGCGAGACCGTGCCAAGCCCGCCCCCAGGGGCCATGTCCCTGGGGTAAAAGGTATGAACGGCGGGCGGAGTTTAATGGAGGCGATGATGGTTC
>JBLGAR010000078.1:0-21362 GCA_047612385.1 Cryomorphaceae bacterium | reverse complement strand
GGCACTCATCCGTCTGATCTGGGCATGCTGCTGGACCAACAGGGAATTGCCGTACGCACGGGCCACCACTGCACACAACCTTTGATGGCTCGCTTTGGAGTGCCGGGAACCGCCCGTGCCTCCTACACAATTTACAATACACGCGATGACGTCGACGCCCTGTTCGCCGGCATCCGCAAGGCCAAGAGTCTGTTTGTATGAGGAGTAGAATATGAGTGTAGAGACATTCGATGTCAGCACCGACGTGCTCAGTGTCACGCCGGAGGCCGCCAAGCACCTGAAAACACAGGTCGAAGCTAAAGGCTTTAAAGGTGTGCGTATCAGCGTCAAGGAAAGCGGCTGCACCGGTTATATGTATGTGATGGAAGAAGTTAGCGACAGCCAGGCGGAGGATGTGACCCTGGCCTTGGACAACGGCGTCAGTGTGTATGTGGACGCCGGCTCTATCGGCTTCCTGCGCGGCACCGAACTGGACTATGTGCGCGAAGGTATTAATCGCACACTCAAATTCAAGAACCCCAACGTCACTGCTGCCTGCGGCTGTGGCGAAAGCTTCAGTATCTAAAAGGACTGTCGAGGCATGAGCGCACAAGAACGCAGGATTCTCACTACCAGCAGGGACTGTCCCGCTAGACTGGTGCCGGTGGGTGACCCGATGACAATTCCCGCCCACACCTTTGTTACCCTGACCCAGTCACTCGGTGGCAACTACACCCTGGTGTACAACGGTAATATGGTGCGGGTAGATGGCACCGATGCTGACGCCCTGGGGCTGGAGCCGCTGCAGCTCGAGTTTGACGCGCCAACTGACGGACAGATAAAAGAGGCCCAGGTGTGGGAAGCGCTGCACACCATCTTCGATCCGGAAATCCCTGTCGACCTGGTCAACCTTGGCCTTATTTACGCGGTCGCGATTGACCAAGGCAGTGGTCGGGTCGATATCCAGATGACCCTGACCGCGCCCGGCTGTGGCATGGGACCGGTACTGGTCGGCGACGTAGAATACCGCGTCGCGATGGTTCCCAACGTCAGGCAAGTGGCAGTAGAGCTCATGTTCGATCCGCCCTGGCATCGGGAGATGATGTCGGAGGAAGCGCAACTCGAAACCGGCATGTTTTTTTGATGAGTGATGCCAACACGAACCCCTTTGGTCACAGCATCAGCACCGAAGACATTCTCGAGACACTCGGGTTCTTCGACAGCTGGGACGATCGCTACCGATACATCATTGATCTGGGCAAGGAACTGCCCGCCCAAACCGACGAATTTCACACGCAAGACAGGCTCGTACGCGGCTGCCAGAGTCAGGTGTGGATAGAGACCGAGTTGGTAGATGGCAAACTGGAAATCTCGGTCGACAGCGATGCCTTTATTGTCAAGGGCTTGCTGGGCATCGTACTCGCCGCCTACAACAACAAGACCCCAGAGAAAATCCGGGCCTTCGATATAGAGGCTTACTTCGATTCATTGGACCTTCTCAGGCACCTGTCGGCAACTCGTGGTAACGGACTGCGTGCCATGGTCGCGCGCATCCAGGATATTGCCAGCTAGCTGATCTCCCGGCCCGTTTAGCCTGCCGCATCGGCGGAACTGACTCAGATCTTCTCCACGTTGAACTTCGGATAGCTGCCGAGTTCGTAGGTCACCTTGCAGCGTTGACCAGCACGAATATCCGTCAGCTCTGAGCACAGCAGCGGCAATGTAATCTCTGCTTCGTAGTCGGATAGATGATAGTGTGCGAACACCTGAACCCGCGTAAACAAAATCATATCAAAGCTATCCAGGTTCGCTCCATAAGGTATATCGACCGGAGCGGACACCAGCTCCAATTTCCCGGTGTTTGGATTGCGAGTGGCTGTTTCCGCAAGCGCCACCGCCTCCCGCGGCAGCACAATAAACACGGTGCCCAGCGGGATACGTGCGCCAGAAGTCGAGAGTAATACTCCATCTACTACACCGTCTCGACGGAGGATATCCCTCTCCTGCGCAAGACTACCCAAACATAATTCAACTTCTATTCTCTGGGGAATAAACAATCCACCGGGATTCAACTGCGGAGCCAGATTAGCCGTAGCTTCAAACTGTGGCTCTTGCTCCAAAGCCTTCTGCATAACTTCCGCAACAATGAGATGCAGTGCTTCCGCATGTTGGTAGTCACAGGCATCGCCCCGATGTAAATTTATGGTGTAATTGCGATAGTCAAAAAAATCGATTAGCTGAGCCACACTATCGAGGGACTGTTGGTGATAATCGATCAGCGCTATATCCAGGCGATCCGGGTCAAACCTATCCAGAAGCGGCAGTAGCAATGTTCCATAAGGTCCGCAACCGGCATACAGAATCTTAATAGGCGCTTCCGGGAAGCGCTCTAGTAGCTCAACCAATGCGGCATTGATTCCTCTAAGGAAAACCACTGTGCGCTGATAATCTGTTACACAATGGGCAGCGGCTTGAGCATTGATAGCAACGCCACTACTCAGGAAGGAATCCTCGGCCCAGGCATCAAAGCTATTATTGGGTACAACGCCACTTGCTTGGCTGCACAGCTTCGAAAACTCATGCAATACACTACGCAGCTGTTCAGGTGTACTGGTTTCATCCAGGATTGTATCGGTGATTGCCGCAAGCTTCATTTTGGTAGTGCATCGGTTATTAACTACCCACATCTGACACTAACTGCCAAACAATGTAAATCGTGGCCCTGAGGACCCAGGCACTTTCTTAGTGTCGGGAAGCTGACCTGAACAACACAACGAATTCTGTTAGACATTTTCCTTGCCACATAATAGCCACTGTAGAAATGATCTACATCTTTGTATCACTACGGGCAAAATCGGACACACAGCACGAGGATTATAAGTGGCGCGAACTACCTTATCTCTGGCCGAAGCCAGACCAGTCTGTCTGGCGGCTCAAGACTTTGATCGTCCGCGACCTGAAGGAGCACCGCATCGACGTCATATTCGACAGGTCATCCATCAACTGGGATTGCTGCAGCTGGTGTACCAGCGTCGAGATTTCGTCGATGGGCTCTTGAGTATCACTTCGGCAACGTCGACGTTTCAGTGACCGATCAAATGTCAGCGCGGGACGCTACACCGCTCATCATCGATATGGTGGATGGAGGGAGATTGCGTAAAGTGAGTGTTGAGTCCTGGAAAGAACCCGGATATGTGCGGCCTGATATGCCAGTGCCAAGAAGCATAAGCGCTAAATCACTGCTCTCCCCCTTTGATCATGGTGTGGTCTCATCCCCGGGTTCAAAGGCTGTTCGACTTTCATTACCGCATCGAGATCTATGTACCCGCCCACCAAGAACCTGACATCAATTTGGACGCGACCAGCGCGGCAATTGATATCCACACTGGCCTCCCAAGCGAGTCCGTCAGTAAGACGAAGCGACGTCGTCTCCTGCCCGCTGCTCAAGTATATTAATGTTGCGGGCGGAAGTTACCTTCATCTCGCTACTTTTGCCGCCCGCAGATTCAAAGAACTGCTGTGACTCCTGATGTTCACCTGCCAATGCGTAGAGCACACCAAGATTATTTAATGCCACAGCCTGCCGCACTCGCGTTGTCTTGGACGGACGATAGTTCAAACCTTCGTGCCTGCTTGTACGTAAAGCTGCCCGGCAGTGCGGTTTGGCAACCACTAATTCTCCGGTAGCCACGTAGGCGGCGCACAAATTCGTTCGCTTAAAAAACTCTGAATCGAACGATACCTTGTACCGGAGTTGCTGTAGGGCGTCTGCAAATTCGCCCGCAATAATCTCGTTAGCACCCACAGTATTTTCAACCACTTTCAATTCAAATCTCTCCACGGCAACCCCTTGACTGGAGCCATGACTAACGCCACTAAATCCCAGTGCTGCCGCAAAAAACAACCCAACCTTATTCCCCTCTATTGCACTTCGCAATTTCGTTTTCATATTCGTTCCCCTGCCTGTCTGTACAATGATTAATTTTCTGCACTGAGAGCCTTACTCCCGCACAAGTACCAATCTATAGGGCATCAAAGACTCTAACAAACGAAGATAACTTACTGCTGTGGTGAGAAAATTTCACCCCGGATTTTCGAACTCCTTTAATATCCAATTACGAAACACCTGCACCTCAGCACGCTGCACATCTTGTTCTCTGGAAACGACAAAGTAGCCATCGGGTGTCGTAAAATCGTGATCTGACAAACGAATCAATTTCCCCGCTTTTATCCAGCTTTCACTCAGGGGGAGAGGCACAAGCGCGACTCCCAAGCCCTGCTCTGCCGCTCTGGCCACCGAAATCATTGTTTCCAAACGTATAGCACCCGACTGATCACCAAGTTCAACCCGAGCCGACTGCGACCAATCGCGCCAGGCATTGGGCCGCTTGGAATGCACGATCAGCGGCAGACCTTCGAAGTTGCCGTCGTCTATGGCCGGCTGTCTTTTCAAAAAGTCCGGTGAGCAAGCCGGGCACAGACGGAGGCGAAACAACTCATGAACTACAAGATTCTTTGGGGCACTACGAAACAGCCGTATTGAAACATCAGCTTGGGCTGGGTGCTTCTCGGCAGACTGGTCCTCTGTATCAATATTAATGGCAATATGGGGGTTTTCATCAATAAAGCTCGATAGCTTTGGCAGCAGCATCTCTGTTGCAAAAAACGGCTGTACGGTCACGCGCAGGGGACGCTGTCCGTAGCGCTTGTGAAAATGTCCGGCTACTTCATCGAGTTGATCGATAAGGTGCCCAGACTCCTGGAGGAGATAGTGTCCGGCCTCAGTCAATCGTAAGTCGCGCGCCCCTCTGTCGAACAGCTTCACATCCAGCTCAGCTTCCAAACTCCTAATTTGGTGGCTAATCGCAGACGGGGTCAGAAACAGGTCCTCAGCGGCAAGGCGAAAGCTTTTGCGCTGGGCGACAATGCAGAATGCGCGCAGTCCTCTTAGTGAAATTCGGTTAGTCTTTATCTTCATGGTATTGGTTGGCGGCTGACGCCGTCAATTCCTCGAGTCAGCTGCCAAACTCGTCTCAGGAACTATCTGATGAAAAGCATCTCCTGATACTTAGGCAGTGGCCAGAGTTCATCCGCTACTTCAAGTTCAAGTGCATCCGCTGCTGCCCGAACCTCGTCCATTAAGTTTCGCATTTCGCCGGCACAAAACTGCATATGATCTTCAGTAGAAGCAAAGTCTTCTTTGTGCAGTGCCGTTGCCAGTTTACCGCTTGCCACCAGCATTACATCTGCGGTGCTCGCCACCTTCGCGGCAGTAGAATTATCCAACTCTACACCCATATGCGACAGGCTTTGCGAGGTAGCTGACAGCGTCGAAAGATAGGCTATTGCGGCGGGATAAATAATTGTCTTGGCCATATCAACAACCAATTTCGCCTCCACCCGGATAGACAGAACATATTGCTCAGAATAGATTACAAAACGACTTTCCAGTTCTACAGGGCTAAGTACACCTGTCGCTTCAAACATCGCAATGACAGCCGGATCTCGAAGAGCTGGAAGCGCATCCGCGGTAGTCGGGATATTCTTCAATCCGCGTTCCTCTACCGCCATTTTGTGCCATTCACTCGAGTACCCGTCACCACCGAACACCACATTGCCGTGCTCCTTCATTAATTCCTGCAAAACAGAAACAACAGCAGCAGTCTGAGAGGCTCCGCCGTCGAGCTGTGCTTCGAGCTTCCCTGCTATCCAATCTAGTGAGTCGGCCAACATGGTATTCATCGCCACGAGTGGGCCCGATACCGACTGCAAGGAGCCGACAGCACGGAACTCAAAGCGATTGCCCGTAAAAGCAAAAGGCGAGGTCCGGTTACGATCACCGGGATCGCGCTCAAACTTCAGAATTTGAGACAGTTTTAAATCCATCTCGGCGCCTTGCTCGCTTGATATTGGGTTGCCCTCCTTGATATCCGTAAACACCTTTTCAAGTTGGTCGCCAAGGTAGACAGATAAGATCGCAGGAGGCGCTTCGTTTGCCCCCAGGCGATGATCATTGGATGCCGAGGCTATGACGGCTCGCAATAGCGGACCATGCAGATGGACGCCACGTATTACTGCCCCGCAGAACAACAAAAAGAGCAGGTTGTCATGGGGAGTGCTGCCGGGGTCCAAAAGATTACCCTGGGTTGAGTTCCCAACTGACCAGTTGACGTGTTTGCCAGACCCGTTAATGCCTGCAAAGGGTTTTTCGTGTAAAAGACACATAAAACCGTGTTCCTTTGCGGTCGATTTCATCACGGTCATCATCAGCTGCTGGTGATCAGCTGCGACATTGGCCGCCTCAAAATAAGGTGCTATCTCAAACTGTCCCGGCGCGACTTCGTTGTGGTGGGTTTTGGCAGGAATGCCCAGTTTATAAAGCCGGTCCTCGTAGTCTTGCATAAACACTTGTACGCGGGCGGGTATGGCTCCGAAATAGTGATCGTCAAACTCCTGCCCCTTAGCTGGCGGCGCCCCAAACAATGTTCTGCCGGCCAACAATAGGTCTGGTCGGCTATTGGCAAAGTGCGAGTCAATGAGAAAGTACTCCTGCTCGGCACCACAACTGGAGTTAAGCGTGGCGATGTCAGTTTCACCCATCAACTTGAGCACTTTCTGTGCGGCAGCATTCATCGCAGAGTTCGAACGCAGCAGCGGTATCTTTTTGTCCAGCGCCTCACCTGTCCAGGACATGAATACGCTGGGGATCATCAGTGTCGCACCATTAGCCGTGTGCATAATGTAGGCTGGGCTGGTGGGATCCCAAGCAGTATAACCACGCGCTGCGCTGGTCATCCGCAGGCTACCATTGGGGAAAGATGAGCCATCCGGCTCGCCTTTGATAAGAAGGCTACCGCTAAATTCAGTGATGGCACCGCCATCGGAGTTGGTAATAATAAATCCATCGTGCTTTTCAGCAGTAATATTGGTCATGGGATAGAAAATATGGGAAAAGAACTTTACCCCTTTGGACACAGCCCACTCTTTCATTGCAGCGGCAACCACGTCGGCCGTTGCCGCGTCGAGGGGCTCACCTGTTTGCACGGTTTTTTTGATAGCCTTGAAGGCAACCTTGGATAGCGCCCACTCCATCCTTGCAAGATTAAAAACATCCTCCGCCCAGATATCTCCCAGGGGTTCAGGTTTGACGACATCTACAGGTACACGCTTGGTAATGTTTTCGATAGCCGCTTGGCGTATTGGATTAGCGCTCATTTGTATTTCCTTGATGATTTTGAGAACCCGAAGACAGGGTCAACCCTAAGGTTGGACCACGTCACGTCGAGCGGGAATACAAATAAACGCAAAATACGGGCCAACTAATTAGTAACGCGGCAAAAGACACCCTAGACCCGGATTTCGATGACCGTAAACGGGACAAATTATCCTGTTTACCATCGGTAAACTAAAAAAGAGGATTTGATAGGACACTGTGGCGCACTAAAACAGTGCGCCACGCACTAAAACATCTCAAAATCGCAAGCCCCATCACCTGAGCGAGTGCTCACAGGGCAAATAGGCACATCGAAAAAAACCAATCAAATGCCTTATCTTGACGCTTTTATTGCCGCGGCGCACTGAGATAATTCAACAACGCCAATGATTCTGCGCGCCACCTACGCAAGTTCAGGCGTCGAACAAACCTCGGTACTAGCCCTTCTTGGCAGGTTTGGAGGCTGCTTTAATGCCCATCATTTTTGCAATTTTACCCGTAGCTTTCATGCCGGGAACCTTACCGATAAAATCGCCTTTGCCAACTTTCACGCCATTGTGGCGCAAGATGTCGAACGCCGTAGTCAAGTGAAAGTAAAAGTTGGGCAGCGCCCAGCCATTGAGATAATTAAGCCCATCGAAAGACAATGTTCCGACCGGTAGCTTCAGCATAATTTCGCGATTTTCACTGTCCTCAAATTGTGGCGCTTTAAGCCCACGAATAAACGTCTGCGTTTTTTTGATTCGGGCTTCCAGATCAGCAAAGGTCGCTTCATCGTCTTTGAATACCGGCGACTCAACTCCGGCTAGGCGAGCGCAAGCACCTTTGGCATGGTCTGTGGCTATTTGCACCTGGCGAGTCAGCGGCAACATATCCGGAGCCAAGCGTGAGCTCAGTATAACGGTGGAATCTATGCCGCGTGCTTTGGCATCTTTTGCCGCCACCTTGAGAATTGCAGACAAGTTTTTCAAATTGTGATTAAAGGCTTGTACTGACGCCTGGTAAATAATGCGGCTCATGGGATCGGTTCCGTATGGTGAGAAAAAAGAGCGATAAAGATACGCACTGTACACGGAGCAATCAATTTTAAATTTCACATAAGCGTGCGCGCGAATTGAATGGCGGCTGTGGTAACATCCTTCCATGACTATAAATACGCGGATTATTCTCTCCAAACGCCCCATCAACGAGGCGACCCCTGATTGCTTTTCCATCGAGACAGAGCAGCTCGGCAAACTCGAGCCGGGCCAGGTTCGCGTCGCAGTTGAGTATATCTCCGTTGATGCGGGCACACGCACCATGTTGCGTGGTGACGGCTTCCATCACCAGGTTGGGATAGGTGAGACTATTCTTGCCAGTGGTGTCGGTCGAGTTATCGACACTACCCTCGATGAATGGCCCATTGGTGAGCCGGTTCGAGGCGGTTTTGGCGCACAAACAATTGCGACCGTAAGCGCCGAAAGTCTGGAGAAAATCGATGATTCCGTGGGCTCACTGAGCGCCTATCTGGGAGCACTCAGCGGATCTACTGGCGTAACAGCCTGGATCGGTATTCGCCGCGTGGCTCAGCCGAAGGCCGGCGACACTTTTGTGGTTTCTGCTGCCGCGGGTGCCGTGGGCTCGATCGCCGGACAAATCGCCAAACGCGATGGCGCAAGGGTCATTGGCATCGCCGGTGGTCCACACAAGGTTAAATATTTGATCGATCGTCTCGGCTTTGACGCGGCGATCGATTACAAGAATGAGGATGTTGGCGTTCGCCTAAAGGAGCTCGCACCACAAGGGGTCAACGTCTTCTTCGACAACGTCGGTGGCCCGATTCTCGATTCGGTGCTGGACAATCTTGCTATGCGAGCGAGAGTCGTCATTTGCGGCGCGCTTTCGCAATACCACGACCTCGACAACGTCATCGGGCCAGCGCTGTACCTGCGTCTGGCCGAACGGCAGTCGCGCATGGAGGGCTTCGCCTATTTCCATTTCCCGGAGAGCTTTGAATCAGCGCAAGCAGAACTGGCACAATGGCTCGCTGACGGCTCTCTGATTTTAGATGAAGAAGTACTTGAAGGCATCGAGCGCTACCCAGAAGCTCTGCAGTTCATGTTTAATGGAGGCAACATCGGCAAGCTCCTCGTCAAGGTGACTACTTAGACCGTGGCGCGCTTGGACGTTAAACATACCCTACAGTTAACTTTTACTGGACTGTTCTCACTACGAGAAAAGTAATGTTATGTCCTTTTTCAAATCTGACGATATAAACATCTACTTTGAAGCGTCGGCTCCTGAAGGACAGCCCAAGCTTCTTTATATCTCAGGGACAGGCGGAGATCTTCGCAAGAAACCCGGTATTTTCGACGGCCCTCTCCCGGTTTTATTTCAATTGTTATCCTATGATCAACGAGGGCTCGGGCAAAGCAGTAAGCCGGACCGAGCCTACTCAATGGCAAACTATGCCAACGACGCCCTGAGACTAATGGATCATTTGGGATGGGAGCGCGCGCACATTCTGGGGGTATCCTTCGGCGGCATGGTTGCCCAGGAGTTAGCCGTCAATCATAGTGATCGTATTGACCGCTTGGTTTTGTGCTGCACCTCGTCGGGCGGCGAAGGCGGCTCTTCTTATCCCCTTCATGAACTTCACTCTTTGAGCGAAGCAGACAGAGCGAGAAAGATGATCTCGATCTCTGACCTTCGTTGTAACCAGGAATGGGTAGATAGAAACCCCAAGCTCTATGCCAGTATGTTGAGTGAGACCTTGGCGGCATCACAATTTGCTGCCGACGAACCCCACCATGCCGTGGGTGCTTGGCAGCAACTGGAAGCGCGCAAGTACCACGACACTTACCATCGCCTTGACGCCATCTCATGCCCTACACTGGTTTGCGGAGGAAAGTACGACGGTTTATCTACCCCTGACAACCTCAGAGCGTTGGCAGATAAAATACCGTCAGCCAGCCTGGAATTTTTTGAAGGCGGGCACATGTTTCTATTGCAAGATAGCCGCGCATTCTCAAAGGTTGTGAACTATCTGCACAACAAGTAAGAGGACAGACATGACACTTGATATCGATTTTGTACACGCGCAATTCCCGCAATGCAGCGACGACCCCGATCGTGTTTTTTGCAGCAATGCCGGCGGTAGTTATGTGGCGAAACACGTCATAGACATACTCCAGCGTTATAACGAGCACACTCGAGTTCAGCCCTACTACCCCTTCGCTCCCTCCCAGGACGCCGGGGAAGCTATGGATACCGCGCGGCGGGGTTGGGCACAGGCGCTCAATATCGATTTGACCGAACTGACTATCGGACCTTCCACCTCAATGAATACTTATGTCATGGCTCAGTCGCTTGGCGCGAATTGGAAAAGCGGCGATGAGATTATTGTGACAAATCAGGACCATGAGGCGAACATTGGCGTATGGCGGCGAAAAGCCGAAGAGAAAGGCGTGAAAATTCGAGAATGGGTAATTGATCCAGAAACCGGCTTGTTAAACCCCGAAGACCTGGATCAGTTGCTGACACCGAACACCCGTTGGCTGTTTTTTACCCAGTGCTCGAACGTCATAGGTACGGTAAACCCGGTTGCTGACATTGTGCACAAGGTCCACTCGCTGAGCACTGCGAAAGTATGCGTAGATGCTGTCTCTTACTCGCCCCACCATATCTGTGACCTCAAGGACTTGGGCGTAGATATGTATCTATTCAGTTTGTATAAAGTGTTCGGGCCTCACCAGGGTATTCTTTACGTGAATAAAACGCTGGCGCAAGAACTGGAGGGTCAAAGCCACTATTTCAATCAGCGAGATGACAGCAAACGATATAACCCCGCCGGTCCACAACATGCGCAAATCGCCGGTTGTCAGGGGGTACTGGACTATTTTGACGCCCTGCACGCACACCACGGTGGCAGCGACGAAGACAGCCCAAGCGACAAAATGAGGATTGTTCACAAGCTGCTAGCCGATCAAGAGAAACTACTGACAATCCCGATACTGGAATACCTAAGGGAATCTCCGTCGATTCGTCTGCTGGGAAAAACCCATTGCAAAGATGAGGACAGAGCGGCGACCATCGCATTCAAACCTTTAAAAAAGTCTTCCGATACGGTGGCCGCAGCGATGCAAAAAGCAGGCATTGGTACCGAGAACGGTGATTTCTACGCACCCCGGGCTTTGGAGTCCCTGGGGCTAATCGAAGACGGTGGTGTCGTGCGAATCTCGCTGCTGCACTACAACACCCTGCAGGACGTCGACCGGATTCTGCTAGCCCTGGACCAGGCCTTGTAACTGCCTCACCCTTTGCGTGGGTCCCGGTGGTTGTCGATAAGATCACCCATACCGCCGGTGGTGAGCGCCTGCACCAACGGCTTATCGAAGAAATCATAGGGGTGACCATAAGCAATACCACTGACCGCTTCCAGCTGCCCTAACTGATCATCATTTAGGGTTACGTTGAGACTCGCCAGGTTATCTTCGAGCTGAGCCATAGTCCGGACTCCTAAAATAGGTATCGTACCGCGCTGCCTAACCCAAGCCAGGGCCACCTGTGCGGAAGTCGCACCCATGTCGTCTGCGACACTGTCTACCACACGCGCCACTTCTAGCTTTTTATCATCCTGGTCATGAAAGGGAATGGTGTCCAAACGTTTGGTATCATCGCCACCGCGGGTGTATTTGCCACTGAGAATTCCACTGGCCAAGGGGGACCAGGCTGTGATCGCCATATCCGTTTCCCGACACAAGGGGAAATGTTCGCGTTCGATGCCCCGCTCAGTGAGGCTGTATTCCAATTGCATACTGACAAACTGTGTCCAACCTCGAAGCTCGGCAATCGCATTGGCTCGCGCGCACACCCAAGCCGGTGCGTCCGATAAGCCTATGTAGAGAATTTTGCCCGCTCGCACAGCGTCGTCCAGGGTGCGCATCGCTTCATCAATAGGCGTTGTAAAATCCCAGTTGTGCATCCAGTAGACGTCGATGTAATCCAGCTTCATTCTTTTTAAACTGGCGTCGAGAGACTGAATAAGGTTTTTCCGCTGATTGCCCGCAGCATTAGCATCGCCCGCACCGGGGAATGCATTGGAATACTTTGTTGCAACAACAAACCGCTCTCTGTCGTTTGCGACGAACTCTCCAACTACCTTTTCGCTCTCACCGTTGGTATAGATATCAGCGGTATCAATAAAGTTACCACCGGCCTCTACAAAGGCATTTAACATAGCGTGGCTCTGCGCCTTGTTAGCACACCAGGCCTCATCCGAGCCAAACGTCATGGTTCCCAGGCAAAGTTCGGACACTCGAAGGCCACTGCTACCTAAAAGTTTATATCTCATTTTTATTCCCTATAGTGGTACGGATTTGGAAAGAAACTGCGCATTAATAATAGACCGATCCGGTGGTAATATGCCAAATAACTTTCATCGGTATAACAGATCTCAACGATGCTTAGCTTAGCCTCGCCACTCAACATGCCCTCTATGGGTAAAAGAGACTTTATCTGAACTATACTTGCCACTACAGTATGCGATACACACACATTCAAAAAGGACCGTAACATGCAAAAGATTGAGCTGAAGCCGCTGGGCACTATGGAAATTGAACTTGGTGACACTATCGAAGTGGGCGATGGCCCAAAAGGGGCCAGGCTGGTCGCGGATGTGCTCACAGTCAAACTCAAGGGCGAGCGGATCACAGCAGAGCTTGCAACCAACGACGCCGCCGACTGGCTTACCGTGAGTGACAACGGCAAGTTGGGTGCGCTGGACGTTCGCCTGACGCTAAAAACAGATGACGGCGCCTTCATCTATGTTGAGTACAGCGGCCGTATGGATATGGCGACAGGCATTATCGCTGTAGCACCTACTTTTCAAACAGGCGCACCACAGTACAGCTGGCTCAATCGAATACAGGCCGTTGCGGCAGGTACTGTCAATACAGAGACCGGCTTGCTGGTCTACTCTCTTTACGAAGCGGTGATACTCGCGGAATAAGCGACAACATAGTTCCGCAACAATGGTCATGCGACTCTGTATTCCCTAGACACTCAACCCATTTTCCCGAGGCACTAACTCATGCTCAATCTCAAAGCACTGGCTCCAATTCTTGCGCTGACTGTCGCTATCGGTGGTTGCCAGGCAACAAGCACATCTACCTCGTTGCCAGTAGCGGATTTGGTGCTTAAGAATGCGGAAATATACACCATGGACACGTCTCGCAGTTGGGCGCAGGCAGTGGCGATTAAGGCCGGCCGTATTGTGTTTGTTGGCAGCAATGCGGAAGCGATGCGGTATACCGGATCTTCAACACAGGTGAAGGATTTGCAGGGCAAAATGATTCTGCCCAGTTTCCAGGATGTTCATATTCATCCCGTCTCCGGCGGTGTTGCCTACTCAGGTTGCCCGCTGTTTGATTTAACCACGCTAGAACAGGTGTTCGAAAAGGTTACCGAATGCGCACAAAACAACCCAGAAGCCCCATTCATAAAAGGCATGGGCTGGAACTGGGGGATGTTTACCGACAGCGATCGGCCAAATAAGCATCAGCTGGATTTAGCCGAAGCACAACGTCCCGTCATACTCGGTGACAGCGATGGACATACTCTTTGGTTGAACAGCGCAGCTCTGGCTCTGGCCAATGTCTCCGCCGATACCGTTGATCCCAAAGGTGGGGAAATTAGTCGCGCAAGCGGAAGCACTGAGCCCAATGGTCTGCTCCTGGAATCCGCCATGGAGATCATGACCGCTGCACTTCCGCCCGCTACCCAAGCACAGCGCGACGCTGGTTTGCAGTATGCACAAGAATATTTGCACAGCCTTGGCATTACTGCGATACAGGATGCTTATGTCAGATTGAGTGGGAACGATGCTGATGTTTCATTACAGACCTACCGTCGAATGCAGGAATCCGGAAATTTGGATTTACGCGTTGTCGCTGCACTGTACTGGGAACCCGGGATGGGAATCGGGCAAATTAAAAAGATGAAAGAAGCTCGGAAGGCCTACAGTAAGGGTCGATTGCAGGCCACTGCAGTTAAATTCTGGGCCGACGGTATTCTGGAATCCTATACCGCAAAGCTGCTAGAGCCCTATAGCGATAAGCCGGACAGCGACGGCTTATTGATGGTAACTCGAGACGAGATGTTAACCGCGGCGCCGCTCCTCGATGCCGAAGGGTTTCAGATTCATATTCACGCCATCGGCGATGGCACCGTGCGCTATGCTCTGGATGCACTGGAACGGGCGAAGCTTACCAATGGACCGCGGGACAGCCGTCACCTGACCGCTCACACCCAATTGATAGACCCGGCTGATATTCCTCGCTTTGAACAACTGGGAGTCATTGCAGGCTTTTCGCCTTACTGGGCCTACGCTGACGCTTATGTGCGCGACATCAACGGACCACAGATAGGCCCCCGGCGGATGAAAACCATGTACCCGATGAAAACACTCATTGATACCGGGGCCAGACTGGCATTTGGCAGTGACTGGTCTGTCTCCACCGCCGATCCTCTCTTGGGCATCGAAACAGCGGTAACTCGACAGGAGCCCGATGGTGAACCGACCCCTGTATTTTTACCGACCGAACGAATTTCCGTAGATCAGGCAATAGCCGGCTATACCATCGATGCAGCTTTTGCTAACTTTCTCGATAAAGATACCGGTTCGGTGGAGGTCGGAAAATTCGCAGACTTGGTCATCCTCGACCGCAATTTGCTAAAGATTCCCGTGCAGGATATTTCTGAGGCGAAAGTTACGACGACTATGATAGAGGGTAAGGTTGTTTATGGGTCCTACTAATCTCGCCATGTAAAATCCCTCTGTAAACATGCAAAAGAGCCAAATCGACAATGACTACAACAACAACAGAAGCGAACAAAGCAATCGTAGAGAAAATGTGGCAAGCACTCAGTGACATGGATTGGGAAACCATGAAGGCCTGTATGCATCCTGACATCCACTATGAAGATGTTCCCAGCGACGACCCTGGTGCAGACGGCCCTGAAAATTGCGTAAAGCGCCTGTTAATTGCTTTTGGCCATCTGCAGAAGCAAGAGCAAATCACTCACCATATTGCAGTGGACGGCGCCATTGTATTTCTCGATCACACAGAGAAATGGACGTTTAAATCCGGCGAAAAAGCCGAGCACACTTTCGCCACCATGCACGAGATTAAGGATGGCCTGATTTATCGTTGGAGCGACTACTGGGATATGCAAAAATTCGTCGGCCAGTTCCCAGCGTGGTTTATTGAAGAAATGATCAAAGCCAGCGCAGATGATTTTACCGACTAGCACCGTGCAATCCCGCGACTCAAAACAAGCGCGACTAGATCGATTCATCAGCAAGCGAATGAGCATCCCGCGCCGGGAAGTCAGAGCAATGCTAGCCAGTGGACGCATTACTGTCGATGGCTCCCGGGCACAAGACATTAGCCAAGTTATCGGCCAGTTTACGCACATAACCCTGGACGATCAGACCTTGCAGGCCAATACGCCTGAGTACATCATGCTGAACAAACCAGCCGGAGTGGTTAGCGCCACCAGGGACGAGCAGCACCGAACAGTCATCGATGTGTTGGGCAACAACGACTATAAAAAATTGCACATAGCAGGCAGACTGGATTTCAATTCAACAGGACTGTTGCTGCTGACTAATGACGGAACCTGGTCCCGGCAACTGTCTTCCCCCGAAAACTCAGTGATCAAACAGTATCGTGTGACACTGGAAAAACCCCTAACGACGGACTATGTTGAGGCATTCGCCGCCGGCATGTATTTCGACTACGAGGGCATTACAACTCGGCCAGCCACACTTAAGATCGTTTCCGATTATGTAGCGGTGGTAGGTTTGACAGAGGGTCGATATCACCAGATAAAGCGTATGTTTGGCCGGTTTCAAAACCCGGTGCTGACACTTCACCGTTTCGCTATTGGCAATATGGTCCTTGATCCATCGCTGACACCCGGTCAGAGCCGAGATTTAACGAGCATCGAGATAGATAGCATCGCCTGAAGACCTATCTTTTTTGCTGTGCAGTGGCCTGTTCAACAATAGTCGGTAAAGCTTCGAATTCCTCAAACACCCAATCATGATGAATCTCACTGACGGCGCCCTTGCGATAGCCCTGTGAGAAAAGAGCAAACGGCACCTGAGCCCGTTTCGCTGTCAACGCATCGGTCTCACTGTCACCTACATAGAGCGTCGGTCCATCTCCAAGTTGCTCAATCGCCTTTAACAGCATGTCGGGCTCGGGCTTGCTGCGCTCGCCCATTCCCCCGGCCATGAACGTATCGAAAACAGAATCGATACCCATATATCGAATGGCGGCACGGGCCGGTTGCTCCGGCTTGTTGGTGCATAAGCCCAGCCTATGGCCCTTTGATTTGAGCATTGCGAGTGTGTTCTGCACACCGGGATAGAACACCGCTTTATCAACGGACACTGCGTACTGGGCAAGGAACTCAGCATTCAGAGTCTCGAGGCTCTGTGGCGTCAGAGGAATGTCGCGAGCTGCCATCATCCGCCGGACAAAAAGCGCCGCACCCTCACCGATAAAACTGCGGGTTTCTTCAAGGCTTAAGCCTTCTTCACCACAACCGCGAAGCACCTCTGAGGCGGCCGATTGAATATCGGGGGCACTATCAATTAACGTACCGTCCAGATCGAATACGATATTGATAAGGCTCATAACTTTCCCCGTGGCACATCGATCTGCTTTCGTTGCTGTTGCTCGTTCACCGAAATGGTTTTCTCCCCGTCGGTAATCGACCAGGCCCAGCATTGCTCTTTTCCAACTTGTTCGGTGAGCGGCGAGATAGTGATCGTAACTTCACGCGAGGGGTCAACCGCGAAGCTTTCAGGGAAAGGGAACATAATTTGATCCCAATGTGTAGGCATATCATTGGGTCCGGTGCTCAAGGTGCATCCTGGGCTTAACAATGAGCTGAACCAACCGCAGAGGCCGAAGATTTCAGCTTTCCTTTCGGGCTTTACTACCCCCGTGAAGACTCTCGGCGTGTCGACTCTGCCAATGGTATGCATATCCAGCGAACCCAAATGAGCCGTATTACTCAGAATACTCTCGGAATCCAAAGCCACCAGATCGGTTTGTTGAAAAGGTACATCGGCAATCGAAGAGAAATCGAGATCGTAGGGTTTATCTCTAAAGAAAGATAAGTCTTCCAACAAATCTTCATCACAAATCAATCCGGCATGGAGGCTCACCTGAGCGGGAATCATGACGCCGCCGACGGCCATGTGACGGTCCCTAACAGCAAGCAGAGGTTCGAGCATGGCTTCATAGAACAGGCAGTGCCCCATCCACTCGGACACAATGACATCCACTTTTTCATCCAGCTCTAAAGACTCGTGATCGTCATGATAAAAATGAATGTTATCGAAACCGTTCTTTTGCGCGATCTCTTGGGCTGTTTGAATGAAAGGTGAGCGATCCACAGCGATCACTTTTTCAGCCCCGGCCCGCGCTGCAAACATCGACAAAACGCCCGTGCCGCAGCCGAAATCCAGCACGGTATGTTCGGGCCCAACCACTTCGTTAATCGACTTTTCATAGGCGTCGGTCCGCACGACATCCTGCAACATCACTTTGTGCATCGCCACGTCGCGATAGGACATGCGATATGGCATGGGGGATGACATGTTTGATGACATAGGATAGTCGAGTGAATTTTGATCGTTCTCAGGGTCAATGCTCATGCGAGCCTCTGGTTAGCGGCCACGCCTATCGTAACCGCGACAGCATCATAGCAAAATGCGCTGTAAAAGCAGGCGCTTTCACACGACCTTTCGAAAAAGTCAGGGCCGCGCGCGCAGACTACTAATATACAATAGTGGTTATTAACAGCTGAGAAAAAGTATGACGAAACGCAGTAGCCCACTAGACAGGTTTGCCCGAGATCTATCCCCGGGAACATTGCGCTGGATCGGCGTCCGCACGCAACGACGCGAACCAATGATTCAGCTTGAAAGCGCTCAGGCTATCGCCACGCTGGGGATTGAAGGCGACCATCGATTAGACAAAACCCCGGGGTCAGGCAGGCAGGTGACATTGATATCTGAAGAATTTATCGCACAGATCGCTCACTTCACCGGTCGTGATTACATCGACCCTGCACTACTTCGCCGCAACCTGGTTGTGCGAGGAATAAATCTCAACGCGCTGAGGTACCAGCGTTTTGCCATCGGCGGTGCATTGTTTGAGGCGACAGCATTGTGTCACCCCTGCTCTCGAATGGAGACGGCTTTGGGCAAAGGGGGCGTCGCGGCAATGCTGGGCCACGGCGGATTGTGTGCCCGTATACTCAGAACAGGGAACATTGCAGTTGGCGATCAGCTGGAACTTAGACCCGAAGGTGAGAACCTGAACCTGTTCTAATGAGTGTTATTCTCCAGATAGCAGAAATTGAGAGGCTATTTATCGTTCAACCGATCAAGTTTACTTTGAATAAATCCGGGCACAAAACTCGCGTTAGGATGATCGCCGCCTCGAACACATGTGTTTACGATGGATCCGATCCCCTCTACCGTGGTGGTTACAACATCGCCATCTTGTAAAAATCGTCCCTCTATCACCCCCACTCCACCGGGAGTGCCGGTAAAGATCAAATCACCCGTTTGCAAGGTGACCAGTTGAGATAAGTAAGAGACCAAAGTAGGCACATTAAAAATTAGATCATTTGTATTGTCTTGTTGACGAACTTCTCCGTTGATCACACATTCAATGGCAAGCGAGTTTGGGTCTTCTAGCTCGTCAGCGGACACAAGTAGTGGCCCAATAGGCCCAAAGGTGTCCATGGACTTAGCTAGACTAAACTGTGGAGGGCTTGAGCAGAACTGCACAGCTCGGTCACTGAAGTCTTGCCCTACGCAAAGACCGGCAACATGCTTCCAGCCATCAGCGACCGAAATATCTCTGCCGCCTTGACCAATAGCTACTACCAGCTCTGCTTCAAAATCGGTGAAGTCGCTACGCATGTTGATATCGGCGTCGGGGCCGACAATACACGATGAATACTTGGTAAAAAGCATTGGTACATCGGGAATAGGCATTTTCGATTCTTCGGCATGATTACGGTAGTTCAAACCGATCGCAAACACACTCGGCGGGCGGGGTACCGGCGCGCCCAAATTGACATCAGCGAGTTTTCCACTTGGGGTCAAGTCCGCCAGACCCGCAGAAATTTTCGACAAAGCCGATAAGGACGCCAAAGCCGCCATGGGATCACTGCTCATAGAGCCCTCAGAGACGCCCTCCAGGTCATAATAATCCTCTCCCGCCACCAGTGCAGCGCGGCCTTCGATATTTGCCAAGCGATAACCCATCGTTTTTCCTCATTGTTATTCATTAGCTAGGCTATTATAAATTCGCCCCTTCTAGCTACGCTACTTAGAAAACTCAATTATTACTAGCCACCGGGACCACCCGAGTTAAAGCAATTTGCTGTTGTACACTACAAATCCTCTGGATTTAATGACACAAGCTGTGTCATATTGACAAAAATCGAGCGCTATTAGCACCCTTAAACCAACAGGAGAAACATCGCTATGAAAGTCCTTCCCAAAGAAGAAATGGTTAATGCCGCAGGTACAAAACTGGATCCAAGCCCGTGGATTGAGTTATCCCAGGACCGCATCAATACTTTTGCGGACTGCACCGAAGACCATCAGTTCATCCATGTAGATGAGGAGAAGGCGGCACAAACCCCCTTCGGCGGTACAATTGCCCATGGCTTCCTCACACTCTCAATGTTGGCCAAACTGGCCGAAAACAGCTTGGTCATCCCAGAAAACATGCAAATGGCAATGAACTACGGCTTTGACAAAGTTCGATTTCTTGCACCTGTAAGAGCGGGTAAGCGCGTTCGAATGCACAATGAAATTCTCAGTGTCGTGCAGAAAGACGAAAACCGTTTTCTGGTAAAGATGGGTATCTCAGTGGAGATAGAAGGCGAGGAAACACCGGCTTTGGTGGCTGAGTGGCTAAACCTGTTTTTCGCCGGTTGATCGACCTTCTATTACGCCACTAGCGCTTCGCAGCCGGTACCTTCAAGCACACTGTCGACACGTGCACGGTCCTGTCCGCTTAGCGCCTGATACTGATCATTAATCCATTTAAAGCATTTAGCTTGATAAGGAAATGTCTGCTGAGTCCAGCCAGCGCCGTCTATTTCTGACTCCCAGGTTTTTTCTCCCGCCTGCACTGCCTGCAGATTGGCCAGTAACGCAGGCGCATACATTCGACCGACTTCGTTCAAAATTTCTCGCAAGGTATCGGGCGATTGCTCCAACACATTCCAACCACTGTCGCCTGGGGCCAAGCCGCTCAAGTCATCCATTTTATCTACCCAAGCGACGGTTCGCGGCGATATCTCATGCGCAATCGCCCGCGGAGTAGGGTCGAATCCCACCAACTGAGTTAACTGGCCGTGCAGGGCAAAATCACCTGCACCGGGTCGCTGCCCCAGCATAAAGGGCTGCTGCGCCAAGTGGTTTTCCATCGCGGTTAAAAATCGCCGATAGCTCGCATCAATAATAGGAGCGGTGGTGTCGTTCGAACCCACCACATAAAGCCTCCCAATCTGACGTTCGGAAAAAGAGCGCTTAAGCTGAGCGTGTTCTGCGCTCGGAAGACTCACGTTGTAACCCAAAGGCAACAAGGTCCCCGCATTGTCGGCATCTTCTTGCGGATACCAACGGTAGTGAAACATGTACTTGGTGCACCACTCGTCACCGAAATCCTCGAGCAGATAATCGATAAAAGCCACAGCAGGATCATTGGGCAAAACGGATCTGCCCGGATACATTTTCTCAAGCCTGCGAATAATCGGGGTGGAATCGCAGACACCCTGGGCCTGCCCATGCTCATCATCGAGAATAAACGTGGGAAGCAAACCCGGCTTGGGAGCAGCCAACCCCATAGTGGGAAGTATCTCCTCGGGCTGACCCCACATAATGTTGTAGGGAATATGGCGGTATCGAAGCAACGCCAGCATCTTTTGGGTATACGGAGATGGTGGCGCGCCAATTAATTTTATTCTTTCCATTTCAGACATCTTCAATATTACCTCTGGTTATGCATCGGTAACTCCAACCCAGACAACGCAGCGCCAGGCACCGGCATGGCCAGTAACTAGCGTCATTTTTCTCAAGCGG
>JBLGAR010000077.1:0-21365 GCA_047612385.1 Cryomorphaceae bacterium | reverse complement strand
GCGCACCGCGTTTACATCCCTCAGAACGTAATCGCTAAAAACATCCGCAGGAGACAACATGCCAGATAGTCCCCCCGCACCGGGAACGATGACGAATCCCTTTGCGAGCAAAGAAATTTCGCCTCCCTTTTCAGCACACTGGGAAGCAAAACGCCGAGTGGCTCAGGCCATTCGGCAGTTGACCGATGTGTTAATCACCAGTACTCCTCCGACCGAAGAGTTGCACGAAATAGCCCAAAAGCTTGAGGATCAGGCCGCGGAGTTTGCGAAAGCGAAACGCCTCTACGGTTTGATGGCTTTTCTCAAAGATGGCAACCACGGCGACCACGGTGAAATTAATCACGAGTTAAATGGCATTGGTGGGTGGAGCAATCCTCTGTCGCCTGGGCTAAACATGTGGATGAAAGGTGACAAGGCTTTTGGAACGGTCAACTGCGGCTATGCCTATGAAGGCCCGCCAGGGCATATTCACGGCGGACACGTGGCGGCAATATTCGATCAGTTCTTGGGGATGGCGCAGTTAGTGGGGAAAAACCCGGGAATGACCGGCACACTTACAATGCGCTATTTGAGACCCACGCCGTTGAATACAGACCTGGAATTGGAGGCGGACGTGGAATATCTAGGCGGCAGAAAAACCCGGGTTATCGGCAAAATAATGAATGCCAGGGTGACGACGGCAACTTGCGAGGGTTTGTTTATTCGACCCAATGTCCCTATCTACCAAGAACAAACTTAAATGCTATAGGCTAGCTTTCAGTCTCGGGTTTGCCGAGCAACGATTGGTCGGATGTGTTCAAGCTGCTGTTGAATTCATTCGTTTTTAGGCGCCCTAAAAAGTCATCGCTGTCAGCAAAAATTTCCGTGTATTGAGCACGATCATCCATCTGCGAGCCCTCTATCAGATTAACCTCTGGCTGGACCGGCTCTGGAGCTGATTTCTGGGCAGCCGCAATATCGGGTAGCTCAGGTAGGTCAGGTAGGTCAGGCAAGTCAGTAAGGCCCGGCAGCGGCGCCTCTTCGCTGGACACCGACGCGGCTGCCGAATCCAGGTCAACAAATGACTCTTTGGGACTTTGGAATCCGGCACTGTCCAATGGATGTATCTTTTCCATCACTGGGCTTGTATCTATGGCTTTTTCATACACCAGTTTCTCGAAATCTACTGTCGGTGGAATCGGCGTAGCAACAATGCCTCTAGCGACATCCTCCGGGTTTCGAAGGCTCGGCGGCGGCGCAGCTTTGCTGGGATCTAACAGCCTGGGCTCACGTTCTGGTGGCGCAGCGGGTTTTCCCGCAGCCGTTGTTGGTCCGTTTGCTGTTGGCTGGCTCGCTATTGGTCTGCTCGTTGCCGATGTGCCGGAAGTGGCCTGACGACTCTTCTGCCCTATTGTAGGGGCCAAGATGCTACTGCCGATAAACGAGAGGTTCTCCAGGGTGTCGTTGTCTTTACCGATGACAGAACTCACTTTCTCGCTTGTGCTTAACATTCGGGCCTGTTCAACCAAAGTTCCCGAGTTTAATGCAGATGACGATGGCACGGTGGACGCTGCCACAGTGGGTGAGTAAAGGTTGGTATAGACCTCATACGAACCCGCACTTGCCGTGACGCGCTGCGGTTCATACTCGACATCCAGTTCGATGTGTTGAGCGGATACTTCGTCAGTTGATTCGGCGCTGACCGGATGGTCTAGAGCTGGAGATTGGTCCACGCTTGGTTCGTCCAGCTCCATGGGTTCCAATTCCAGGGTCTGAGTCTCCTCCCCCCGCAACGCTCTTTGCTTGAGAACTTCGTTAGCGCACTCAGCCCATCGGCCAAAATGTGCAGACTCCGCGGGGTCCGGCATTTTATGTTTGCGGAAGGCTTGCTGAGCCGTCATAAAACGATGCTTAACAGCCCGGTAGTGATAAATATGATCTTCAGTTTCCAGCGCTACCAAGTCGGAGCCACCGCGGATAATCAACATCTGAGGCGGCAACTGCCCCTGCAAGCTGTGCAGCAGGTCGGCCAGTAAACACAGTCGAAGAGCTGCGTGAGTATTAGCATGCCGCTGTGTATTACACGGCACATACAAATAATCTCCAAACTCTGAATAGCCACTGGTACGCATTAATAAGTTGGCAGATCCAGACATCGGACCGACGGCTAACTGCGCATTGACGATAAAATCAGCGCCGATGCGCATAGCGTCCACGGTGGCAGTTCTTCGAGAGGCTTCGTCGCGCTCCCAATTCACCAGAACAACGTCTTTTCCCTCTGCTCGCAAAGTGTCGGCAAGGTCGTCCTGGGACTCAATAGTATCGATGGGGGCCTCGCTGCCAGCTTGCGGCAGAATCCCATGGTCAGGGTTTTCGAGGGTCAGGCGCTCCATCCAGCTAGCGAAGGGAGATTCTTTGAAGAGTACAAAATCTTCAGATGCGTACGTTATGGCGTTGTCGACACTATAGCGATACATAAACTGCTACTTTTTCCTGATCAAGCGATTTTTAGTCAAGCCAAAACTTCCATGCTGGCCGTTTGTGTATTTATATCCGAATGCACGGCTACTGTCTATGCAACAGACCAAATTGCGCTGAATTGGGCGAGAAAAACCCTCCCTTTTCAGCCACTTGAACTCAATGGCTAATAATTGTTCGATTTATGGATTAGCCTCGTAATCACGACTCAGAGCGAACCGCGCCCGCTCATTTACAAAGTGCAGGATATTCTGAGAATCTGTTCTGCTCAATTCACCCCCGAATCCCACCATACCGTTCTGCCAATGCATTCCGCCGAGAACGATGGCATCCCACAGGGTGCGGGTTTCATCGCTAATTGCGCGCAAATCAGGCGGCGTGCCACCGGCGACTGCACTTGCTCCGTGGCAGGCGAAGCAGTACTGGTGAAACACTACGTTGCCCTGCTCTATCTGCTGGGCAGTACCTGTCTCTTTGGGAGGCGTGAACACCAACATCTCGGGCTGCTCGGGTGCAACTGGCAATTGACTATCGCCACCTAACTTAAACACCAGCAGTCGGCTGTAATTTGGTCGGGGGCCACTATTGTCATCGTCACCGGAAGTCAACGCGAAGGTGCCGCCCCAACCTGCGACAACAGCGATGTATTGCTCTCCATTGCGGCGAAACGTTACCGGTGGAGCTACAATGCCCGTCTGCGCGTCGAAGCGCCACAGCGGCTCTCCTTCGTCCGCCGTGTAGGCAACCAGCTCACCATCGGCATTACCCTGAAAAAGTAGATTGCCGGCAGTGGACAACATGCCGCCATTCCAGGGGTCATTATGGGCAACTCTCCACCGCTCTGACTGCTTCACCGGATCCCAGGCAGTAATATAGCCTTCAACTGAATCGATCACGGCCTGGCGAGCAACGGGTTCGTCTGGCAACAACGCAGCAATAGCATTGGTTCCAGTGTTCCAGTAGCCGGGGCGATGTTTAAAATCTTCGTCTTGAGCATAGACATGGGGAACATCCTGGACCGGAATGTAAACCAGCCCCGCATTGGGGTTATAGCTCATGGGATGCCAGTTATGCGCGCCATAAGGAGCGGGGAAAGCTGGCGCTGGCTGGCTTTCATAACGGGCTCCGGCCACTTCTATCGGCCGCCCGGTGTCGGGATCAATATGAGTCGCCCAGGTCACTAACCCATAGGCCTGAGCGGAAATAAACTCGCCTGTGACTCTATCGATAACGTAGAAGAAACCATTTTTTGGCGCCTGCATAATCACCTTTCGCACTGCGCCTTCTATTTCAATATCGGCCAGGATCATATGCTGCGTAGCCGTATAGTCCCAGCTGTCACCGGGCGTCGTCTGGTAGTGCCACACATAGCTGCCGTCGTCGGGATTGATCGCCACAATGCTCGACAGGTACAAATTGTCGCCGCCATCCGGGCTGCGGATTTCACGGTTCCAGGGCGAACCATTGCCGACACCGATATACAGCAAATTCAACTCGGGATCGTAGGCCATAGAATCCCAAACGGTTCCACCGCCACCGATTTCCCACCAGGGACCGCCACCCCAGGTGTCCACGGCCTTTTCCATCGCCGCTGATTCCAAAGGCTCATCGGGGTTTCCCGGGACGGTATAGAACCGCCAAAGTTGAGCGCCAGAGTCCACTTCGTAGGCTGTTACATACCCTCGAACGCCAAATTCTCCACCGCCGTTACCGATTACCGCCATGCCTTTAACAATTCGCGGAGCACCAGTGATCGAGTACGGTAATTTTTTATCGGTTGTCTGAACTTCCCAGCGCAACTTGCCCGTCGCCGCATCGAGCGATACCAGACGACCATCCAAGGTGCCAAAAATGATTCTCCCAGCGTCCAGTGCAACACCCCGATTAACAACATCACAGCAGGTGTGCACGGCCCACTCCGGTGGAACTTCCGGATCATAAAACCACAATAACTCACCTGTTAAGGCATCGTGGGCATAAACCATGGACCAGGAGCTGGTGCTGTAAATGACGCCTTCGCTCACCAAAGGGGTAGATTCCATGCCCCGGTTGGTGGGATAGTCGAAGGACCAGGCCAGCCCCAAGCCCTCAACGTTAGAAGTATTGATGTCGGTCAGTTTGCTGAACCTCCCCTCGCTATCGTTCAAGCCGTGTTTACGCCAATCTACATCGCCCTTCGGCGCTGATGCGACCTCTGGCGTCGGTTCTTTATGCGCACATGCCCAGAGGGTTGCAATGCAAAGCAGTAATACGGAAATACGCTTCATGAAAAAACCTCTTTCTTGCGTTATTGTTTTCGATAGAGGGTCGCGCCACCGATCAAGGTCTGTTCTATTTTTAATTCTCGCATGCCCATTGGGTTGTTAAGCGGACTTGCCGACAAGATGATTAAGTCGGCAAATTTTCCTGGCTCTAACGAGCCTCTATTGCCCTCTTGGAATACCTGCCAGGCAGCGTCAATGGTAACCGCACGCAATGCATCCATAACCGAGATTCGCTGTTGCGGCCCCAGCACATCTCCACCGTAGGTCTGACGGTACACCATGCTCCAAACTGCCTGCAGCGGCAACATCGGAGTAACCGGCGTGTCTAGGTGCGAGGTAAAACGCACATCAGAATCCCGCGCCCATTTCGCCGGGCTCATATTGGCTGCGCGCTTAGGGCCCATAAAAATATCCCGGTGCCTGTCACCCCAGTAATAGGTGTGCGCCGAGAAAAAACTGGGAGTAACTCCGAGCCCTTTCATTCTGGCAATTTGATCTTCTCGTGCCATTTGCGCATGTATCAGTATCAACCGTGGATCATCAACCGGATGCGCCGCCTGAGCCGCTTCAAATGCATCCAGCGCATCCTCTATCGACTGATCTCCATTGGTGTGGATTGCCAGCTGGTAGCCGGCGGAATGCAGCGCTAACACTTTCTCGAACAGATCTTCACGAGGTACTGAGGCGTAACCCCGGTAGTTGGCATCTCCCTTGTAGGGAACGTGATAGGGCTGGCTCAAGTAACCTGTGTACCCTTGAATACTGCCGTCGGCGACAATTTTCACGGGCCCCATTGCCAGTCGTTCACCGGAGTAATCGCTTGGATCATAATCACCGTTTAACAAAGAATCGCCAAACTGATCCTCAAAGGGAAAGACCACCAGCCGCAAAGGTATGACGCCCAAAGAGCTGAACAAAGACAAACCCTGTGCGAGCGCAACGCTGGTGCCCCCAGATTGCGCCGTCGTAACACCTACCTGGACGTATTGGCGCACTGCAGTTTTCATCAGCGTGTAGCTATCGAGCAGCCCTAAATCCTGAATCATTTCCATGATAGGTAGTCTGGCTGCCTCCTCCAACAAGCCATTGGGCTCTTGCGATCCCGCACGACGTCCAATCACGCCTCCAACCGGGTCGGCCGTAGAGGCATTAATACCCACTCGCTCCAGGCCCAAAGTATTGGCTACCACCATATGCCCCGAGACATGCACCGCGGCAATGGGATGCTCTATCGAGACCCGATCCAGATCGGCCCGAGTTAAGTGCCGCATTTCTTTAAGAAGAGTGTCGTCGTAGCCAAAACCTTGCACCCATTCTCCCGGCGCCGTTTTGTCCGCTTGCACTTTTAGCGCTGCGAGGACGTCCGCCACTGTATTTTTAGTGCCAACAGGAGGGCTGGTTAAATCTGCCGCAACCTCGCTGAGTGCCGATCCGGGAAAGTGACCATGAGCATCAATGAAACCCGGCATTAGCGTTCGCCCGCGTAGGTCGATGATGGTGGTCTGATCCTCGACTAAGGCGAGTATTTCTTTGCTGGTTCCCAGCGCCTGGATTCGATCATGTCGCACCGCAATGGCTTCAACAATACGATTGCTGCCGTCCATGGTGAGAACCTCACCATTAATAAAAACCTGATGAGCAGGCGCCGGAGGAAGTCTAGTTCCTATTTTAAACAGCAGTAAGAACCCAACGCTCAGCGTGAACAATACCGCCAATACAAGTTTCCAGTTCACGAAATACCCTCCCCGGGCTTTAAATCAGGCAATGCTATTCAGGCAGCAACCGGTCCTATCAATATATCGGCCAATCTTGCGCGATGCCACGCCGCATCTCCCCACAACAGCTGACTGTGTTTTTGCCGTTTGAAATACAGATGCAAAAAACACTCCCAGGTAAAACCAATTCCGCCGTGACACTGCACCGAGCGGCCAGAGGCATAGGCCGCCGTTTCGCTCGCTGAGGCTAGCGCCATATGCGCGCTCTGTTGCGCTTTGCCAGGTTCAGTATCGATTGCACAGGCAGCCGCGTAGACCAGGGATTTGGCTTCATCGATTTGAATCATGACATCGACCAATGGGTGCTTAACCGCCTGGAAAAAACCCAGAGGATGATCGAACTGCTTGCGCACGCTTACGTATTCAACCGTTGTTTGCAGCTGCCACTCTGCCGCGCCAACAATGTCAGCAGCGAGTATTGTCCAGATAGCGGGGAAGGCTTCATTTAGTGTAGCCAAACCGTTGCTGGCAACTTCCACCGCAGCAACATTTTCAAAACTGATATGCGCCTGATCACGGCTCAAATCTACAATGGCATCTGGCATCAACTGAACACCAGGAGCATCCACCGCTACCCAGTAAAGCGAAATGCCACCCGCGTTTTGCGCACTGACCAGCAAGTGGCCCACTTTACCGGCATCCTGAACATACCAGGCGGTACCGTTGAGTTTGCCATTTTCACAACTGACATCGGTACAACCAGCGTCCCAATTGCCCGCCTTATTAGTGATTGCCAAAGTGGCAGACTGACCTTCGGCTATTTGGCCAAGCGCTATTTCGCCTCCGGCGCCGCAAGCAGCCAGCACATAAGTAACATTGAGCGTTGGCAGTAGCGGGCAAGGAAACGCTGCGCGCCCCAGCTCTTCAACTAAACCAGCGACCGCTACAACGGGCATGCCCACGCCGCCGTTGGCTTCGGGTACGGCGAGCATCGTCCAACCCAGGTCAACCATTTGCTGCCATAATGCTTGATCCCACAAACAATCTGGCGCACGCTCAGGATTGGGGTCTGCCGCCACCATGGCGTGTAATTTGTCAGTGGGAAAATTGTCGGCAAAAAACTTTCGTGCAGATTCTTTCAGCAATGCCGCTTCTTCGGTAAATCCAAAATTATTGGGCTGTGTCATATTGCTCTCCTTATTTGTATTCTATTTAGACTTCGGCATGCCGAGCACTCGCTCGCCGAGAATGTTGCGTTGCACCTCACTGGTGCCCGCCGCGATTGTCATCCCGTAGGAGTTCATATACGCCATGGGCCACTGCCCTCCGGCCGGCGCGTTGGGATCACCCAAATACAAAGAAGCTGCCGCACCTTCGATTTCCATGGCCAGTGCCGCTGTGTCTTGGCTGATTTCACTCGCCAGGAGTTTGTTCTGCAGCTGAACGCGCATGGGATGATCCAACAATTGGGGAACCCGCGCGCGACGCTGATTTTCCTTCAAACCTTCTTCCCGGATAACCTGGCGCATGATTCGATCGCGCAACAGTGGATCATCTGCCGCTGTAGCATTACCTCGAGATGACTTCTTCGCCAGCCCGATCAAATTTGTGGTGTTGGTCGCGTGAGTCGACTTGCTCCTTAAACCACCTGATCGAGGTGTCTGTAATTCGCCGGCACCGCGCTCGTGCAATAGCGTGGTCATGGCAACCTGCCAACCTTTGCCCAGTTCGTCCAGGCGGTAGCAATCGTCTACTTCCAAATTATCGAAAATGACTTCGTTAAAACCAGTCTCACCGGTAATTTTAATGAGCGGGCGCACCGTCACACCGTTTCCAAGCGCTTCGCGAATGGGTACCACAAAGTAGGAAAGGCCATCGTACTTATGCGACTTATCTGTGCGTAACAATATGATCATCCACTCGGCGAAATGCGCAAGAGAGGTCCAGACCTTGTGGCCGTTGATGATCCACTTTTCACCCTTTTTTTCGGCGAAGGTTTGCACACTGGCCAAGTCGGAACCCGCCCCCGGCTCACTAAAACCCTGGCACCAGATATCTTCACCGGAAAACAGCTTGGGAAGCAGCCGGTTTTTAACCTCCTCTTGAGCGTGATAGAAAACCGTGGGAGCAGCCATTCCCAAACCGATCACATTGGGCATAAAGGGGGTTCTTGCTGCAATCATTTCTTCATTAGCGACACGCTGGCAATCGTTGCGGCCACCGCCACCGACTGCAACCGGGTAATCACAGCCGACCAAACCCGCATCATAGGCGGATTTTTGCCACGGCTGCAGATAGCCCATTTGCTCAGGTGTCATAATCTCCAGGGGTGACAATGGCAGACGCACCGGCGGTTCGCCGGGCGTGTTGTCTGCTAGCCAGGACTTGCAATACTCGCGGAACTCCGCCTGTTCCTGGGTATCTCTACTCGCACTTTCTGACATTGGTTGCTCCAGTTTGTATCGGTTGGCCGCGCTTTGCCGCGTCGTAATAATTTTGTGGTTTTCGGATGATTTAAAAAACTCCCGAGATTCTACCGAGGGCTGAGACGACAAGAAAGGTATCTCTCAAAACTTTCCCAATACACCCGGTCGAATGCTATGTAGCTGAACTAATGCAGCTGACCTAATAGTGGGGAGGACGATCGTCAGCCACAGCCTCCCCGGGCTGATCACCCGAAGGCCCCTGTTCATCCTGGCGCTGTTTCAGCAGTTCTAGCTGCCGCTTGAGCAGGCTAATCTCGGTTTGCTGTGCGGCGATCGCCTCGTTGAGCGCCTCTACGGTGTGTTCCTGAAAGGCCATCTGGCTTTGAAGTTCCACGATATCTTTTGTGAGCGTCTCTATATCAGCCACATTCCCTACCCCGTTAATTGCCACGGCCGTTCCCGTGAGGCACGCAGGCTAATATACTGCGCAGCTGTGTACAACTTAGACGGTCAACATGAGCAGCAATAATCAAAAACAATCACGCCTCGTCTACTCGACTGAATCGGGTAGGCTTTGCCCCCAGTGCCATCGTCCCGTGGCGGTCTGCGTGTGTGGTAAAGATCGACCCGCCGCCGTGGGTGACGGCATTGTCCGAATACGCAAAGAAACCAAGGGTCGAGGGGGCAAATCTGTCAGCGTAGTAACGGGGCTACCCCTCGCGGGCGCGCAGCTGAAAACTCTGGCCAAGGCATTGAAGCAACGCTGCGGAGTTGGCGGCTCTGTAAAGGGTGACGATATCGAAATACAGGGCGATGTTCGCGAGCTGCTAAAAACAGAATTAGAAAAACGCGGCTACACCGTAAAGCTGGCCGGCGGATAGACAGCGTTTCGGGACGTTAGCCGACCATCCGCTATCAATACCCGAATTTAGACTCGATTCTGCTTTCCGCAGATGGCCAAACCTTCCCCGAAAAACACG
Organism: Cryomorphaceae bacterium; assembly: GCA_047612385.1. Taxonomy (GTDB): domain Bacteria; phylum Pseudomonadota; class Gammaproteobacteria; order Pseudomonadales; family Halieaceae; genus JBALVT01. Next base: position 11,523 of record JBLGAR010000077.1, on the reverse strand, counting down.
CCATTTTTGTCAGTTAGAGCACATACCGCAAATAATTGTTAATAAAACCTCCTAAAGTGTTATTTTTATTGGATTTATTTTTTTTCTGTGTTAAAAAGTTACTCGTGAGTACGTAAAAAGCGAGAAACGGATGCGATCTCCAGACCTCGATTAAGAATAACCGGACCACATAAAACCATGACAGCTAAATGCAGTATCTGACGGATTAGACATCCCCTGCGAGGTGGTAGGAAATGTATGTGACCTCAGAACACCTGAGAGATCAGGTTATCGGGCCAACCCTTAAATATTTGGGGGTCTGGTCTCCCGCCGTAGAAACCTTTCTGCTAAATACCGCTGTCGATGCGCCGGAACTCGGTCTGTTTTCCTCTCGCAACGATGGTCTTGGCATGTTCCACATTACTTCTGCACAGCACCGCGACATCTGGGATCGCTATTTGGCGTTCAATCCAGATATGGCGAGTCGTGTGAGAGGTTTGGCGAGTCAGCGAGTATTTCTGACGGAGCCTGACAAGGAGCTGCAGACCAATTTGGGATATAGCACTGCCATTGCCTGGCTGCTTTTCAAACGTTCAGGCATGGTGTTGGAAGAAGAAGCATCGGCACAGGCGCAGTTCACCGGCTAGATTTTTCCGGTTCTAGCCTTCGCGCCGGCGGCCTGCCTTAGCAGGTACCAACCCGGCAGGTCTTCGGGCCGGTCTATATCTGACAAGACACTCAGAGTTTGCCAGGGCATTTCTGTCCTCTTAAGAATCTCAACCGTTTCCCTGAAGACCGTGCTGCGGCCCCAGTCGACTCCACAGAAGATTTCCGCGCACACAGTGCGAGCACCGATCAGCACATAACCTCCGTCCTCTGCCGGGCCGATCACCACATCATAATGGTCTAAGGCCTCTATCGCCGATTGCAGGTAGCCTCCATCCATAGACGGGCAATCACTTCCAACCAAAACGACTTTCGGATAACGGCCCAGGCCATCCTCAATGGCATTTGCCATTCGCTCGCCCAGGTCAACGCCCCACTGCGTTCTGTGCGAATCATACGCCAGTGATTTGATCGATTGCGTGAACTCGGGATCGGCATCTCCGGCCAGCCACAATTCAACGGCTCCGAGTTTGTCCTGGCAAAGCGTCTGTGCCGTCCAAAACAACAGCTCAGCGTGAAGCTCGCTTGCCTGTTGGGCATCTAAGTGAGGAATCATCCTCGTCTTAACCTGTCCCGATAGAGGCGCCTTAGCAAACTGTATTATCAGCGCCCCATCGGCACGAGGTTCACTGACGCCCATAGTAAGTACGCCAAAGTCGAAGTGGTGAAACACCCAAGAAATAGGCCAGCCGCAACCACCACATTAGAACAACGGTTCGCAGAATACCCTTCGTTTCCCAGCGCCTGCTGGACGTTCGCACCGGGTGAGCGATAAGCAATGGTTTGGCGTGACTTCGAAGACGCTTGCAAACTTCAATGTCCTCCATCAATGGGATATCAGCGAAACCACCCATGCTTAAAAGCAGCTCCCGCTTCACGAAGAACATCTGGTCACCTGTTGCAATACCGGTGAGCCGCGATCGAATATTCATGGCCCATTCTATGACTCTGAAAGCCCGTCGCGAGCCAGACAGCTGCGCTCGACAAAAACCCCACGGCGGGGCATCAGACAAGGCTTTTACCAGAACAGTCTCGTCAAAGCTGGGAAGTGAGTCTGCGTGCAGGAAAATTAAATAGTCGTTTGCGCTGGCATTCGCGCCCAGGTTCATCTGTGCAGACCTGCCCGGTGCACTGGTGAGCAGCAGGTGAGCCAGAGGCAATGCACGAGACACTGTATTGTCGGTGCTGCCGCCGTCGACCACCGTAATCTGCGCAGTGGGAAAATTCTCAGCGATTGTCGAGAGTAACTCGACAATGATGCTTTCTTCGTTTAGAACCGGAATAACGATGTTGTAAGAGGGGACAGGCAAACCTACAAGGCGCCGCCGCAGCTACTTCCCTGCCCCGCCGCGCAACCGTAGCAGTGTTCGCCGATGGCAATCGCTGATCCGGGCAACACTGATCCTGGAAACACTGCGTCGTCCAGCAAATCTACAATATGTGTGCGTGACTTTCCTGTGGCCGCCAGTGGAAGTTCCAGCATCTGGTTGAAATCGCAATCATAAACGTAGCCCTGCCAATCGATACTGAGCAAACTCTTACACATTAGAGTATCTAAATTGGCCTCGCTGAAATTGTCTCTCAGCAAAGCCATGTAATTGTAGTACTGATTATGCGCCAGCAAAACAGCGCCAAAGCGGCTGATGGGCATATTGGTAATCGTGAACAACTGATTGAAGACAATATCAAAGCGTTCACCCAACTCGCGCTTGTAGTCGAGCTCCAGCATTGCCTGAGACGGGGGAAGAACTGCCCCGGTCGGGTTGTACACTAGATTAAGTTGCAGTGCAGGGTCTGTGCCGTAGCCCAAACTATTCAGTAATTTAATCGCGTCTATGCTGGGCTGATACACGCCCTTGCCACGTTGCTCCTCCACGTTGGTTTCTTCATAGCACGGCAGTGAGGCAGTGATCTCCACTTGCTGACGTGCCAGAAACTCAGCGAGGCCCTCCTGACCAGGCTCAAACAAAACCGTGAGGTTACAACGGTCGATCACTTTTAAACCCGCAGATCTTGCACGCGCTACAAACTCTCTAAAGAGCGGATTGAGTTCTGGGGCGCCGCCGGTTAAATCAAGGGTGTGAACACCCGTACGTTCGACCAGAGCAAACACCTGATCCATCGTTTCCCGCGTCATTAGCTCCGTGCGCGTTGGGCCCGCGTTAACATGGCAGTGTACGCAGCTCAGGTTACACAAATAGCCCAAATTGAGTTGCAGAGTATCCAATTGTCCCCTGGCAATAGGGGGGAAGTCGGTTGCGAGCAGCAGTGGCCGAGTGTCTTGCATGAATTGGAAGAGCTCCTGGGAAAGATGGCCGGAAGTGGTCGGGCCTAATACATTGCTTGCACTTCCGGTGTAGACAGCAAACGCTGATCATCCCCCATTAAGTGCTGGAATACTACATTGTAGGACAACACGGCCTGTACATAGTTGCGTGTCTCCTTGTAGGGAATGGTTTCTATCCATACTTCAACCGGAACACTGTCACCGGTTTTATTGCGCCAGCGGTCCACACGATGAGGCCCGGCGTTGTAGGCGGTCAGCGCAAAAACGCGATTGCCCTGGTATCGGTCGAGTAGCTGTTTGTAATAGGAGCTACCCAGAAGCACGTTGTGCTCAACTTCGTATAGCGCAGAATTGCTGTGCCTCTTACCGATAGAGGATGCCACCTCGCGGCCCGTAGCCGGCATTAGCTGCATAAGGCCTCTGGCACCAACCGGCGAACTCGCTTGGGGGAAAAATGCACTCTCTCTGCGGGCGATAGCCATTAACTCGGTGCTGGGTAGTTTTAAAAGTGAAGCGTTGCGTTCGAACGTATCTGACCAGGGCATAGGAAAACGTAAATCCAGACGATCCCAGGCCTCGGCCTTATTTGCAGCGTCAATCCCCATGCGATGCCACCCTTCGTGAGACGCCAAAGAACCCAGTTGTTCAAGCCGGTCAGAGTCGCTGATTTCCAGCATTTTATACCACTCAGAGTGGGCGAGCCGGTTATCCTCATGAAACACGAGTTCTCTCACGCGTTGCACTGCGGGAATACTCTGCAGCGGGGTAAGCGATTCTGGAGCCAGGTGCAGCGGTTTGTTGTTAAAGGCGTAATCTCGACCCAAGCGTTCCGCCGCTAAAAAACTGTAGTAGCCACGCTCCTCGGACAGAGACTCCATTGCGAGCTGATAGGTGCTCGCAGAACCGTTTTGCTCATCAACAATGGCTCGCCAATAACGCCAAACGGACTCCTGTTTTTTTGCTTCAGACAAAAGTGACAATGTGTCTTCAACCGCCTTCCAATCTTTTTCGCTAAGAGCCCAGCGCAGGCGAATTTCCACCAATTTGTCCTGCCCCAGCGTTACCAGAGCTCGCCGCAGCCATGGTATGTTTGCATCGGTCTTAGCGAACAGGCTGCGCAGAGCAATCGCCTCTTCTATCTGCACTATTTGTTCGGTCTCGAAATTGAGTTTACTGTTCAGACCCTGCCAAAGTTCAAGGGCTTTTTCTGGGCTATATCGAGACAGATAAACCAAACCCTGTGTGGCAATATCGCTTGAGTATTTACCGGAAGCTGGAAACTTCTGGTTGCGCAAACGATCTGGCTTGTTGTAAACAGCCAGTAAAATATCCGACCAGGGCTTCAGCTCGGCACTGCCGCGTCGCGCTACATACGTTAACAACGAGCGCTGACGAGCTTCGAAGGCCTCTAGCATTCTCGCCCACACGATTTCGTCAGTTAACTGCCCTGCCTTAAGCCAGGCGTCAAAAAGAGGATCGCATTCCTTGGGTCTAGACTTACCGTACACCCACAGTTGCTCGGCACCGTGCCAAGCTGTGTCTTTATCTCCACTGCCAAGCTTGGCTCGATAAAAATAGCATTGCAGCTCTACAGCATTGGGTTGAGTGGGCATCACTGCAAGAAAATCTTTCCAACGGCGGTCGCGACCAGCCTGCATCAAATAAGCTGAAAGGAGTCTGTTCGGCAGAGGAGATCCTTCGCTGGCATCCAAAAACTGTTTAACTTCGGCCGGCTTCGCCTTTCGAACATTTTTACTCAGCCGATAAAAATCGAGATACACAGCGAGGGGGTAAGTGTCTAATCCGGATCGGATCTTATCGAATTTTTTCCACTGCCCTAGTTTCAATGCCAGGAGCGCGTCCTGATACTCTCGGCGGTAGTCATCGCGGCGGTCATCGTGACTGTCTTCCCAGGGAATCGTTGAAATGGCCAGCGAGTGAACGCTGAAAAATTGCAAACACGCAAACAATACAACCAAGCTAGCCCTAACCTGCACAGTGCAATACCCCTGAAACTACTTCTCTTACTTTGGATGCTACGAAAGTCGCCGCCTTACCGGCGTGTAGAGTGCTGTGCGCGAAGATCGAATGCAAGAGCTCAAGTGAAATACATCGGCATTTTGCGAGCTATAGCGCAACAGCGGTTGACTAAAACAACAAACCCAACGTGGGCACTTCGATGCTTGCATAATCCATAATAATTTCTCGTCGTTTCAGCGTGTAACTTGAACTTTCTTCTACCAAAAGATCTCTGCGCTGACCGCTGTAAATAAAATTCTCGCTACCCGGCCTGGCGTAGTACAGATGGAAGTTGTTAATCACCTGACACTCTTCGCCATTAACATCCATCAATTCGATGTTGCCGATAATTCTGCGCGTTCGCGCAGGCGGGTTTTCTGACCAGGAGTTAACTTTGTAGGCACGCTCTACACGCAGCATAAGGTGAATGTAGTTTTCTTCACGAATCGGACAACCCATGGAATCGGCATTCTCCAACTCGCGCTCGACGGAGATCATGCCCTCCTCGCCCCTGCCCCGATTGTTAACTTGAACATTAACTCGCGAAGGCATTACGTAGGCGATGTCTTCCGTGATCAATGCGAGCCATTGTTGATATTGTCGATTGTCCAGCAAGCGCGCTTCGTAGTGGTAAAAGCGCTCCAGTGATCGCTGCTGCTCGGGAGTTGTTTCAACGGCGGCGTTACTCATGATACTGACTCCTGTGCCTGCAACTCATCACGCCATCGCGCGAAAAAATGACGAGCATAGAATTCATTGGCCGTAACACTCACTAAGCCGGGAAGATCTGGGTGCGCTTTTTCTTCGTTGAGACCCAGACCGTAGAAATAAGGCCTGTCGTCGGCGAAATCGATATTACTGCCCTGAAACTGTTGCACCCACACCTCGGAGTCTTCCTGTTCCAGGATTCCACCGGGGCCGAAAAACGAACTATAATTAGTTCTCAATACTTTCTTGATGGATTCCGGTGCGTCTGCAGGCACCGCCGCCCAAGACCAGTACTCTACTTTTCCCGGCCCGCGTGGGTGTGAGACTTTAAAGGAAGTATTCGACCACAGAAAAGAAAGGTTGGGATAGACACCATAAGTGAGCCCCTTCATCCTCGCCCGAACATCACCCACACGCTCCGCCGCCTTTCGCTGCACCTCCCGCAAATATTCCTGCACTTCTGGCCCACCGAACAATCCACCCATACCCTCCATACCCCAAGCTATTTCATCGATAGGAGAATCTTCGGGCATGATTCGAAAAGTAGCGCCATGGCCCGGCGCTGGCACAACCGAGTAACCCAGTTTCTCAATCATGTCCTGGGCTTGTCGCGGAATAATAGAGCTGTGCAGAAACGCCCCGTGATTCACATCGCCCAATTGGTTTTCCACCGGCAATTTCCAATTGGCATTCATGATCCAGCGATGGGGCGCCCCCATAAACTCGATGCCTTGAGGAAAGCGATCAAAAAAAGCATCTAGATAAAAGCGCATGTCCCCAAGATAGTCATTCAGAGGAATAATGCTCTCGTTAAAACTGCCAAAGATCATGCCCCGCCAAGACTCAAGCCGCGGAACTCGCTTTAAGCCCAGCAGACTTTTGTCAGGCTTGGTAGCAACTTCACTTTCCTGGGGAATGGTCACAAGATCCCCTTCCACGCTATAGGACCAGCTGTGATAGGGGCAGACAAAGCGCTTGGTATTACCATGATCAGCCCGACACACAGGCAGGCCCCGATGACTGCAACTATTGATGTTGGCGTAAATCTTGTCATCCTGACCCCGTGAAACAATAATGGGGGTTTCGCACATAAACGCCTGGACGAAATCACCCGGGTTTCGTATCTGAGATTCGTGCCCCAGAAACAGCCAGGCGTTACCAAATATGGCCTGCTTTTCAAGGGCATAAACATCGGGGTCGGACCAGCAACGGCGGCTAATCAAGGAGGCATCTGCATTGACCAAATCACTGATGGAATACTTCATGAATACACCATTAAATTATCAAACATTAATATTTAATAGTATAGGCGCTCCAAAACGGTCAAATCGAGCGCTACTTGCTATTTTTTGATCAATTTTTAACAATCACTCATTAATTTATACCCGAGAGCCCTATGGAAGCAATAAAGAAGACCAAGGGTGAGCTGACCTCGATTCGGATACTGGATGCCGCAGAGGGCCTATTTGCGTCCCATGGCTATGACGGCACGAGTTTGCGGCAGATTGCCGAGCAAACCGGTATCAAGGAACCCGGGCTCTACAACTACTTTGCGGGTAAGCAGGCACTTTACGAGGCTGTTCTGTATAGAGCGCTAAACCCCATGGCAGAGGCAATGACCTGGCACCTAGAACAGGCATCTGACCTGCGCGATTACACAGAGCTTCCCTCAGTCATGACCGACTTGTTGCTGGACCACCCGCAGATAGCCGCCCTCTTCCAGCAAGCCATGCGCGGAGATAAAGAATCTATAGGCAATCAACTGATGCACAGTTGGCTGGAAAAATTGTTCAGCCAGGGTATTCAGAGCATGGCTGACATGGACACACTGGATGATTCAAGCCGCGAGAGCCTGGCCATTAAGGTAATAGCGCTGTTTAACATCACCACCGGATACTTTTTGGCGCAGCGAGCCTACGAGACGATGGCAGCTGGTGAGCTGACTGCGCCAGAGAACATTGCCAGGCAAAAGAAGCTATTGCATCGGGTGATTCGAGCTATGCTGGTAAGTTAAAGCGGTTAGAGTCCTTGCCATAGTCTCTTAGCTTCAGGATAATCCGCAGCGTCATTCTCCGCCCTTAGCTCAGCTGGATAGAGCGTCCCCCTCCTAAGGGGAAGGTCCCCCGTTCGAATCGGGGAGGGTGGACCATTAAATCATTGTTATTTATACATTTTATCTGAATTATGCTTTTCTGATCAGAATGAAAATAGAGCTGTAAGTGCAATGTAAGTGCAGCGAGTGCTATTCATGGCCAACATGACCAGATACAGGTTTAGCGAAAAGCAAAGATGTTGAACAGGTTCTTATTGGATAGTCGGCAACTAACACCGGAGGAATTCATAGAATTGCTGGAGTCCATGCCGGACGCTACCCATGAGAAGATGAATTCGCTCGATGTACATTCAGGCGTTCACCCAAAGATGGGGTCAATTGTCATTGTGTGCAGTTCTGATCAGGATGCTGTGCTAGTTCACCCCTCAAGTTTCTGAATACTTATCTCGAAATACGTGCACTCTGCGCCGAAAGGCAGTGCTTGAAGAGGATAGCAGTCAGCACCAGGGCCACCAGTTTTCACTGGCGAGGAGTGCCCCAGTACCTAGCGGCAGATGCTCGGCTAACCCAACTCTAGTACCCCTCAGAATAATATCTATTCGATGGCGTCATTTGATGGAATTACGTGTGGTTGCGACCTAGCAGGCAGTAGATAGTTTTGTCCGCAATTTCCTACAAGCGGCCGTTAAGAAATTCAAATCTCAGCCAATAAAAACCCCGCACTGTGGCGGGGCTTTTGAGACGCGCAAAAGCGATTAGACTTTACGCAGTTTTCTGATCCCAGCGAAGGACAGCAGGCTTGCCATGAGTCCTAGCAGCCACACAGGAGAAGTGGGGACGGCAGTGGCGGCGATATTTGATGCAAGAGATGCCGAGTCAGTGCCGCTGCCCATGCGGACCTCTATGACGCCCTGACTGGAAGAGCTATTGGACGCGACCATAATTATATACTCGGTGCCCGCAGTTAAAGCAACATTTCGGGATTCACTACAAGTGGCGTCACAATCGTCAAATGTCTCAGGGTAGGCGCTGGTAAACCATGCTGGATTCTCAACATTGTCATCATCTTGGTCGGCGACAAGGCACTCGGACCCTACAGCCGCCAAATTGAAGACGGCAACCTCAGTATCAGCCCCAAGAGCAACTACATTGATGGTTTCATTACTCAACGGAGTATATCGGTAGAAGAAATCGGCTTCAGAACCTTCACAATATTCATCTGCAGGTAAAGTGGAATATGCAGTGTTGTCGACTGTCTCGCTGTAAGGCAGCGATATGTTTGTTGCGTCCCCGATTAAATCGGCATTGGCGTTCGCGAAAGGGGTGAATAACACCGATGCGAATAGAGCGAGAGCTATTTTTTTCATTTTTTAGGCCTTCACAAGCAAGTTTAAAGGAACGAAACTAGAATCGTTCTACAATATAAGCTAAACAGAGCGAATAAGAAACGGACCCTGTAAATAATTCTGTGTAACTGCCAGCAATACCTGTTCCTGCATAATTTCCCTTATGTGGTGAAAGCAGACATGTTGAATGGGCCGTCATCGATCAGGCTAATGACCGCAATGTCCTACTTTGCGACAAGCTGGTATCGCTAGCGCCATGTCTGCTTTCGAGACTCTAGAGACATTCACTGCTGGTTATATTTCGTACAGTTATTTTGTCAGCTTTGTTTACAAACGGCAATTATATGCATGCCCCGAACGGCTGAAGTCCCTGTCTTTAGAGGGTTGGCATGAAATGTGCTTGGTTGTTTATCATAAAAACTAGGCTTTTTGAAGGAATGCTATATGAAACACAATAGAGTCACTGGTCTAATTGCAGTGTTGACGTTTTGCTTCTCGACGGCGTCGTTTGCCACACCTTTTAGCGTCAACGACGCATTCCTCGACAATGAGTCTCCCAACGGCTCTGAGGCGAACCCCTTCGGTGATTATACCTTCGGCTACTCGCTTGACCCCGGCACCACTGGTTCGTTTACCTCCGCCGGCCTCGTGCACACGGACGCCTTTAACGGCACCTCCAACGCAGAGGGTTATTACATTCAGAATAATGTTATAGTCCCCGCCCTTCTTATCAATACCAATGTTGCATCGATCACTTTCGGATTCGGCGTGACACTCCAGCCGAATCAGATACTGATGCATCCGGGCGGGTTAGGTAGCAATGGCTTGATTGGACCATTTGCCAGCGCAGTCATTCGGTATACCGTCCCGACAGCCTCGACATATCAGATCAGCGCTATTTTTGCTAGCCTTCATCCTGGTGAAACCGATGTCGGGGTCCGGATCAACGGTGCCAGTGTCTACTCAGCCCTCGATGCAGGCACGTTCGCAGGCACGTCATTTTCACTCAATGCGCTCGATATGATCGACTTCGTGGTCGGTCCGGGCACCGATAGTAGCATCGGCTCTGACTCAACTGGCCTCTTCGCCAACATTGTGCGAACCGCCGTTCCTGTACCAGGCTCTCTGGCCCTTCTCGGACTTGGCCTTGCCGGACTAGGTTTCGCACGACGCAAGAAAGCGTAAACCATACTCCAGATCTAAGTACGCTTAGTGAACTAGTCCCTTCCAGTTGGATCGGCGTCCAACTTTTGGGGGTCAGTTCATAGTGAGGGCTTTTTATTGCCTGTGATTTGGTGTGTCTAATGTCCCTAGTTGGCACAAAGCAGACTATATTTGGGGCGAGATCACCTCCCAATCTTGTCTCAAAAGAGGTGTTAAGGGACATTAGGCATAGCTCAGAGCTGGAGGCGTTGGTCTAGCTACCAAACTTCGCTGGATCAGACGTTGCCGTTATTTCGCCGGGTGCACCGGGTTTAGGCCATAAGCAGTGCTATACTTCGTCTATGTGCTGTGCTGGCGGTGAGGAAGTGATAGATGTTGCAGTTAGACGATCTGGAACTTTGTATCGAGAAGATCAATGCCGCTAAATCATCAGAGAAGGCTTTTGAGGTTTATGCCAATATCTTGGCAGAGTGTGGCTATAGCAGGGTCACATATAGCCTTGTAACCGACCACCCATCCTTAGGTTTAAAGAAGCAACTTGGGCTTGCGACGAGTTATCCAGAGGATTGGATAGCCTACTATTTCGAGAATGGCTATGGAGATATTGATCCCGTGGTCGTTGGGGTGCTCAAGTCCACAAAGCCTTTCTTTTGGGGGGATCTGCATAAAGATAAAAACTTGTCACAACAGTCTCTGACGATATTGGATCAAGCTAGCGAAGCTGGTATCTGTTCGGGTATCGGTTTTTCGATGCTTGGCTTATGGGGGGAAGTTGTCGGTATTGGGCTTGCCCGTGAAGATAAAGATGATGGTAAGGACTATGATTTTCTGGCCAAGGCATACTTATTGAGCACCTATTTCCACGAGACCTACCGAAGTATGCTGATAAAGGACAAGGCTCCTGCTGTAACTGTTCGTGAAAGCGAGGTTCTGCATTGGGCAGCAGAAGGTAAGACTGATGATGAAATAGCTAATAACTTAGGGATTTCATCAAATACTGTGCGCTTTCACTGGAAAAATATATTTAGGAAATTTAATGCTAATGGGCGTATGTATGCTGTTACCAAGGCAATACGATTAGGCGTTATTGCCCCTGAAGTTATCCTCCCCACCTACCAATCTTGGTAGTTACCTAAGTTTCAGAATTCTGGCTAAATTAACCTCATAAATCATGAGGTTCGTAGTAGCAAGGGGTGCTGAAACTGGCGTGTTCCATGAATATTAGGCAACTCGCAATTGCCATAACCATCTGGTGGAGTCCTGAGCGTGATCGGTTAAATCCACTGATCGCAACGACGGAG
>JBLGAR010000076.1:0-21427 GCA_047612385.1 Cryomorphaceae bacterium | reverse complement strand
AGGTTTGGGCTAACGCTTGCTGATCTTTGTCTTTATAGCAATAAAGGTTCGCTTTTTCGCCTATATATCCGACTGTTTAATATAGGAATAATGCTCCGGTTACCCCATCAAGCATAACAACGGAGCCTCAACTATGACCACGTATACCGCCATCAACCTTATTGCTAGACCTGAGTCGGGCGTTATCAGCCGCGATCTGTTTGAAATCACTCAAAACGAAATTCCCAGCGCTGGCCCTGGCCAAATTCTTGTAAAGCAAACCTATATGTCGCTTGACCCGGCCATGATCGGCTGGATGAGCTCCGATCCCGAAAGCTACATCCCGCCAGTCGCTCTGGGCGATGTGATGCGTGCATCCGGTTTGGGTGAGGTCGTTGAGAGTAATCACCCAGATTTCGCTATCGGTGATATGGTGCGCGGCATGACCGGCTGGACCCAATACATTTTGAGCGCCGGCGAAGGGCTGGACGTTGTGCCGCCAGGCCTGGACGCTGAAACCGTATTGTCAGTATTCGCTCTACCCGGGCTTACAGCCACCCAAGGCCTGTACGCATTTGGCAAGCCCAAGGCGGGCGAAACTATTGTGGTTAGCGGAGCCGCCGGCTCAGTGGGCTCTATTGTGGGGCAGTTGGCCAAGGCCGATGGATTGAATGTAATTGGCGTTGCCGGCGATGAAGAGAAGTGCAACTGGATCGTCAATGACCTGGGTTTTGACGGCGCCATCAATTACAAAACCGATGATATAGCCGCAAAACTTGCCGAATTGGCTCCCAAGGGTGTCGACATTTACTTCGAAAATACCGGTGGACCTATCCAGAGTCACGTGTTCCATTGCATGAACGCCCACGGCCGAATCGTGGTGTGCGGAATGATTTCAGACTACGGCGCGGCTAACCCCAGCGCTGGACCAAACTGGATTCCGATCATCAAAAAGCGCATTACGATTCACGGTTTCGCAATGCCGGATCACTTTGGCGAAGTGCCGGAACTGTTGGCCAAACTAACGCCCTATGTGATGAGTGGCAAGATCCAACACCGCACTCATATCCTTGAGGGATTGGAGTCGGCGATCGACGGTCTGAACTTGTTTTTCACAGGCGGCAACAAAGGTAAACTGATCGTTAAACTCTAGACTAGCAACGAGAAGCCTAGTACCGAGAAACCTGACCCCATTATCCCGATCTTGGTCGGCGCCTGTTTAGGGCTGAACACTATCGGGATCTTAAGGTGAGTGCGCTTGAAGAATAGAGTAGGGTAGTGGCCAGAATCTCCTAGAGCAAAAACCGAAATCATGACGAGAAAAACATTAAGTTTGAAGGTGAAGAGAGATAAAGCCTCTAAACAAGTAGAGGATGTGGTCAGGGACGTATCTCAGGATGACCCCAAAAAACGTTTTCTAAATGGCATAGCTATCAATCCGTCTCAGTGCATTCGCCTGGAATTAGGTTCTGCGCAACTCACCACACGTGCGATGGATTTGATCACGCCAATCGGAATGGGGCAGCGAGGTTTGATTGTCGCTCCGCCGGGCTGCGGGAAAACGACAATGTTAAAACATATTTGTCAGGCGGTGGGGAAGGCTTATCCCGAGATAAAGCTGTATGCGCTTCTCATTGATGAACGACCGGAAGAAGTGACTGATTTTAAGCGCAGCGTGTCGGCACAAGTACACGCCTCATCTTCGGATGAAAGTTATGACCAGCACGTCCGTGTCGCCAATGACCTTCTTAGTACCGCTCTCGAGCAAGCGGGCCTGGGCCACGATGTAATGATTGTGATTGATTCTCTAACAAGGCTGTCACGCGTACATAATGCAGAGCGAAAGAGCGGCGGTCGCACCATGTCGGGCGGGCTAGACGCTAGAGCCATGGAAATACCGCGAAAACTGTTTGGCGCAGCTAGAAAAATTGAAAATGGTGGGTCGCTTACTATCTTGGCGACGATACTCGTTGATACTGGAAGTCGGATGGATCAGGTGATATTTGAGGAGTTCAAGGGCACCGGTAATATGGAAATCGTATTATCACGGGAGGTGGCAGAGCAACGAATTTTCCCCGCGCTGGATATTGCTAAAAGTAGCACGCGGCGTGAGGAGCTTCTTCTGGATACGAAAGATATCGAAAATGTAAGGGCTTTGCGAAGGGCGCTTAGCAATCTCAAACCTATTGATGGCGCTAGAAAACTTATTGAGTTACTACAGGCATACCCAACGAATGCAGAGCTGCTGAACCGTTAGTTGTCATGCTGCCCCAAGACGGCCGTGGTGGCTGCAGGAACGATTAATCAGGAACGCTTCGTCTTTGTCTCCCTGAGCTTTTGATTGTATTGTGTGGGCAATCTCTTTCAATCCTATATGCAGGTAATTGTGGTTTCCGACAAGCATATGCGCAGCATTCGCTGGCTACTGATTTTTTTGATACTGAGCGCCGGGGCGATCTTAAGAGTTGCCTATCTTTCAAACACGCTGATTATTGACCCGATCCGAGCAGACGCGGCTTACCATCTTATTTACGCCAACAATTTGCTTGAAGATGCGACATTTTCCAAGGACAGGTCTGATGATCCAGTCCCTGATTCTTACTGGGCGCCGGGGTACCCCGCTTTTTTGGCTGCGGTCATAAAGGTATCGGAATTACTGTCGGTAGATGCCTACAATGCCATATTGTTTTGCCAATTGCTGTTGGGAGTTGGAACTGTATTTCTGTGTTTTTTGGTGGGGGTATCTTTTTTGCCTGGCTATTGGCCGCTTCTGCCGGCATTTCTGGCGGCCCTGTCGCCTCATCTTGTCAGCTCAGCTTCCTATGTACTCACTGAAACTCTCTTTGGTTTCTTGTTGATATTGGCCCTGTATACCCTGAGCAGAGCCTTGGAGGGTGGCAACAGTGCGCGGTGGCTTTGGGCGGGAGCTAGTTTCGCTGTCGCTTATATGGTCAACCCGGTCTCGTTATTCCTGGCGCCATTACTGGCCGTGGCGCTTTTGTTTACTGTCAGGATCAGGAGGTCTGAGTTATCCCCTCGAGAGTTGTATCGATTGCTCGCAATATTTCTGGCTCCACTGGTTATCATATCGATGCTTTGGACTATCAGGTCCGCAGTTTCCGTGCCTGTGGGCCAGGAAACTGCGTCAAACAGATTGCTCACAAATCTCGTTATAGGGATGTATCCCGAATACCATGATAAGTGGCGAGCAAGCATCATGGAACCAGAAAAAAAAGTGGTGATTCCCGGCGCGGGTGTCAATGAGTCCTACGGTACTTTCTTGACGGTACTCAGTGATAGGTTTCTGCAAAATCCACTGGAAACGGTGGCCTGGTATTTGATCCAAAAACCGATTCTGCTATGGGACTGGAACATTCGAACAGGGTTTGGTGACATCTATATTTACCGGGTTGAATATTCGCTCTACCATACTTCTACCCCAGCAATGATTAGTTACTCATTTATGGCTACGCTGCACTCCTGGGTGCTGCTTGGGTCAATCATCGGATTGGTTTTCCTATACGGCCAGGGCGGCCGGGGTGCGATGGTGCCAGCACTCCTGTATATCGCGCTGATATATGTGAGTCTGATCTATGTTATTTCACAATCCGAGCCTCGTTATTCCATTCCCCTGCGTACCGAACTCTATCTCTGCTTTACTTATTTTTTGTGGCAGTTGTTCAGCTTGATTGGCCGTCTGCGGAAACGAAGTTGAAGCGGCATCACCGACCGCTCTGACCTGTCGATTATGTCCATGAATTGGCAAGTCGTATCCCATGTCTATTCCTTTGGGTTCAACTCCCCCAGCTGCCTCTTGACCCTCGAAGTCTCTATGTATAGTCCCACAGCATTAGCGGCGACGATCAGAGCGGCCCCAAGCATCAGCGAAAGACTGACCACCTCTCCATAAAGCCACCAAGCCACAAGCATTATCAAAGGCAGGCGCAGATAGTCGATAGGCATTACCACCGCCGCGTCCGCCAGGGACAGAGCCCTACTGAGACAGTAGTGCGCTGCCAGGGCGGTTACGGCTGCCACGGCCAGCCACAGCCAAAGTTCTGGCTCGGGCAGTGATACGTCTGACAGCAGTGCCAGGAGCGAGAACAGGCCCTGCATTCCCGTCATGAAGAATAGGATCAATAGGTAGCTCTCCCGCCGCCCCTTTAGCAGCAGGGTCAGTTTGCGCGTGGTAATAACACTCACCCCGAACCCCACCGCACCGGCCAACATAATCAGGCTGGCTGGATTGATCACTGCTGCCCCCGGCCGCAGTATCACCAGTACACCCGCCAGACCCAATAGCAGAGATATCCAGCGCCCTCGGTTCAATGCCTCGCCCAGAAACAAAGCCGCCAGTAGGGCCGCCCACAGGGGCGTAGTGAACTCAAGTGCGAATACCTCCGCCAGTGGCAGGACTGCAATTGCCATCAACCAGGCGCACTGTCCTGCAAAGTGGGCGGTGTTGCGCAGCATGTGCCACCCCGACAGGTGGAGCTGCAAGGTCGCCATTGACCGCACCCCTGACCTTAAGAGCAACACGCTAATCAGAGTAAAGCCCATCAGGCTGCGCCAGAACAGGATGTCCAGCGTACCCATTTGCATTGTCAGTTCGCGACTGGCCACCGCCAGCAGTGAGAACCCGACGAGAGCCATAATCATCCAGATTACAGCAGAAGCTGTATCGCTGCGTTTGCTTGAGCTATCCATCGAGGTCCCATTGTTGTCGCGCCCGCATTATAGGCCTGCAGAGCGTAGCTTGCAGCCTGCCAGTGCAGCCGAGTTTAAGTTGCACTGTTTCCCCGTGCTGACAATAAATTGCTAAGATGCTGCATTCCCAAATAAAGTAAAAGGATAACAGTGGAACTAAGCCATTGGCTTTCGCTAATCAGCATTTGCCTACTGGGGGCCATGTCACCCGGGCCCAGTCTTACGGTGGTATTGAAATCCACCTTGGATGGAGGCCAGCCCCAAGGTTATGCCGCCGCCCTCGCTCACGGGTTCGGCGTAGCAGTGTATGGGTTGCTCACGGTGACCGGCCTGGCGGTACTGATAACCAGTTCGCCTCCGCTGTTCCTTACCCTACAGGTACTGGGTGCTGGCTACCTAATCTACCTGGGCATCAAATCACTGCGCAGTGAAGGTCACACCGGCGTACAAAGCGTTACGCAATCCATCCGGAGCAATGCGGCTATGCAGGGTTTCCTGGTTGCTCTTTTGAACCCGAAGCTGGCCATATTCATGCTGGCGCTGTTCAGTCAATTTCTGCAACCAGGATACGCAGTGCAGGAAAAAAGTATTATGGTGGCTACCGCGGGCATCACCGACGCCTGCTGGTATTCCCTGATTGTTACCCTGGTATCACGCAAAACCTTCCTGGAAAAGCTTCAGCGCAGTAGTCGCATAATTGACCGGGTTTTTGGTGTTATCTTGATAGCTCTCGCGCTCACAGTGCTGCTGCGGGCCCTACTCTAGGGTTCTGTGTGCACTCACAAGTTAGTGGGAGGAGCACCACTTTGCCTTGGCTAGACAAAGAGCGATAAAAACCTCCGCAGCGGATTAGGAAATCTCAATCGGGTTAGATAGAATATCCCGTTTAACGCCTTCCCTCCGTAAATATCGCACACAGATTTCATAAGCAAGGAAACAAAGATGAGTGACTATACAAAGATTCTATTGGACGAAAGTGAGCAGCCAACCCAATGGTATAACGTGGTACCGGATCTTCCTGTCCCGCCACCACCGCAGCTTCATCCCGGAACGCTGCAGCCGGCTACGGCTAAAGACTTTGAGGCACTGTTCCCCAAGGCGCTGATCGAGCAGGAAATGAGCGTCGAGCGCTACATCGATATTCCCGGCGAAGTACTCGATGTATATCGACTCTGGCGACCAAGCCCTTTGTTTCGGGCACGTCGTCTAGAAAAATTACTTGATACACCTGCCAAAATTTTCTACAAATACGAGGGAGTCAGTCCGGCGGGTTCGCACAAGCCAAACACTGCCGTTCCACAGGTCTATTACAACGCCCTGGAAGGTGTAAAAAAGCTTACTACCGAGACCGGCGCAGGTCAGTGGGGCAGCTCTTTGGCCTTTGCCTGTGCGCAGTTCGGTCTGGAATGCGAGATATGGCAGGTTGCAGCTTCCTACCGTGCCAAGCCCCACCGCCGCACCATGATGGAAGTGTGGGGCGGTACGGTACATCCGAGCCCCTCGGATCTCACTGAGTTTGGCCGCTCCCTGCTGGCGAAAGATCCAGATCACCCCGGCTCTTTGGGAATCGCTATTTCCGAGGCGGTGAGCCAGGCTGTCGTCAGTGATGAAATTCGATATGCCCTGGGCAGCGTGCTCAATCACGTGCTCCTACACCAAACAGTCATCGGTGAAGAAGCTCTGTTGCAACTGGCAAAAGTGGGAGAAGTACCGGACGTATTGGTGGGTTGTACGGGAGGCGGGTCAAATTTTGGCGGCCTGGCGTTCCCTTTTCTGCGTGAGAAAATGGCGGGTAGAATGAATCCGACCATCCGTTGCGTCGAGCCGACCGCGTGTCCGACATTGACAAAAGGAGAGTATCGTTATGACTTCGGAGACGCTGCGGGGCTAACACCGTTGATGAAAATGCACACGCTTGGGCACTCGTTTATCCCCGAGCCCATCCATGCAGGCGGCCTGCGCTATCACGGCATGGCGCCACTGGTCTCTCATGTGTACAACCTTGGACTCGTTGAGGCCATAGCCATTCCGCAGACCGAATGTTTTGCCGGTGCTGTGCAATTTGCCCGTACTGAAGGCATCGTGCCAGCACCAGAGCCAACGCACGCGATTGCCGCTGCAATACGCGAGGCATTGGCCTGTAAAGAAAGTGGCGAAGAGAAGGTCATTCTTACGGCGCTGTGTGGTCACGGGCACTTGGATCTTGCCTCTTATGATCAATACATGCGTGGCGACATGTATGATCTGGATCTTTCAGATGAGGCCATTGCAGAAGCGATGAAAGACGTACCTGTGTTGGCATAGGCAAAAATTTGTTACAGCTAAATTAACTTCTGCTGGGAGGCAATCCCGGCAGGAGTTCTTCCAGTTGTTCCGCGATGCGTTTCTTCCAAGAGGCCAAGCTATAACTAATCTGGTCGGGGCGCAGTACTACCGGAATGTTAGGGTGAGTGCGTGTGGAGAATGCGCGGCAGAGATAATGTCGTTTCGCACTGATCCTCACACGGGCTGTGCGAGTGTAAGCCAGATCTTCATAGCCTCGGAGCTTCGCCAGCGGTCACGTCCCTACCTTTTTTCAAATACCGTTGCCCCTCCTGTGGTCGCGGGTGCTCTGAAGGCCATCGACTTAGTTAGTGAGTCGCCTGATTTACGCGATAGACTGAATCGCAATGCCGCGGTGTTCCGTGAGGGTTTGGGTTTTGAGCTGTTGCCCGGCGAACATCCCATCGTGCCGATTATGCTGCATGATGCGACGAAGGCGACAAAGTTCGCGCAGGCTATGTTGGAGCAGGGTGTCTATGTGGCGGCATTTTCCTTTCCGGTCGTTCCACACGGCAAGGCACATATTCGGACCCAGATGTCGGCGGCGCTGTCGGATGATGACATTTCGTTGGCCCGTGAATCCTTTCGGATCGTCCGGGATTCATTGTAATTAGCGTCCTCAAAAAAGAGAGAACCGATGTCTATCAGCACCTTCGATCTGTTTAAAATTGGTATAGGTCCTTCAAGTTCACACACCGTGGGTCCGATGAAGGCCGCCCGACTTTTTGCCTTTAGCCTGGGGGCCGAGCCTCCTCTGGTCGGGACCGGAATAAGTAGGTTCAAATGGCAGGGTGAGCAGTGTCGCGCTGTCTGTTTGTTGTTGCGTTGCTGTAAACTTATAGTGTCGTTTTTTTGCTAGACTAGTCGGCATTATCGGTGCCGTGTGAGAACATAATAATGAGGAGAGATAGATGAAGTTTGGATTGGCGTTTGGAAGTGCTGTCGCCATTGATGGTGCCGCTGCTTTGGAGTTGTGTAAAACGGCAGAGAGCGTGGGTTTTGAATCTGTCTGGGCTGGTGAGCACGTTATCATTCCTAGTAAAATCGACTCCCCCTATCCCTACACTGAAGACGGCAAAATTCCGGCACAGCCAGACACCCCAATACCAGATCCTTTGATTTGGTTGGCGTATGCAGCGGCCTGTGCCCCGACTTTGCGTTTGGGTACCTGTATCCTGATTCTGCCACAGCGCAATCCGCTGATTTTGGCCAAGGAACTAGCGACCTTGGATCGTTTGTCCGGTGGACGGGTTGAGCTTGGTATTGGTGTGGGCTGGATGAAGGAAGAATTTGATGCCCTCGGCTTGCCCTGGGAGGCCCGCGGTGCGCGCAGCGACGAATATGTTGAAGCAATGCGGTTGTTGTGGTCTGGCCCCGAGGTGGAATTCCACGGCCGATTTGTCGACTTTGACGTGGTGACGAGTTCACCGCGCCCCACCGGTGGCAATATCCCTATTATTGTCGGCGGCGATACAGAGCGAGCGCTTAACCGCGCAGCGCGACTGGCGGATGGTTACTTTCCCGGCTCTACCAATGCGGAACAGCTCAAGGGCCTGATTGATTCCCTGCACGGTAAGCTTAAGGAAAAGGGAAGAGATCCGAAGGATGTTGAGATCAGCGCCATATTTGGTGAACAAATGACAGACCCCAAGGCTGGTGTTGCGCAGATGACAGAGATAGGTGTGGGTCGCTTGATGGTGCCGGCATTCTTTTTCGCCGGTGAGGGCGGCATAGATCGGCTTGCAGAATTTGGTGAGACGGTAATTAAAGGGGTGTAGCGCGGTTTGCGAAAGTGAAGCGGTCACTACCTATCAAATTGATCCGCGTTTTACATGAATATCACAGTACTGCTTGCGCAGCGGCTAATTTCCGACAATAGTGCTACAGATGACTAGCGACCAGTTTTATCTTTTTAGTTTATTCGGCGTCGTATTCGGCCTGTTGATCTGGGGCAGGATACGTTACGACATGGTTGCCTTCGGCGCCCTGGTAGTAGCCGTGGTTGGCGGCTTTGTCCCACCTGATCAGGCTTTTTCCGGCTTTGGCCACCCAGCGGTTGTGATCATCGCACTGGTATTGATCGTTTCTCGTGGCCTGTTGAATGCGGGAGCGGTGGAAATGATTTCGGGGTTAGTGCTGTCTTCCAATCGCTCTCTGCCTTTGCACATTGGAATCATGTCAATTGTTGGTGCGGCGCTTTCGGCGGTAATCAATAACGTGGCCGCGCTAGCGCTACTGATGTCTTTAGATATCGAGGCCTCAGAAAAAGCCAAGCGTGCCGCGTCTCTTAGTCTCATGCCACTTTCATTTGCGACTATCCTTGGGGGTATGATTACGCTGATCGGGACGCCACCTAACATAGTCATCGCGCAGTATCGTGAGCGAGCCCTGGGTGAAAGTTTCGGTATGTTCGACTTTGCGCCCGTGGGTTTATGTGTGGCGATTGTCGGCATCCTCTATGTTGCCATTGTGGGTTGGAAGTTAATTCCGGCTCGCGAGCGACCTTCCAGCATACATACTGATGAAGACACGGGTCTGTTTGTTGCCGAAGGCGAGGTGCCGGTAGAATCCAGTTCAGTTGGGCGACGAGTCAGGGACTTGCAACCGCTGGCGGAGGAACATGATATTTGGCTGCTGGGCCTGGTGCGTCTAGGCAAACGCTTGCCAGGGTTTTCACGCGGTGAAGAAATTCGAAAGGGAGATCATTTAGTCCTCGAAGGCAATCCAAAATCGATCGAGAGGTTTCTCGGCGCTGCCCAGCTTGATTTTATCGGCAAGGACAGACACGGAAGCGGGATAAGCAGTGGCTCGCTTAAGCTGTCCGAGGCAATCGTACCCGATGGTGCCCGGGTACAGGGTCGAACCAGCGACGAACTGCGCCTGCTTACGCGCCATGGTATTACCTTGCTGGGAGTTTCCAGGCAGGGGAAACGGTTTTCTGACCGTGTTCGAAAATTAACGATTAATGCAGGGGATGTGTTGTTGCTGCTCGGGCCGGCAGTACGTTTGAGCGAGGTAAGCAGCTGGCTCGGTGTGCTGCCGTTAACGGGCGGAGAACATGTCGTTATCCAACGCAAAAAAGCCGTGTTAGCAATCGGGCTGTTTCTCGGAGCGATTGCGCTGTCCGTTGCTGGAGTTGTTTACCTGCCGATAGCGCTGTCGGGCTGTGTGATCGCGTTTGCCGCTTGTAGAATAGTCTCGGGTAGGGAGGTTTATGAAAGTGTCGAGTGGAAGGTAATCGTTTTGCTAGCCTCCTTGATACCGCTTGGAATCGCATTAGAAAACTCGGGCGGTACCCGCCTTATAGCCGAGTTGATTGTCTCCCAAACGCAAGGCTGGCCGCACTGGGCGATTCTGATGGTATTGGTTATGGTTACCATGACGCTATCGGATTTTCTCAATAATGTCGCGACGGCACTGATCGCCGCACCCATCGGTCTCGATGTAGCCAGGGCGATTGGCGTCAATCCAGACCCGTTTCTAATGGGTGTGGCCGTGGCGGCTTCCTGCGCCTTTCTCACTCCGATTGGCCACAAGAACAATACGATCATAATGGGCCCGGGCGGTTATCGCTTCGGCGACTACTGGCGTATGGGTTTGCCGCTAGAAATTTTGGTGGTGCTGGTCTCGGTGCCCGCTATATTGTATTTCTGGCCACTTAATTGACGGAATCAGCATGTGCCAAGAGGTCAGGTCTCCCATCTTCCTCATAAGCCCTGACCCCGTGGGTTTTCGTTTCGAGGATGTAGTCACGAATTCTTGCCCACGCAGCAGCGGCCTCCGGGACTCCCGCATTCACCAAGCCATGCCACCCATGGATCATGCAGGGCCAGCTTTCCATCGTGACATCCACGCCCGAACGCAGAGCGTTGATGGCCAGTAAAGTAGCCCCTTCGCGGACTGTATCGAACTGGCCTATTTGCAAATACATGGGGGGTAGATTGCTCAAATCGGCAAATGCTGGCGACACGCGTGCGTCATCGAGATTCATTTGCCCTGCCAGGTAATCTCGACCTCGATTGCGGACCCACTGCGGTGTCAGGAACGGATCGCGGCCATCCACGGATTCTCCCGAGACAGACAGGTCGAACCAGCCTGTTAGGGAAACGAAGCACGCTGGCATCGGTAGGTGCTTCTCTCGCAGCTGTAACAGTAATCCTATGGCGAGGCTGCCGCCGCAGGACTCCCCCATTAGTATGACGTCTTCTGGATTTACCCCGCTGTTCAGTAGACCACAGTAGGCCTCGAAACAGTCGTCAGCTGCGGCCGGATATGGGTCCTCCGGAGCCAGTCGATAGTCAGGTATTACTACCGTGCAATCAGTTTGACGTGCAATAATTTCAGCGTAGAAATGGTACTCATCAAGCGTGGTAGAGACGAAGGCACCCCCATGACAATGAAACACCGTCCGGGTATGTACGGCACTCCCTATCTCATACTTACCGCAGCGAACACCACCAAACTCTTTAATCACCATACGTAATTCGTCGCTGACAGGGTGGCCGTGGAATGGGGCGAACATTTCACGCACGGCACGGTAATCAGCTGCCGGAGCGGCAAAATCTACCGGTATGGCATTAATGATAGTTTGTAACTCTTCGCTGATTGGCATGGCAGTCCTAGTGAAGCTTTTAGCAGTTGTAACGCTATCAAAAATGGTGGCAGCTGCGGGCCAAGTAGACAAGGATTCGAACCCGAACGTCTAGCCTTCCGACAGCGGCGCAGTCGAGAAAAGGACACCGAACAATTCACACCAAATAACTGCACTGTTGAATTCAGATAGGTCTGTGCCAGCGGGAATCGCGTAGTTCTGATTGCCCACATTCCCTTTGAGCTTGCCCAAATTAAGGAAGCCCGATGTGACTTGGGCTGAGCTAGATGGGTTTGCGTGCTTTACAAGATACACAGCCAGATCCGGTCCGTTGGTAACCTTGAAGTCTTCCAGGCGCAGCAGGTGTGAGCCGTCCGCTAAGCGGTAGATCAGCGCATTGCCCGAGCCGCGGTGAACAGAATCCGCATCATGAAAATCGCCTCGTTCTAGTAACAGAAGTTCAGACTCTGTCATCATGCTGTCTTCCACCGTGCGATCTGGTTTTTGCGCTGCGTCGGCCATTACCTGCTGCATAGCCTTAGTGCGTGCCTCTGGGGCCGTAGGCGGCCCCGCAAAAACCAGTGCTTCATCAACGTGCTCATCGATCAGCAGCGGAGAAATGAAAAACCACGCACTCGCGCTAATCATAACGGCACCCAGCAAGGCCACGACTTTTCCTAATTTGGTCTTAAACATCACGTTTTTCTCATCTCCTTATTACCGAGGGAGCCACAGATTAATGTCACATCACTGGTAGTTTTCAGTTTGCCACTAATTTTCAGGTTACCTCGTTTGCGCAGTGTAACACTTGCCCCCATATCAGTAGATGCCATGGCATCGGAATATATTGCCAATAGCAATCATAACCCGGCTGAAGTTGGATCTCATGCTCGATGATGCTGTGGTACATAAAAAATACGAAAGCCCATTTGCGCAAAATGCATGCCGATATATTTGTGTTGCCGTCATGCTGTACCCCAGGGTAATTCCGAGTACGGTTCACCCAATTGGCATGGGCAAATTAAACGGTATTCATAAAGACAATGTGCGTACTAACAACTTAACTGACTCATCAAAGTAATCCAATGGGAGGCCTACCATCGCGATTTTATTCCGACTTTGCCTTGAGATGGGCTTCTATCACGTCGCTACCCAGAGACGAGCCATTGTTATTGCCAATTGTTAGCGCTGGCCAGCGGCCGTCTTTGAACATAAAGATAACCGTAGTGCCTTCTGGGCCGGACACCAATGGCCCATAACCTCGGTTAGCCAAGCCAATACGAATGTCCCCGGGCCCGTGCCACTGTGCACCCACCCGCTGAGTACCTTCGAGAATGATCTCGGTATAGTCGCAATCGTGAGTGTGGGCTTCGATGGTGCAATGGGGTGGATAGAGCACTTTAAACACCGTCGGCGCATCGTCGTCGAGGCCGACCCGATACATGCGGCTGATGACACCGGTCGGTAAGACAATTTCGTCTAGGTCCTCCCATGTAAAAGCCAAATGCCCCTTGCGTGCGAGGTCACTCGCTGCTTTAGGGTCGATAGCGGGGTCCGACATTATTACCTTCGTTGTGTTCTACGAGTCAATGAATGCAAGATAATACTTGTTTCTGGCCAAAGGGTCAGCTGCTTCATTTCCCGCCATTCGATACCAGCCCCCTAGACCCTCTTGTAGATTGACCTGAATAGCATAAACAACTATTGTCCTTAACGAACGTTCAGATGGTAGAGTTAATGGAGTCCACCCATAAGAAACTTCTCGGCGTTTCAGCCGAGCTTTTTGCCGAACGCGGTTTCAGCGGCGTGTCGATGCGCGAGATTTCTCGCAGCGCGGGTATCACCCAGGCCGCGATATACCATCACTTCACCGACAAGGAAGCGTTGTATATAGCCGCGGTAGAATACCTCTACGAAAGTCAGACGGCGGAACTTGTCAGCATGGCCAGCCAGCAGCAAGATCCCGAGTCTGCGCTGGCTGTTACGGTGTCGAGCTTACTCGAGTTGTTCGACAGACAAACCCAGTTTCGTCGCATCTATTTTCGCGAACTGCTCGATGGCGACCAGAAACGCTTGAAGCTATTGGCCGACGGTGTGTTTCCGGAGATCCACCAGTTCCTGATCGATTTGATGGGACAGCTTGCACCGCATATGGACAGCCACCTGATGGTGCTAGACCTGACCGGGCTGATCTTTCACCACCTTGAAGCCAGGAAGTTGTCGGCGCAACTGCACACCGGGCGCGCCAAACATCAGAAATTACCCTATCTGGCGGACCATATCGTCGCCCTGCTGCTCAATGGAGTACGAACACCGTGAAGTTACTCTCGGCTTTAATCCTGTTTGTTTTGATCGCTGCCTGTGGCGATTCAGGGCCGGAGGTGGCGCCACTGGCCCAAGCGAGGGTGACGTCAGTAGTAGTGGCGCACCCGCAGCAGCGCGATATCGATGATGTATTAACGGCATTGGGTAGCGTTGAGAGCATCAATGACCCCACCGTCTCCGCGCAAGCCTCGGGTCAGGTGGAGCAGATTGTGGTGCGAGAGGGCGACCGAGTAGAGGCGGGTCAATTACTCGCTGCTCTGGACAGTACCTTGCATGCGATCGAGTCGGCCAAGGCCGCTGCAGAAGTTCGACGCTACGGTGTGCTGCTAGGCAACCAGGAGAGCGAAGTGAAGCGTCTGCAGCGGCTGACGGAATCTCAGTCGGTCTCCCGGGACAAGCTGGAGGACGAGCAGGCACAACTGGAAATGCTGGCAGCTCAGCGCGATATTGCCCACAAGCAGTGGGAGCAGCATCAGTACATGGAATCAAAAACACGTATCGTGGCGCCGCTGGATGGGCTGGTCACCCGACGGCATATTTCGCCCGGTGATTATGTCACCGCGGGTCAGCCCCTGTTCGACCTGGTTAGCGTGGATCGCTTGCGTGCCCGTATCGCTTTTCCTGAACACGATGCCGCCAAAATTGCAGTGGGCAAGGAGGTGCACCTGACAACCCCTGCGGCGCCGGGTGTCATGGCCATCGGCGAGGTGGCGGCGGTTAACCCGCAGATCAAAGTGCACAACCGCGCGGTAGAGATCAGTGTTGAGTTTGATAACCCTGGAGGTTGGCTCCCTGGTGCCAGTACTGATGCCACCTTGGTGGTGGAACGGCGTGAGCAGGCCCTGACGGTTCCCTTGATGGCGATTGTCACACGCGATGGTCATACGGTGGTGTTTGTGGTGGAGGGGGATCAGGCTCGTGCGATGCCCATCACCGCTGGTTGGCGCGAAGACGGCTGGGTCGAAATTGTCGATGGTATTACCGCGACCGACCAGATTGTGATTGAAGGTGCCGGTTTGCTGAGTAACGGCAGTCGCGTTGAAGTGGAAGCCCCCGCGCTGTGAACATCATCGAGTTATTCGTTCGCCGGCGTGTACTGGCCTATATGCTCAGTGCGGCATTGCTGTTGTTTGGCTTTATCGGCCTGCGCGGCGTCGGCCTGGACCGGCTGCCCAATGTGAATCCCCCGATGATCACTGTCACCACGGTGAACCCGGGCGCCAGTCCTGAAGTGATGGACTCCAGTGTCAGTTCAGTATTGGAATCGGCGGTCAATGCGGTGGCAGGTATTGAGCATATACAGTCGGTGTCTACCCCGGGTGTATCAGAAGTGATGGTTGAATTTATTTTCAGTAAGGACCCGGATGTGGCTTTTAACGAGGTCCAGGCCAAGGTGAACCAGGTCATCAATGAACTGCCCCGCGAGGCTGAAACGCCCATCGTCGCGAAAATGGATATGAATGCCGAGCCGGTCTTGTGGCTGGTGCTTAAAGGTGATCGGGCGCTCAGCGAGTTGAATCAGATTGCACGGACCCTGATCAAGCGCCAGTTGGAAAACGTCAACGGCGTCGGCGGGGTGAGTATTGGCGGCGGTCGTGAACGCAAGATCCGTGTCGACCTGGATTTGGTGCGTATGGCGGCGCTAGGCATCAGCGCCCAGGATGTAATGGCGGCCTTTACTCGTGAACATGTGCAATTACCCGGTGGTTACCTTGTCGGCGGTATGTTGGAAAAACTGCTGCACCTGGATTTGGAGTTTCACAGCACGGCGGAGCTGGCCGACCTGGTGGTGATGTGGCGAGAACAGGTGCCCGTGAAATTGTCAGAGATTGCGGCGATCAGTGACGGTCTGGATGACAAGCGCAGTGTGTCCCGATTCAACGGCGAAGACGCGCTGGCGATCGCCGTGCGCAAGGTCAGGAACGCTAATACCGTGGCGATTGTCGATGAAATTAATGAGCGCCTGAACGAGGTGATTATCCCGTCTCTGCCCGATGGTGTGAAGCTCGTGGTAGCCACTGATGCCTCGGGCATTATTTCCGGAACGGCCAATGCGCTCAAGAACCACATTGTAGAAGGCACGCTGTTGGCAGCGCTGGTGGTGTGGTTGTTCCTGCTGAACCTGCCCGCCACCGCCATTATAACGACGGCAATTCCGGTTTCATTGGCCGGCGCGGTGGTGGTGATGTTCTTTGGAGGTTACACCTTCAATATCATGACCCTCAGCGGCCTGTTGCTGCTGATCGGTGTGGTGGTTGATGACGCCATTGTGGTGCTGGAAAATATTCATCGCCACATAGAAGCCGGTGAAACTGATTATGAACAGGCGGCCATCGACGGCACTAATGAAGTGGTCTTTGCAGTACTGGCTGCCACCCTGACTTTGGTGTGTATCTTTGCTACGGTGATTTTTATGCAAGGTATGATCGGTGTGTTCATGCGCTCTTTTGCGGTGGTGGTGTCGGTTGGAGTTGTGGCGTCGTTGTTCGTTTCACTGAGTTTGACGCCGGCGCTGTGCGCGCGGTTTTTGAAGCGGCAGACGCGAGAACCGGGCTGGCTGGGCAAACGTATTACCGGGTTTCATCATGGGCTGGAAACACTCTACCGTCGGCTGTTGGGGTTTAGCCTTAACCATCGCGTTATCGTACTGGGGCTTACCGCGATGTTGGTCTGGTCTACCGGGTGGTTTATGGGGCAGCTTGGCAGTGATTTTTTTCCCGGCGATGATGAGTCGCGTTTCTTGGTCCAGTTGAAGACACCGCTGGGCTCGTCGATTGACTACATGGAAACAAAAATCGACCAGGTCGAATCGATACTGGCCGAGGTGCCCGAGATCCAACGGGTGCTGAGTACCGTCGGTAGCGGCCAAGGCAGTGAGGTGAATGAAGCGACGATTAATGTGTTGCTGTCGGGGCAGACCGACCGCGATCGGTCACAGCTGGAAATCATGACCGATGTGCGAACGATGGTGCAGCGGGTAACAGGTGTGCAGGGCTTTGTTGGCGCTTACCCCATGTTTGGCTCTGTCGGTGAGCCCTTTGTTGCGTTTATCACCGGACCGGATTTATACCGCGTGGCGGAGCTGGCAGGGGAGATGGAGCAGCGCCTGAAACAAATCCCGGATTTCGGCGATGTACGCATGGAGCTGAAAATGGACCGGCCGCAATTATATTTTGATGTCGACCGCAATCGGGCTCAGGCGCTGGGCATCAGCACCGCACAAATCGGCGACACCGTGCGGGTACTGGCCGGCGGCGCGGATATCGCCAAGTACAACGCCTTGCCCGGCGACGGTGAGCGCTACGATGTGCGCCTGGCAGCCCGGCGCGAGAGCATGAAACAGGCCCGCGACTTGGAGAACGTTTACCTGCAGGGCCCAGCGAATGAATTACTGCCCCTGGGCTCCGTGGTCGATATTAAAGAATCGTTGGGTCCGGCCAGTGTTAACCGCTTTGACCTGGCCTTTGCCGCTGAATTTAGCTCGACCCCGCAGATGGACCTGGGCCAGGCTGTAAACGAGTTTAAGGCTGTTGGCGATGAACTGCTGCCGCCTGGCTATCGCGTTGCACTGTCAGGCCAGGCCGAAGAACTGGGTAAATCGGTCAATGCCATCTTGTTTGTGTTCGCCACCGGCCTGATCCTGATCTACATGGTCCTGGCCAGCCAGTTCAATTCATTCCTGCAACCGGTGCTGGTGATGCTGGCCCAACCACTGGCCATTGTCGGCGGCGTCATAGCGTTGTGGGTGGCCGGCCATACCCTGAATATTTATTCGATGATTGGTCTGGTGCTGTTGGTAGGGTTGGTGTCAAAGAACTCCATCCTGTTGGTAGATTTGATCAACCGTTACCGCAATGACGGCATGGATACCGCAGTAGCTATTCGGGAGGCCTGCCCGCGGCGGATGCGACCCGTGCTGATGACATCTTTAACCATAGTACTGGCGATGTTGCCTGCTGCAGTCGGGGTGGGCGAGGGTGCGGGCCAATACGGTCCTCTGGCGGTTGCGGTCATCGGTGGGGTGGTGAGTTCCACGCTATTGACACTGCTGGTGGTGCCGGTGGCTTATTCTTTGATGGATAGATGGTTGGTGCGTCAGCCTGTGGCAGCATCCCGGCAGGGGTAGGGCGCTCGAGCCCAGCTCCAGGCCCGTATAGTAGGTGCGGCATTAGGGTAATCTGCACGTACAGCGTCAGAAGCTATAGCCCAGGTGAACAGAGGGCCCATTGAACTGAATATCAAAGCCTGCTTCACCGCGATCACGGTCAACACTGAAATCCATATCCAGGTACTGATAGCCAATGCCCAGGCCGAAACGCTCAGTGATGCGATAGTTGGCTCTGGCATATGCATAGACGAATGAACCCTCGTAGTCGTCATAATCCAGGCTCAGCCAGCCAATCGTGCTGATCAGAGCCCAATTGGGGCTAAGCGCATAGAAGCCCTCCATGCGCAGATTGGGCAGAGGAGTGGTGATGTCATCTCCGGCTATACTGCGACTGGACTCGGCCTCGCCAACCGCAACCCTGGTTTCCAACTCAGTACTGAATTCAAAAATATGAAAACCACCGCCGACGGACACATAGGCTCTACCCGTCTTATAGAGTTTATACATGGCAGCTAGTAAGTAGGTATTGGTGTCGAGGCTGGAATCAACTCTGGCTCCCGCTTCAAATTCCTGCCCATCGTAGACAACGTCTCTTTGCGTGCGGAGGCTACCCGAGGTATCAAACTTATAGCCGGCGGCGGACAACTCCCACCTATCGTTAAGACGATAGCGATACTCCAGTATCAACGTAGTATCTGACTCGTCCATGCCCAGGTCACCCAAGTCAACAGAGCCACCGGCCACGTCATCAGCTTCCGCGTAAAATTGAGCATCCGCATCCTGCTGATAACCCCCGAGAACAAAAGTGTGCTTGTCCTGTAGAAGTGGATGAACTGCCTCCGCCAGACCGAGTTGGCATGTTAATAGTAAGGCTGTAGCGGTGGTAGCTTGTACAGGAGCTGCAATCAGATTCCGCCAAAAGTAAAGGTCAGCACCCGATATGGAGGTATGCTGACCTGCGATAAAGTAATAGCCATCGGAATACTCTCGCCGCTGCTGTTCTAGCGCGGCAGGACGAGTGGAACATGCAAGCTGGGCGATTACCAGTTGAGACGTTGCATGGCGAAACATCCCAGGCCTAAGCTCCTCACAAATAAAGCAACCCCTGAGCACAGAAATGATATTTGGCAGAGCCGTTTGTCTTATTCGATAGCCACAATACTGAAGGATTCTTTGCGCTGATTAAACTGCCAGCCCACCTCATCATCAACGCGCTTACCCATTAATGCCTGCCCTAATGGCGCGCTGGGTGTGATGACTTGTACGGGACCGTGCTCACTATCAATACTCAAGCCGCCAGCGGCAGGCCCAATCAATAAGTACCGCTTTTGTTCTTGATTATTTTCTATGCAGACCAGTGCGCCCAGTGCAATAGTGGCGCGAGAGTTAAACGCGGGGCGTTGGAAATGCTGGTAGAGGGCAATGGATTGCTTTAGTTCTGCAATACGTAAGGATTGTCCATGGGCTAGATAGGCGGCTTCCAAGGCTAGGGTGTCATACCTGTTGGCGGCAATATTTTCAGAATGGGTTGCACTGTCGCGCGCTTGCTCACTGGCAGCGACAGCAGTGCTAAGCTCGAATTGTAGTTTCTCAACAATGGCGCTAACCAGATAATGCATAGTGATGATCGGTAATTAGGTGAACAGACATAGTGTTAGTTGCCATAATAACTGCTGAGTCGATCTTTTGACTAATTAGAGTGTACTTCCGTGTGTCTATGAGCTGGAGAAGTTAATTTGCCAATACCGTTTGGCGCAGGCATATTTGTAATCATCGCTAACAACATAAACTCGGACTGAGCCCACATGCAAGTGATGACGGTATTACCACAGCAAGACCTCAACGATGTTGAGCGCTGCGCCCAGGCCGCAGAGCTCACGGGTTACGATCAGATATCAACCATGGAGAATCGCCACGATCCGTTTATGCCTTTGGGGGTTGCGGCTATCTCGACACAGAAAATAAGAGTGGGCACGGCGGTAGCAATTGCCTTTCCGCGCTCACCTATGGTCGTGGCTAACACATGCTGGGATTTGCAGAACGCTTCATGCGGGCGATTTGTTTTGGGTCTGGGTCCGCAGATTAAGGTTCATAACGAGAATCGCTTTTCCACGCCATGGTCAGCGCCTGTTCCTCGCATGCGTGAATATATCAATGCCTTGCGTGGCATTTGGCGCAACTGGCAGTTAGGTGAAAAGCTGGATTTTAAGGGTGAGCATTATAAATTTACGCTGATGACGCCAAACTTTGTGCCTGAATCCACCGGCCAGCCACCGGTGCCGGTTACGATCGCCGCTGTCGGTCCAAATATGTTGAAACTGGCCGGCGAAGTCTGCGATGGGGTTCAATTACATCCGTTTTGTACTCGCGCTTACATCGAGGATGTGGCGATGCCACGGATCGAACTCGGACTTGCCCAGTCCGGTAAACCTCGCGAGGCTTTTCAAATTGCTGGCGGTGGTTTTCTGGCTACGGGCCAGACCGATGAAGAGGTGGCTGACGTGCTTGAGTGGGTGCGTTATCGTATCGCATTCTATGCCTCTACCCCTAGTTACTGGCCTGTATTGGAGCACCATGACCTGGGCGACCTGGGGCGCAAGCTCAATGGTATGACCAAAGCGGGGCTTTGGGATCAGTTGGCGGCAGAAATTAGTGACGACGTGCTGTCCCTGTTCACCGCGTCCGGGCGCTACGATCAAATTGCCGCTGCCGTGGAGCAGCGCTTTGGAGGCGCGATAGACATGCTGTATGCCAGCCTGTCGTCAGACAACTTACCGGCGATTCCGTCAGATGTGTTACAGGACATTCAGAAAATTAGCGCGCCATTTAAGGGCTTTAGTACTAGCTTGTAATTGCAGAGTTAGTATTGGGCTAAGCACTATCGAGATCTTAGGGCGTGTGCGCTTGAAGACGTTAATTTGTCATACCTCTTTGCCACCGTTGCCCTCATTCCCCTTGTATTTATCGCTGTCAATAACACAGCGCTGATCCGCTAGGAAAGAACGCACACCATTCTCGAACTCGAACTCGTCTTTGTAGGTGTTCATTGCTTCTTTAGCGTAGGCCCGCAGCGGCTTTCGTTTGCTTGCAGCAACGAATCGTCGGATTTCATCAATCGCGTTCCAGGATAAGCTGCGGGACGACCGCTTTCTGGTTGTCATCAGACTTGGCTACCATTGTTAGGTAGGATGTGTTCGTGTGCTTAATGGCTCCCGTGCGGATGTGCTTTGCTATCACTTTGATTCTGACCACCAGAGACGATATGCCGACTTAATTTACTGAAGCCTTTAGTGACACGAGCTTGCCTACTTCCGCGGGCTGCAAGAAATCTACCGTATCAACCGAAACCGTCACACAGTATGTGCCCGCAGTCTGCTTGCGCAGGCATACGCCAC
>JBLGAR010000075.1:0-21771 GCA_047612385.1 Cryomorphaceae bacterium | reverse complement strand
TCACTACGGTAGAGGCAGCCCCGAGCTCCGCAGCAAAACCTCGGCTGGGGGTAAGCTCGGTGATTTTGCGGCCCACGGTTGCAATCACTTTCCAGCCGTAGGTTGCCAGACCCACTACGATACCTAAACCGCCAATGAGTAAAATCCACCATGGAATGGCAGACTTGGCGGCGATTTCGCCGCTGGATACGGTGCTTACGATGGCGGCGACTGGTCCAATAGCATTTGCAACATCGTTAGATCCGTGTGCGAAAGCCATCGAACAAGCGGTAAAAATCATGAGTATGGCGAAGACTCGCTCGACATCCACAAATCGATTATCGCCAGCAGGCCCCTCTTTGATTCGTCTTAGTAGCAGCGCACCAAATGCCGCGACGACAAGCCCCATGAGCGCGGCTATCGGCAGAGCATTGGCAAATTTAGAACCCAGGCCCAGGTCAATGTCCAAGCCGATGTGTTTCAGGCCTTTGAGTATCGTCACCATAGAAATCATGAAGCCGACCATCCACATATAGATAGGGATATATTTCTTGGCGCGACGAAAGGGGTCTTCGGTATCCAGTATGAGTATTTTCACGCTCATGAACAGGCCAAACGAAAGTGTTCCAGCCAGGACCGGCGATACCACCCAGCTCATGACAATAGTGCCGACTTTTCCCCAGTTGACCGCATCGACCGAGATACCCACTGCGGCAAAGCCGACGATGGCGCCAACAATGGAATGTGTCGTGGAAACAGGCCAACCCTTCATACTGGCTATCATCAGCCAGGTTCCCGCCGCCAGGAGCGCGGACAACATCCCGTAAACCAATAATTCAGGGCTATCATTTAGTACGGACGGGTCGATGATGCCTTTGCGAATGGTCGAGGTTACTTCGCCGCCGGCCAGGTAGGCCCCCAAAAACTCAAACACCATGGCAATCAGAATCGCCTGTTTGATGGTCAGTGCACGTGAACCCACCGAGGTTCCCATGGCGTTGGCGACATCGTTGGCGCCAATACCCCAGGCCATAAAAAACCCGAAACAGCAGGCGAGAATGAGGAAGACATCGCCGTGCTCAGCAATAATGTTCATAGTGGGCGCCTCTTAACGAGCGATTAGAATTTGAAGTCGGTCGCCAACTTGCTCTGCTGAGTCGGCGAGCGACCCGAGCAGGCCAATGACCTGGTAGTAGAACATAACATCGACGGGTGGCAAATCTGCCTCCAGTTTGAACAGCTTGCCGCGCAGTACAATGGCTTGTTTGTCAGTGCGCGCCTCAAGTTTGTCAAGTTCTTTAATCATGCTCTCAACCCGCTTTGCCTCGCGTCCGGTGAAGCCCACTTCCAGCAGTTCGTCCAGCTCATTAATAGCGGCCAGCGCCTGGGTTGAGGTTGCGATGCAGGCCGTTGTGAACTCTATAAGGCCTTTTTGGAGCTTTTCGGGAAAGCGCATTTGGCGACCCAGAATGATTCCGGCAACATCCTTTGCATAGTTGGCCACCTGATCCTGGATAGAAACCAACTCTAACAAGTCATTGCGAGGTACCGGTAGTAAAAAACTTTTAGGTAAGTGTCGTCTTATGGAGCGTTTCAGCTTATCGGCTTCTCTCTCAATATCCGATATCTCCTGGTACAACTCCTGGGCGCGATCCCAGTCGTCGTTTATTTTTGCCTCGATGAAGGCGGTCAGTAGCTGAACTGCCTGATCCGCTACCTGCATGTGTTCCTGAATAGGTTTGAAGGGAGAGCGGCCAAACAGATTGCCTAGGGGATTAATGCGCGCCATGCTAGAACTCCGTTTGTCGAAGGGCGCAGTATAGGCACATTGAACGGGCCTGTCACAGGAAAAAACGTCTCTCGGATGGGGTGAATTTGACCGTATCAATGCCACAATAATACCGGCCCCAGTGTGATAGCATTATCCGGCAATAAAGCTGCTAAATAAGCACAGTTTGGATGAGTGTATGTCGACTAATTTTGGTGAACGAGTGATGGAACAGCGGCTCAGCGTGCCCACGCTGGTGCACGACCTCAATGGTGATGGCAGGCTGTCAGAAGCCCACAAGAATAATCTGAGCGGCGCAGCGGCAGGCACGATCCATCCTCTTGTTTATCTGGCCGAGCAAAAACTGGACGATGCGGCAAACCCCGGTAGCATTTTGCATATGGATGCACTGCTGACATGGTTATCTGAAAAAACCGGGCAGAGTGTTTATCAAATTGACCCACTGAAAATAAACGTGGGCGCTATCGCCGATGTGATGTCTTTGGCTTTCGCTCAGCGACATAAAATTTTGGCGGTAGAGGTACTCGACGATGAAGTCGTCATAGCCAGCCAAGAGCCCTTTATCCGTGCCTGGGAGAGTAACCTCGAACACGTATTGCGCAAGCCCATAAAGCGGGTACTGGCCGACCCTCGCGACATTGCTAGACACACTGCAGAATTTTATTCCATGGCCGGGTCTGTTCGCGGTGCTCATATCGTGGGCAAGCCCGACGGTGGTCCCGGCGTCACCAATTTAGAGCAGATGCTCGATTTGGGTTCTATGAAAGAGCCCGATGCTAATGATCAGCATATCGTCAACATTGTCGACTGGTTGTTGCAGTACGCTTTTGAACAACGCGCCAGCGATATTCATGTTGAGCCTCGCCGTGAAGTTGGCAACGTCCGCTTCCGCATAGACGGTGTCTTATACAGTGTGTATGAACTGCCTCAGCAAGTTACCGCAGCCGTTACCAGTCGAATAAAAATCTTGGGTCGTATGGACGTGGCGGAAAAACGCCGCCCCCAGGATGGCCGTCTTAAAACGCGTACGCCTGCCGGCAATGAAGTCGAGTTACGTCTGGCAACACTTCCTACCGCCTTCGGTGAAAAGCTTGTTATGCGGATTTTTGATCCGGAGGTGTTACAAAGGTCTTTCTCGCAGCTGGGACTGGCGAATCGCGATCTTGAAAATTGGGACGGTATGACCGCAGCAGGAAATGGGATTGTGCTGGTAACCGGGCCTACCGGATCGGGTAAAACCACGACGCTTTATTCTACCCTGCGCAAGCTTGCTACCTCGGAAGTTAATGTGTGCACAATCGAAGATCCCATCGAGATGGTGGAAGATGCGTTTAATCAGATGCAGGTCAATCACAATATCAATCTTGATTTTTCCTCCGGTGTGCGCGCTCTTATGCGGCAGGACCCGGATATCATTATGGTGGGTGAAATCAGGGATCTGGAAACTGCGAACATGGCAGTTCAAGCGGCGCTCACGGGTCACCTTGTTATTTCTACTTTGCACACCAATGATTCACCCAGCTCTATTTCCCGATTGTTGGAGCTAGGTGTGCCCTCCTATCTCATCAAGGCGACCGTTCGGGGGATTATGTCCCAGCGCCTGGTCCGTATTCTATGCGAGGACTGCAAGACATTTACCGAGATTGATCTGGAGGCCTGGAAGCAACTCACCCGCCCCTGGAAGGTCACGCCTCCGGCTAAAATGGCCAAGCCTGTTGGCTGTAAAAAGTGCAGAGACACGGGTTATGTCGGTCGTCAGGGCATTTATGAAGTGTTGGTGAGCTCACCCGCTATCCAGCGCCTGATATTACCGCAGATTGAAACCACAAAAATTCGCGAGGCGGCGATGGCCGAGGGAATGCACACTTTGCGAATCAGCGGTGCGGCTCGGGTAGCGAAGGGGCAAACGACCATCGAGGAAGTGATGCGAGTTGCCCCTATGCTAGACGCCTGAGTGCGCTCTGCATGAGTGCATCCGGGGCTGCATTCCCCAAGATTCTCGCTGAAGAATCTCTAAAAGCCTGGAGTCGTATTCAGGATTTTTGGGACGCCGACACTTTAACGGCGGTCGAAAAGGTACTCGATGAAAAAACCTCCGAGCAGCTATCGCATATCTTGGCCTATAGCCCGTTTATTGCAGATCTGATTCAAAGAAAACCTGATATTTTTTTACAACTACTGCGCGAAAATCTGTTGAATCAAGCAATGGACGAGCTGGATTTTTCCAGCGCGCTCAGTGATCTACTTCAAGCCGACGGCTGTGAACTCGCCCATGTTTTGCGGCGCTTTCGTGCCTATCATATGCTCAGAATTGTATGGCGCGATTTTTGTCGCCTTGCGGATACGCACGCAACAATGCGCGAGACCTCGTTGCTCGCAGAAGCTTGTATTGCTCAGGCATTGTTGAAAGTTCAGGGCGAACTTGAAGAGCGTTTGGGTCGCCCAGTGGGTACTGAAAGTGGCGAGCGACAGCAGTTGATTGTGTTGGCCATGGGCAAGCTCGGTGCTCGCGAGCTCAATGTGTCTTCCGATATCGATCTTATTTTTGCGTTTCCCGAAGCCGGTGAAACGGACCATGCGACGAAGCCGCTTAGTAATGAACAGTTTTTTGCCAAAGTAGGTCAAGCTCTGATAACGGCGCTGGACCAGAACACTGTAGACGGTTTTGTGTTCAGAGTAGATATGCGCCTGCGCCCGTATGGAGAAAGTGGGGCGCTGGCTCACAATTTTTCAGCCCTTGAGCAGTACTACCAAATGCAGGGGCGTGACTGGGAGCGCTATGCCTTCATTAAGGCTCGCCCGGTAACGGGAGATCCGCGCCAGGGTGAGATCCTTATGGACTCCTTGCGGCCTTTTGTTTTCAGGCGGTATATTGATTTCGGCGTTATCGAAAGCCTGCGTGGAATGAAGCAGATGATCAATGCCGAGGTCCGACGCCGAAACCTCGGCACAGACGTGAAGTTAGGTCACGGGGGTATTCGCGAGGTAGAGTTTATCGCTCAGTGCTTTCAGCTTATCCGTGGTGGTCGCGACCTGGGGCTTCAGCAACGCGAGTTACTTTGTGTGTTGTCCGAGTGCGCGGATTTGGGATGTTTGCCGGGTGAAGTTGCGGAGCAATTGCGCAGCGCCTATTTGTTTTTGCGCGACAGCGAGCATGCCATTCAAGGTTATGCGGACAAGCAGTCTCAAGCGCTGCCTGAAAGTGAGCTCGCCCAGGCTGCGATGGCCTCCACCATGGGCTTTAAGTCCTGGGAACGCTTCTCGGCTGAACTTGCGCGTCACCGTGAAATTGTGTCTGGTCACTTTCGTGAACTCATTGCCGTCACGGATGAGCAAGATTCCGACGAGCTCGATGACCTCCCTTGGGGTAAAACTCTCAGTCAAGAATATCTGAGTGAACTCGGATTTAAAGATATCGACTCTTCGCTGAATTTGTTGCAAATCCTGCAGTCCAGCCCGACCGTTGTGACCTTGCAATCAGAGGGTAAAAAGCGACTCGAAGAGTTTATGCCCCAGCTTTTAAGTCAGTGCGTTTCTGTCCTCGACCCTGATCTAGCTCTTGCGCGTGTCCTGCCTTTGGTAGCTGCGGTTCTTCGCCGCAGTGCCTACTTTTCGCTGTTGCTGGAAAATCCGCAAGCGTTGCGTGAACTGGTGGTGTTATGCAGTGCAAGCCCGTGGATCGCGGAGCTGCTTGCGAAGCATCCTGTGTTGCTGGATGAACTTCTCGATCGGACGAATTTATACAGTGCTCCCGACAGAGCTCTGTTGCAGCAAGAACTCCGGCAGCAGGTTGCTCGATTAAACGAGGGCGATTTGGAAGCGCAAATGGATGCATTGCGATACTTCAAAGCCTCCCACGTACTGCGCGTGGCTGCCAGTGAGATTGAGGGTCGGCTGCCTCTGATGCAAGTGAGTGACAAGCTAACCTGGATTGCAGAGGTGATTCTCGAGCAGGTACTCGCGGTTGCCTGGGCGGACTTGAGTGGCAAATATGGTGAGCCCGAGAGAGAGGGCAGTGGCATTGGCTTTGCCATTTTCGGCTACGGAAAACTCGGAGGAATCGAGCTTAGCTATGGTTCCGACCTCGACCTTGTCTTTGTCTACGATACGGTTCGAGGGGCTGCTACCAACGGCGAACGAAGTATCGACAACACGGTGTTTTACACCCGGCTGGGCCAGAAGATTATCCATATTTTGGATACAAGGATGGCGTTGGGTCAGCTCTATGAAGTCGATATGCGGCTGCGTCCGTCGGGAAACTCAGGGATGTTAGTCATCACCACTGATGCCTTTGAAAGCTATCAACGAGAATCTGCCTGGACCTGGGAGCATCAGGCTCTGGTGCGCGCCCGATGGGTGGCCGGAGATTCCGCAATTGCACAGCGGGTGGAGAGCGTTCGTCACGAAGTACTCAGTCGTGCTCGGGACGAAGCCGCCTTGTCGGGTGAGGTCATAAAGATGCGGGACAAGATGCGAGGGCATCTGTTGGCAGATGAAGATTTGCAAGGTGGGGAATTTCACCTAAAACAGGGCGCTGGAGGTATCGTCGATATAGAATTTATGGTGCAATACGCGGTATTGGCTTGGTCTCATCAGGTGGCGGGCTTGACCGCCTGGTCTGACAACGTGCGAATTCTGGAGACACTAGGTAAAGAAGGTTTTTTCGACCCGCAGGTGTGCGATGTCCTTACGCAAGCGTATATCGCCTACCGTTCTGCCGCCCATCAACTGTCCTTGCAGCAGCAGCCCGATGTGGTAGCGGCCCAAGGGTATACGCAGTATAGGCGAGCTGTTCGTGCTGCATGGGTTGAGCTTTTTGCCAATGTTGTACCCGAACCTATAATCGATTTAGATCAACCCACGTAAGGAGTAGAAAGATGAACATGGCCGATCGCGATGGCACTATTTGGCTCGACGGAGAGATGGTTCCCTGGCGCGAAGCAAAAGTACATGTGTTAACTCATACCTTCCATTACGGCTTGGGAGTTTTTGAGGGGGTGAGGGCTTATAAAACGGCAGAGCAGGGTACCTGCATTTTTCGTCTCGATGAACACACGGATCGACTTTTCCGTTCGGCACATATTCTGACCATGGATATGCCTTTTGATAAAGAGACTCTGAATCAGGCACAAAGAGATGTAGTGCGTGACAATGGTTTGGAAGAGGGCTATCTGCGGCCTATGTGTTTCTATGGCTCCGAGGGTATGGGCTTGCGCGCTGATGGTTTGAAAACACATGTGATGGTAGCCGCGTGGGAATGGCCCTCTTATATGGATCCTGAGGCGATGCATCGCGGTATCAAAGTGCGAACCTCCTCTTATACCCGTCATCACGTGAACAGCACCATGTGTAAAGCCAAAGCAAATGGCAACTACATCAACTCCATGCTGGCCCTGAAGGAAGCGCTGGAGAGTGGCGCCGAGGAAGCGCTAATGCTTGATAACGAAGGTTATGTAGCCGAAGGCAGCGGTGAAAACGTGTTTATCGTGCGCGATGATAAGATTTATACGCCCGATCTGACATCTTGTCTGGAGGGTATCACCCGCGCTACTGTATTTGCGCTGGCCGAAGAGTTGGGTTACACCGTTCATGAGAAGCGAATTACGCGAGATGAAGTGTATATTGCCGATGAAGCATTTTTTACCGGTACTGCGGCCGAAATCGTTCCGATCAGGGAAGTAGATGGGCGTGCGATTGGCTCGGGGGTTCGCGGTCCCTTGACTGAAAAACTTCAGACTATGTATTTTGATTCAGTCCGCGGTGCTCGCCCACAGAACCCACAGTGGTTGGCCCCGGTCGCTTAACTAAACCCAGAGGTGGCGCGATGACAGTTCGTCACTATTTATTAGTATGAGCGATGCTCCTGAGAAAATTCTTGTCGTCGGCCCCGCTTGGGTCGGCGACATGGTGATGTCCCAATCACTCTACATTTTTCTCAAAAATTCTCGCCCCGGTGTCACCATAGATGTGCTTGCGCCGGCCTGGAGCGAGCCTCTTTTGGAGCGTATGCCTGAGGTGTCCAGGGCTATCGTAAAACCTATCGGTCACGGTGAGTTGGGTTTGGGCCGGCGTCGCAAACTGGGTCGTGTACTGCGTGAAAACCGATACGACCAGGCTATCTTGTTGCCCAATTCTTTTAAGTCCGCACTTGCACCTTTTATGGCTCGCATTCCGAAGCGTACCGGTTGGCGCGGTGAAATGCGCTATGGTCTGTTGAATGATATGCGCGCTCTCGATGAGAGTCGGCTGCCGCTGATGGTCGAGCGTTTTGTAGCTCTGGGTCAGGATGCTAATCAGTCTTTGCCGCTTAAATTACCAGCACCCCATTTGGCAGTAGAGAATGACAGGGTTGCCCGCTGCGCGCAAAAATTTGGCTTTGACAGGAAGCGGCCGATCCTCGCCCTTTGTCCAGGCGCTGAATTTGGTTCGGCCAAGCGCTGGCCCGCAGAATATTATGCACAGGTGGCCACACATTATTTGTCTATGGGTTGGCAAGTCGTGTTGTTTGGTTCTGCCAAGGACCGGGAGGTTACCGCTGAGATTCGCAAGGGCTGCAATAACAATCCAGAGTGTTTTGATCTTGCAGGCAACACTGAATTGGCAGAGGCGGTGGATTTGCTGTCTCTGGCCACTGCAGTGCTGAGCAATGATTCTGGCCTTATGCACATCGCCAGCGCATTGCGGCGTCCTGTACTGGTGGTTTATGGCGCAACCTCTCCAGCGTTTACACCGCCTTTGAGCGAGCAATCCGATACGGTGATTCCCACTATCGACTGCGCGCCATGCTTTGCGCGGGAGTGCCCACTGGGGCACCATCGTTGTATGCGTGAAACCGGTGCCGAAATGGTTATCGCCAAGCTGGACGCGCTTTTGCTACAAGGAAGGTCTGTGTGAGAGTTCTGATTATTAAAATGTCTTCTCTGGGTGATGTGGTTCACACCTTGCCAGCGCTCAATGATGCGGTGGCTGCAGTTCCGGGTATACGATTTGATTGGGTAGTGGAAGAGGCCTTTGCAGAGATTCCCGCTTGGCATCCCGCGGTAGGCCTTATCATACCAATAGCGATTCGTCGTTGGCGTAAACGGCCAGTAAAAAACTTTAGAGGTTCCGAGTGGAAGAAATTTCGCGCGGGAATTGCACGTCAACAATACGATCTTGTGATAGATGCACAGGGGTTGCTTAAAAGCGCCTTGGTCGCACGGCTTGTGAACGCACCTAGATATGGTATGGACAAGCAATCGGTGCGCGAGCGTTTGGCAACACTTTTTTATCACCACCTTATTCCGGTGCCAAGTACTTTACACGCCGTT
The DNA here is from genome assembly GCA_047612385.1 of Cryomorphaceae bacterium. GTDB lineage: Bacteria > Pseudomonadota > Gammaproteobacteria > Pseudomonadales > Halieaceae > JBALVT01. The sequence goes on along the minus strand of JBLGAR010000075.1, from coordinate 12,693 downwards.
GAGCGCACTCGAATGTTGTTTGCCAAATCGCTGAACTATCAAGTCCCGAATACCAAGGGAGAGTATGGTGTGCGGTCGAATTTAAAAAACAGTGATGACAAAGTGCCGGGTAGCTTACTTTTTTTCCACGGTACAGCCAGGGCGGAAAAATTGTGGCCTGAAAATCGCTGGGTCGAACTTGCCGAACTTTTGGAGTCGGGTCGTTTTAAGATTTGGCTGCCCTGGGGAAGCGAGAAGGAGCGTGAACGCGCAGAGCGCATTGCACGCAGTGTAAAAAATGCCGAGGTACTTCCTAAACTTAATTTGCTGGGATTAGCCAGTATTTTGATGGAGGTGGATGGAGCTGTCGCAGTCGATACTGGCCTGGCACATTTGAGCGCAGCTCTGGACGTGCCAACAGTCTCTTTATACGGGCCGACTGATATCGCTTTAATTGGAGCTTATGGGCGCAATCAGGTGCATATTGCTTCGCCTCTTGGAGCCGCAGATAGCGATGACCCTGAGGCGATGATGGAGTCTATCCAGGCTCAACAGGTGTGCAGCGAATTGCTGCAATTACTGCCTGAGCAGACCTGAACATGAGGCTTGCCTTTCTACTCTACAAATATTTTCCCTATGGTGGAATGCAGCGCGACTTTCGCCGTTTTGTAGAAGAGTCTCAAAAGCTTGGCCATCACTGTCGTGTGTACTATATTTCATGGCAGGGAGAGCCGATAGCGGAGGCCGACTTGCGACAGGTTCCAGTGTCGGCAATGAGCAATCACCGGCGCAATGCCCGGTTTTCTCAGTGGGTGCAGTCTGATCTGGCTCAAGATCCGGTAGATGGGGTGATCGGTTTTAATAAAATGCCTGGCCTGGATGTCTATTATGCGGCTGATTCATGTTATCTCGACAAGGCTTTTGGTGAGCGCAGCTGGTGGTATCGACTCGGTGCCAGATATCGCCATTTTTCTGCTTACGAAGAGGCGGTCTTCAGTGTTCAAAGCAAGACACACATACTGCTTATCTCGGAGACTGAGAAAGCCAAGTTCAAGCACTATTACGATACACCCGAAGAGCGGATGCATATGCTGCCCCCGGGAATAGCTATGAACCGCAAAGCATCTGCCGATGCTGCAAAGCGTCGTCAGAATGCTAGAGCGGCCCTGGGATTAAAAGACTATGACCATGTCCTGTTGTTCGTCGGTTCGGGTTTTATCAAAAAAGGACTCAATAGGGCAATACAATCCCTAGCCAATTTGCATAAGACAATGCCAGATAAAAATATCCGTCTGCTTGTCGTCGGGCAGGATAGAGAAACTCGCTTTCGCCGATTGGCCGTGCGGTTGCGCGTGGCTAATCAGATCCAATTTTTGGGTGGCAGAGATGATATCCCCGAGTTATTGCTGGCGGCAGATGCCCTGATCCACCCCGCCAAAGACGAAGCCGCAGGCATTGTATTGCTAGAGGCGCTGGTTGCCGGTCTACCCGTATTGGTGACTGATATATGTGGATATGCCCATCATATTGAACGAGCTGATGCTGGCGTAGCCCTGAGTTCGCCGTTTCAGCAAGGGGATTTAGACCGCGCAGTTGAACACTCTCTCGATTCTGAATTTCGTTCCCGCTGCACAGAAAATGCGCTGGGTTATGCCGATGAGGAAGATCTGTACTCTATGCACACTACGGGCGCCCAATTGATAGAGCAGTTTATTGAACAAAAGGAATCCGCCGCGTGAGCGCCTCCTACCTGCGGGAGGATTTCTCGCAGGGTATTCCCAAGGCAGGTATATTCCAGTGGGCCTGGCAGATCGCCCAGAAAGCTCAGCCCGGTGATGTTTATCGCAGCAAAGAAGGCCGCAAAACACTGAGGTTTGATAAAGAGGGGCAATCGTTTTTTTTGAAAATACACTCGGGGGTCGGGTGGTCGGAGATCCTTAAAAACCTGGCGCAGGCGCGCCTGCCTGTGTTGAGTGCGCGTAATGAATACGAAGCTGTGGCTGCGCTGAATTGTTTAGGCGTGGATACTATGTCGGTGGTTGCATACAGCTGCGAAGGACTTAATCCGGCAACGGTTAAATCAGTGATCGTTACTGAAGATTTGGTAGGTACTGTTAGCCTGGAGGATTACTGTGCTGACTGGGCGAATAACCCCCCGACGTATTCGACTCGTTTGAAATTGCTGCGCAAGCTTGCCGATAGCGCCAGACGTATGCATGGCGCAGGCATTAATCACCGCGACTTCTATATCTGCCATTTTCATTTGGATGAGCGCAGTTTGGATGCCGATGAAGTCAGCTGTTACTTAATCGATTTACACCGCGCCCAAATTCGCAAAAAAACGCCGCGGCGCTGGTTGCTTAAAGACTTGGGTGGGCTTTATTTTTCGGCGATGGACTGTGGATTGAAGCACCGGGATTTATTGCGGTTCATGCGTCATTACAGCGATAAGGGTTTGCGTGGTGCCCTGGGGGCTGATCTGAGCTTTTGGCTTCAAGTGGCAAAGAACGCAGAAAATTTGTATCGAAAAGAGTATGGGGTAGATGCACCGCAGATTGTCTCTATCGGAGCCAAACTGTGAGTGGTGAACATTTGGAGGTACTTGCGGGTGAAATCTGGGGACATAAGTTGGCTCTAGAGATCAAACAGTCGTCGCTTCCCGCGGATGTCTGGGCCGAGCGCAACATGGAGGTCATAAAAGATACTCCTGGGAGCCTTGTCGGGCTTTTGGAACTGGATAAGCAGCGTTGTTATTTAAAATACTACCGTACTCAGTCCTGGCAACAACGCCTATGGTTTAAAGCTGGGCTTAGCCGCGGTTCCAGAAGTTATGCGAAGGCCAGAGTGTTATTGAGTAGTGATATTGTAGTCCCAAGGCCTTATGCCTGCGTGCTGGCCAGGGGAGGAATGTTACTACTCACAGAGGCGATACCCAATGCTGTGGATATACAGACTTTGTGGGACCAAGGGCAGGCCACGGGTGACCATAGCTGTTGGGGAAAAGCAGGTTTTTCTTTGGCTAAACTGCACAACAAGGGCTTTTTTCACGGTGACTTCAAGTGGAGCAATTTGCTGCTCGCCGATGGGAAAATTTTTCTGGTTGACTTGGAAGCCGTAGGAGAGCTCAGCCCGTCCGGAAAGAGAAGATATCGCGACATTGCTCGATACACCCTAAATGCCGAGGATATGGGTGCGACACTGGAGAGCTATCAGGCTTTTCTGCAGGCTTATCTTGTCGCTACGGGTCTCGAGGAGCCAGAAGTGATTAAGCGCACCCAGCCCGCTCTCAACAGGCTTCGAGCCCATCATGTTAAGAAATACGGAGAAAGAGGTCATCCTCTAATGGGCGTCTCGCCCTAGCCACTTTCAAGCACCAATCTGGGAGTATTTTGGATCCAACAAAGTGAACTTATGAGGTGCACTCATTAGATGAAGCCGTTAGATGAACTACAGATTTCTTGCTTTTAGATAACGACGTGACTTCAGATAGACGCGCAGATCCTTCTCCCACTCCTTTAGATATTGTCTCTTCTGGGGATACCGACAGGGATAGATTCTGGGTTCAACCCCTTCGAGATCGCCGAGCCAGGCTTTGTCGGGTTCATATCCGAGCCTAATCAAGTCTTCGGCCAATCTCGGATGCCATGTGTACTGCTGGGCCAGATGGGGCAAATGTTCACGCCATTTATCCAGGCTACTTTTGTTGACCTTGCGTAATCCATTCATCGCTGTGCTGGCGGCTTCGGAAGGTTCCGCAAACTTCTGGTACTCGCTAAAAGGATACTGATAATTCAAAAAATCGAATTGAGCTTTGATAGTGCTCTGGACTGAATCAGGATTATCGACCAAGTCTTCATACCGTAGTTGTAAAAATCTTGGATGCTTGAGGTAGCACTGTGACGCCCGATCACATTCGCTCCACACGCGATAATTGCAAAAATACTGATTGGGCGCTTCTTTGTGTTTGCTGGTTATCACCGCGCGGGGGTCGCGGCCCATGTAGATAACGTGAAGTTTCTCGTCCCGCTCAAAGATGTGTTGTAACTGTTTAATATCGTTGGGTTGCTTGCTGAAATAGACCTCGCCTGCTTGTTCAATGGACTCAAAGATACTCATCTCGTGGGCACAATATCCGCTGCTTCGGAAACAGGTTGCCATCAACTCCATTAACAATGTGGTTCCGCTTCTTGGGCATCCGACTATGTGTAGGCGTTTCAATCTAGCGTTGTCCTTGCGGGTTTTTGATTGTGTGATGGGTAGAAACCAGCTTCTCGTAGTTTACCCGCTTTGCCTATGGGCGCGAAGTGCATTAATTGGTCTAGGATCTTATGGATTATGTTAGTGTTCCATACACGTACAGACCCTCCAGGCCACTAAGCTATGAGAGAATTTTTTTTCCTGGCGATAGCTAATCATCTTCCCAGGCTCAGTTTTTTTGATCGTATCCGCTATCTTTTTTTAAAAGGCGCCGGTGTAAAGATTTCAGGAAAATGCATGATCTGGGAGGGTCTTACCATTCGCCCTATTGGTGGCGCCGCAAACATAGAGATTGGTCGGGGAACCTTCGTTAATACCGGCGTCAGATTTGGGGTTCCAATCGACAAGGTAACAATAGGAGAGGATGTTCAAATTGGCCCCCGGGTTATGTTCGAAACGGCCAGCCATGGGCTTGAGTATGTGCCGGGGGTGGGCCGAGGGACTTCGACTAAACCGATTGTCGTAGAAGACCAGGTATGGATTGGCGGTGGCGCGATCATAGGTCAGGGCGTGACGATCGGCCGCGGTGCGGTGGTGGCAGCTGGCGCGGTGGTTGTTGAAAATGTCGCTGCACAAACGGTGGTCGGCGGTGTGCCAGCCAGATTGATTCGGCAGGTGAACGAAAACGGTTCAGATTGACATTTTCCCTTTCGCCTGCAGACGCCGACATGCCCATTTGTAGGCTTCCACCCCGAGTATTTCAGCTTCTACTTTTGTCAGATCTCGCATTTGAGTGTGCCAGGCTCTGAAAAATCGAAGTCGATCCGAACGGGTTAAATCACTGGGAAACAACATGTTCAGCTGCATTATGTTTTTCAGCAGTTGTTTTCCGCTTGGCGGGGTTTTTCTGACGTTGCGCTCGTTATCAATAAGAGAAAATTGAAATCTGTCGAGGTGTTCAGCAGCCATTACGTTGCTGGAGCGCAAATCACCGTGAATAAATCCCGTAGCATGCATTCGCCCGACAAAAATACCGAGTTCACGCAATAGTTGTCTGCGCTTTTTAAGTGATGATGGATCTCTCTCGCTCAGCTCGTTTCGCAGCCACGTAGTAATGCCAAAGCCTGGGACCGCGTGGGTAAAAAGATATTCTCGCGAATTGCCCAGTTGCCCCCAGGAGATATTTTTCGGTGCGTCAAAACCCGCCAGTAAAAGCGCTTCACTGTGCAGTCTTGCCCGGGTTGCCCTGCTACCTTTTACCAGCGCCTTGAGCTTTTCTATAGGGCTGCGAGGGAAAAACTCTTTGTAGTAAATGCCGTTGGCTTCGTGCAATGCCACCCTTGCCATTTTTGAGCTCCCTACGATCTCCCAGCCTTCGGGTACGCGCTCATCAGCAAGCGCCTCGGCGATCTGGTGCAGTTTTTCTTTTGCAGGGGTTACTCGGGTGATAGCGGCGGCTCTCCTAAGAGGCGATTGTCAGTATTCCATGATGCGAAGCCTAACATGCACAATTTCTGTAATGTGGTTCTACTGGCGTAAATTACTTAATCTGAGGACATGGGGTATTTTCACAATACTCACCTGTCCAGTTCGATGGCCTGTAAATACTTTCAGCTCTCGCAGCGAGTTTTTGCTCAAAAACTCCTGCCATTGCTCAACATCGCGTTTTTTTACCCGCATCGTTAGATAATTGCTGTTCCGCCATTTCTCCGGTTGCGCTTCCAAGTCTGCAATCGTAAAAAGATATGCCCTATTACCCCAGTTGAAATTTCTCCGGCTAAAATAGGCAATATAGGGGCTGTTGGTCATGAGACTTGCATCTTCGCTTGTGTTGTCGATTAGCCACTGTGTGGCGTCTTTGATATACACTTTTTCGTAATCGCGGTTAGTCAGCGAATCCACACAAAACCCGAACAGCACAAGAATGACCAAAAGCTTCCCACCGCCTTTCTTGCCTTTTGACCACAGGGAGTTGAGCAGGAACGGCACGTAAAGAAGCGCGTAAAGCGTGAAAATATTGGCATAGCGCTCAAGCATGAAACGTTTTGTCAGCAGAAACACGCTTAAGTAAACGAGGCAGATGATCAGGTGTGAGTTAATAAGCCTGCGGTCTCGGGTCTGGATCCTATCGAACAGTTTGTTAGACGCACCCCAGATCATCACTCCCACATAGGGCCAGGTCAGGGAGCGGAGCAGGTTCACCCCCAAAATAGCAATTAGGCCACCAATGACGGCGAAGGCAGCGTCTTCTGTGGATGTGAAGGACAGCCAGTTATCCGCCGCTTTCTCGGCGAGCAACGCAAAATCCTGAGGCATCCTAAAGAATTGCCGCACGTATCTGCCGATATCAGGGAACATCGATTGCTCTAGTGCCAGCGAGCTCTGGGCAAAAAGCAGTAACGGCAGCAGTGTCCCGATGGCAATAAGCGCAAGAGGGGCAAGTCGCGCGCACATGTACCAGCGGGCTCCCTTTTCGGCGGCGATAAGGAGTGTAAAGGGGGCTAGAATCAAAAAAAACAAACCCTCAAAGCGAAACAGGATTGCAATAGCAATCAAGATCAGCCAGCGCAGTTGGTACTTAAATTCGGGCGAGCGTGCAAACAGCAGCAGCTCTCGGAATGCCAGCAGGGAAAACGCCCAATAGGCCGGGTCCCTCATAATGGACGAGCGCTCGTGATTCAGCATGGGGTGGGACAGGATGATGATGACAGCGATAATCTGTACTCTGCGATCACCGCCCATTACTCTTATTGTGGCGACAAAGCTTACGCACAGAAGCGCATAGAAGGCGGTTGTGAGAATCAGACCGCTGTACAGCAGAGGTATGCCGGTTGCTTTGTGAAACAGTGCAAAAATAATCGGTAGTATGGGCCTGTCAAACAACGATTGGCCCGCTACAACTCCGCCTTGCAGATAGGCATCAGCGGTGCGCAAGTATATGATAGCGTCGCGGTTTATGATTGGATCAATGAGGATAAGCCACAGCGACAACAGGCAGCTGAGGGCAATAATAATCCGATAGTCCAGCAGCGCAGTTTGCGCCCAATGCATTGACCTGGAAGAAGAATGTGAGAACACGAATTAAACTCTGTTTTGCCACTAGTCTAACGGCGGCATCGAGATGATGCTGCAGCCGCTGCTGTTGGTCGCTACCATGCCAGAGGTGATCTCTTGACGCAAACGGTAGTAATAACGGGAGCCGGTGGACAGCTGGGCCGCGAGCTGGTTTTGTGTGCCAACTCTGGTACAGCGTGTATCGCGCTTACCAAAGAGCAGCTGGATATCAGCGATATTGAGGCTGTTACTGAGGCTTTGGAAGAAATAAACCCTTCACTGCTCATCAATGCCGCGGCTTACACGGCAGTCGATAAAGCGGAGTCTGATGCGAAAAATGCCACGCGCATCAACGAATTCGCCCCGGGGGTTCTCGCCAGAGCCTGCAGTTTGTCGGGTGCGAGGCTGATTCATGTGTCCACCGATTTTGTGTTTAACGGTGAATCGAACACGCCCTACAGCCCAGGATCGCCTACGGATCCTATAGGAGAATATGGCAGGAGCAAGCTGGCCGGGGAGCGCGCTGTAGCGGAGTTTTTACCCGCGGCCTTAATTGTGCGAACCGGCTGGGTGTATTCGCGCTTCGGGAATAATTTTGTAAAGACCATGTTGCGCCTCATGTCACAGCGCGATGATCTGGGTGTGGTGGTGGATCAAGTGGGTACTCCGACTTGGGCACGAGGACTTGCCCAAGCAATATGGGCCGCCTCTGAAAAAGCCGAGCTGTCCGGTATTTATCACTGGTCTGACGCAGGGGTTTGCAGCTGGTATGATTTTGCCGTGGCAATTTATGAAGAGGCCACCAATATTGGCCTGCTTTCTACCCAGACCGAAGTTCGTCCTATTCGCGCAATCGAATACCCCACAGCGGCAGCCCGGCCCCCTTACAGTGTTCTCGACAAATCCCGCAGCTGGAAAGATCTCCAGTTGGAGCCGGTGCACTGGAGAGTGCAACTGCGATCCATGCTAGAAGAACTGAAGGAAAATACCGATGAGTAAAGCTCTACTGGTTACCGGCGCTGCTGGTTTTATAGGATCCAATTTTGTGCACTACTGGGCTGCGAAGCATCCCCAGGACAAAGTTGTCGCTTACGATGCACTCACCTACGCCGGTAATCTTGAGAATCTTGCCGAGCTGCGTGGCAAGCCAAACTTCACGTTTTTACAGGCCAACATCTGCGATGCCATAGCGGTAGAGGCGGCACTTCGAGACCATAGCATAGACACGATTGTGCACTTTGCGGCTGAGTCCCATGTAGATCGATCTATCAGCGGGCCCGATGCTTTCATTGAAACCAATGTGCTGGGGACACACGCTTTGCTAATGGCCGCTCGTACAGTGTGGCTAGGAGGGGATGAGGTCATTCCCCATCGTTTTCATCATGTGTCTACCGATGAGGTGTATGGCTCATTGGCCACCGATGCGCCCGGTTTTCACGAAGAGCAGAAGTACGAGCCCAATTCTCCTTACTCGGCCAGCAAAGCGGCATCGGATCACTTGGTACGTGCGTATTTGCACACCTATGGCCTTCAGGTTACGACCAGTAACTGTTCGAATAACTACGGACCCTATCACTTTCCGGAAAAATTGATTCCCCTTTGTATCACTAATATTCTTCGCGGCTTGCCGCTGCCGGTCTACGGAGATGGCAGCAATATTCGAGATTGGCTGTATGTAGAGGATCACTGCCGAGGAATTGAATTGATTCTTGAAAAAGGCGCAGTTGGTGAGGTCTACAATATTGGTGGAAATAACGAGTGGAACAATCTCGACATAGTCAATTTGCTCTGTGAGCAGTTAGATGTTCGCTTTGCAGCTGACCCGACGATGAATACACGTTTTCCCGACTCTCCCGTCGCGAATGGGGGCCGCGCTGCCGACCTCATCGAATTTGTCACAGATCGTGCAGGCCACGATTGGCGATATGCCATCGATGCGGGAAAAATCACAGAAGAACTGGGGTACAACCCTTATGAGAGCTTCGAAACGGGTCTTGCGAAGACTGTCGATTGGTTTTTGGACTCGGAGCAGTGGTGGCGACCGCTGCTACCTGGCTAGACCTGGATGATTCAATCGAACAGGGGAATATCGTCCCAGGCCTGCCCCTTAGAATCTTTTCCAGATAATCGAGGTGCCGCTGATTCATAGATAGGCCACTCGATACCGACAGTGGGGTCGTTCCACGCAAGGGCTACTTCGCTATCGGGATGGTAAAAATCAGTGCACTTGTAGGCGAAGTCGGCGTACTTCGAGCAGACATAAAATCCATGCGCAAATCCTGGTGGAACCCACAGCATTTTGTGATTTTGGTCGCTGAGTAAGACTCCAAACCATTGGCCTAGCGTGGATGATGACCGCCTTAAATCGACAATGACGTCAAAGACCTCGCCTGCGCTCACGCTCACCAACTTGCCCTGAGTCTGATGTGTTTGATAATGCATCCCTCGCAAAATACCGTGTTCTGAACGGCTGCGATTGTCCTGAACGAAGTTGATGTCTAGCCCGTTATCGCGGAATGTCTGAGCGTTCCAGCTTTCCATGAAAAATCCGCGCTCGTCACCAAATACCTTGGGCTCTATCAAGAATGCATCTTTGAGTGGAGTTTGCTCAAACTTCATAGAATATAGTACCTACATCATTGAGTATATTTTTCAGGTATTTGCCGTATCCACTTTTTTCCAGCGGCGCGGCCAATGCCAAAAGCTGTTCGGCGGAAATATAGCCCATGCGATAGGCGACTTCTTCGGGGCAGGCGATTTTGAGACCCTGGCGCTCTTCAACAACGCGAATAAAGTTAGCGGCATCTAGCAAAGAGTTGTGAGTGCCTGTGTCTAGCCATGCGGTGCCGCGGCTCATCAGCTCAACCTTTAAATCACCCCGCTCCAGGTAAACCTTATTCACATCTGTAATTTCCAGTTCACCTCTGGGGGAGGGCTGAATGCTCTTGGCAATATCTATGACGTCATTTTCATAGAAATACAGGCCGGTAACCGCATAGTGAGATTTTGGTTGAGCGGGCTTTTCCTCAATGTCGAGCGCTCTTCCATTGCGGTCAAAACTGACGACGCCGTAGCGCTCGGGGTCCTGCACGTAGTAGGCGAAAACGCTGGCCCCTTTGTCGCGACTCGCAGCGCTTTTTAGCTTCTTGCTGAACCCGCCGCCATAGAAAATGTTGTCCCCCAGCACGAGGGCTGCAGGCGACTTGCCGATGAATTCTTCACCTAGTATAAATGCTTGAGCCAGCCCGTCCGGGCTGGGTTGGACCGCATAACTGATATTGAGCCCCCACTGGCTGCCATCGCCCAATAGTTCGCTAAACGCTTGCTGATCTCTGGGAGTCGTAATAAGCAGGATATCGCGGATTCCGGCCAACATAAGTGTCGCCAAGGGATAGTAAATCATGGGTTTATCGTAAATAGGCATCAATTGCTTGCTGACAGTGCTCGTCAGGGGGTGCAGACGGGTGCCCGAGCCTCCGGCCAAAATAATGCCTTTGTAGGGTGTAATATTACTCATTGAGCCCAATCCAGTGCCTCAGAAGTCGGCATTATACCCAGCAATAGCCAATAATGACGATACCATTGAGCAGGGTAAGTATCTCGAGGGTCCCTTGTCGGGGCTGGCTTTTTTTTGGCCAACTGATTAAAATCTAGCCCCTTTTATAAGGTGTTTGGTACGACTGAACATTGTGTGCCAGCCTGCTCGCATGAATTTCGTTTTCATTAAGCCTTTCGCAAAAAACCAAGAGGACGACCTCATTAGGCATTCTGACCCCAATCGCGCGTCTTGCGCTGTCGCTGTGGACCTCACTTCGGATCACGAAGAGACGGGAGCCCTTCCCGAGCATTGCAGGTCGCTGCGTATTGCTCTCTTGGGGTATCGCAGCCAACCCTTCGGCGGCGGTCAGGGTGTCTATCTGAAATACCTCAGTAAGGCGTTGGTTGAAGCCGGGCATAAAGTCGATGTGATTTCCGGCCCGCCCTATCCGCATCTCGATCCGAGAGTTAGGCTGATAGAGCTGCCCAGCCTGGACCTGTTCGAAAATGGCTTGGGTTCTCTGCGTTTACAACACCTGCGTTCCTGGACCAACATCATTGAGTGGACCAGCAAGTTGACTGGTGGCTTTGCCGAACCCTATACCTTTGGTCGCCGTGCGGTGAAGTATTTAAAGCAGCATGGCCACAACTATGATTTGGTCCACGACAATCAGAGTTTGAGCTATGGCATGTTGCAGTTGCAGGAGATGGGTATTCCTTTGGTGACTACCTTGCACCATCCCATCACCAATGATTTGCGCATTGCCTTGAAAGCGGCGCGCAGTTGGCATGAGCGTTTGCTGATCAGGCGCTGGCACTCCTTTTTGAACATGCAGAAAAAAGTGGTGAAGAAGCTTCACAATATTGTCACGGTTTCAGATTGCTCACGACAGGATATCGCCGCAGATTTTGGCATTCAGCCCGCTGGCATAAGCCTGGTGCACAACGGGATAGACACTGACGAGTTTCGCCCGCTCCCCGATATTGCTAGCCGTCCGAGAATGTTAATGGCCACAGCCTCTGCCGATGCTCCGCTGAAGGGGCTGCGGTATCTGCTGAAAGCCTACGCACGTTTGTTAAAAAACTATCCCGATCTGGAATTGTTACTGGTCAGCAAGCCTCAGCCGGGCGGGAAAACTGAAAAGCTGGTCGATTCCTTGGGAATAGTCGACAAAGTTAAATTTGTCAGCGGCATCAGTACCGAACAAATGGTGCGCTACTATGCCGAGGCCACCATCGCCGTTATTCCCTCTGTTTACGAAGGTTTTGGACTTCCAGCAGGTGAGGCCATGGCCTGCGGCGTGCCCGTTGTTTCCAGTGATGGCGGTGCGCTGCCCGAAGTCGTTGGCGATGCGGGGGTGATTGTGCCCGCCAAGAGCGTGAGAGCTCTCGAGCAAGCTATTGCTGATTTGCTGGAAGACCCCGAGCGACGGGCGCAGCTCTCCGCAGCGGGACGCGCCCGTATAGTGGAGGAGTTTTGCTGGCAGGTTTGCGCGAAGCAAATGACGCAGTATTACGAGCAGGTTTTAAACGATGCAAACGGTTGATTTTCGCTTCTTTCCCCTGGAGGCGGGCGATGTTGTGCTGGACCTAGGATGCGGAGAGGGTCGACACGTAATATCTGTCTATATAGAGGGCGATGTCCAATCGGTAGGCGTTGATCTATCCCTGGATGATCTGCAGACTACCCGGGAGAAATTCGAGGATTTCAATGAACCCGACAACCCGGCCAAATCCTTCGGCTTGTCCTCTGCCAATGCTTTGGCCTTGCCCTTTGCGGACAACAGTTTTGACAAGGTTATTTGCTCAGAGGTGCTGGAGCATATCCCCGACTATCACGGGGCACTTAAGGAAATCGAGCGTGTTTTAAAACCCGGTGGTTTGTTCTGCGCCAGCGTGCCGCGCACGTGGCCGGAAAAAATATGC
>JBLGAR010000074.1:0-22141 GCA_047612385.1 Cryomorphaceae bacterium | reverse complement strand
TGAGAAACTGTCTAATTTCGGAAATGGCCCCTGGGGCATTGCCAAGATCGCAATGGTTAACACCTGCGATTTCGATAAATTTTGAGTTAGGAATATTATCAGCTAGATAGCGGCCCATCCTGACCGGCAATGCTAAGTCCCCAGTAAAATGTATCACTAAAGTGGGGCATTGGATCTTACTTAGTATAGGTCGTACATCAAGAGTCTTCATATAAGCAACTATTTGAGACATTGAACGTCGATCTGATAATAATTTTTCAAACCCTTTATAGGCATCATCATCAATAACATCGCGCGAAATACTTGGGAAAAATATATCTCTGCCAGAGCCAGTTCCCCAGGCCTGGATTAAACGCTCAAAAGTTCCATTGGAAAGACCCATAGGATAGTCATCAGATCGTGAGAATTTCGCGGTAGTACCGAACAAGATCAACCCTGAGACACGGGTAGGATTTTCAACCGCGTATTTAATACTCATAGGCCCGCCTTCTGAAATACCCATTAGGAAAAATTTATCAGAGTTCGTGTGATCAGCAATACATGCGATATCTTTGACTCTCTCTTCCATTGTGGCTGCTTCAGACGTTGGGTCAGAGAGTCCTTGGCCTCGTTTGTCAAAATTTATGACTTTTGAGAATTGAGCTAACGCTTCCATTGTCTCTTTGATTGGCGGTAAATTGCTTGCAACATGAAGGTTGGAGATGATTCCGGGCGTCACTATCAGTGTCGGCTCATCGATTCCATAGGTATTAAAAGCGACTTTCACACCATCCGAATCAGCGAACTGTATAGGATAAGGTGAGGGGGAACTAAGCTCAGAAAGCGTTATCTTTTGAACATTGGTTGATTTTCCACTGTCCTTTCGCATGTTTGTTAGAAATGACCTGCTAATCGCAGCTATGAACCCGAAGATGACCACAACGGCTGCAATGCCACTAAGCAGACTTTCATTGTTAGATATCCATTCTGATAAGCTCATCACTTTCTCCAACACACCACTTTTGTTATTTTTATTAAGTATTGATAGTGACTATAGCAATTTGACTAGGAAGAAGCTGCAACTTGTGTCTGATGAGAGCATTGACAAGCCAACCTCATATTTGTTCTTTTGGGCCGGAAGTAAGTCAACTCAACAACCAGGAATTAGTGAAAGTTTTTTTGTAGACACTAACAACCTAAACTTAATCCTTTGCATTCTATTACGTTAGTTAGGAAGCCTGCTTCGTGCCATTAAGTTGTTAAACTGTTAGTGTCCCCTTGTCGGTTACTGTCGATTAATGTCGGTTGTGTCCCCTGTCGGTTACCCTGTCGGACAGACTCAAAAAGCCCGTAGACTACTGGATATTTACTCTGACCCCATTTCTATTTTGCAAGGAGCAGAGCAAGACTGATATAAAGAACAGACCCATTTGGCCCAAGCAGAAGAGATAACAGAGATGGTATATAGCAATGACAGCACGCTTGCCACACGCCTCAGAAAGGAGTTGCAGGGCGAGGTGATGTTCGATGATTTTAGCCGCGGGCGTTACAGTACCGATGCTTCCATTTATCAGATACAACCTCTTGGGGTTACGGTTCCCAAAACAGAGCAGGATGTACAAATTGCCCTACAGATAGCTGTAGATGAAGGTATTCCAGTATTACCCCGAGGCGCTGGCACCTCCCAAACTGGGCAGGCAATCGGTGAGGCGCTGATCCTTGATACCACCAAGTACCTCAATGGGCTTCTCGAGTTTGACGCCGAGGCTCGCACAGCCTGCGTGCAACCCGGTATGGTGTTGGATCATCTAAACCGCTTCCTCAAACCCCACGGCCTGTTCTATCCAGTGGATGTCTCTACAGCCAACCGCGCAACTCTAGGAGGCATGACTGGCAATAACAGCTGCGGATCTCGCTCTATTCGCTACGGCAATATGGTGCACAATGTACAGGCTATCGATGGCCTACTGGCGGATGGCAGTCAGGTGCATTTTAAGACGCTGCAAGATCGTCAACTCACTGATGAAGATCCGGCGCAAACCGAACTAATCCGGAAGATGCTGGCTCTTGGCGACAGGGAAGCGGCAGAAATAGCGCAGCGCTTTCCTGATCTGCTGCGTCGGGTCGGTGGCTACAATATCGACGTACTCACACAACAAAACCCGAACATGTCTCACTTGCTGGTGGGCTCCGAAGGCACGCTCGCATTCTTCCAGCGCATTCATTTGAAATTGCAGCCCCTGCCGGTGCATAAGACTCTCGGCGTCTGCCACTTTTCCTCCTTCTATGAAGCCATGGAGGCAACACAGCATATTGTCGAGCTGAACCCCAGCGCTGTTGAATTGGTTGATCGCACCATGATTGATCTGGCTAGGGATATCCCGGTATTCGCGGGGACAGTTGATCGCTTTGTTCAGGGCGAGCCGCAAGCCTTACTGCTGGTCGAATTTTCCGGCGAGGAGCAGGCGGCTCAACTGCAGAGTTTGTCGCAACTGGTCGAGCTAGTGGAATCCCTAGGTTCCGAGAATTCGGTTGTCGAAGCTACGGACAATGAATTTCAACAAGCCATATGGGAAGTGCGCAAATCCGGCCTCAATATAATGATGTCTATGAAGGGCGATGGGAAGCCAGTCTCCTTTATCGAAGACTGTGCGGTGGATTTGAAAGACCTTGCAGAATATACACGTCGAGTAAGTGAGATTTTTCACAAACATGGAACAACGGGCACCTTTTACGCGCATGCCTCAGTAGGTTGCTTACACGTTCGCCCCATTCTCAATATGAAAGAAGAAAGTGGCGCGCAAAAAATGCGTGCAATAGTGGAGGAGACTCTGGAGATTGTTCGTGAGTACAAAGGGTCCCATTCCGGTGAGCACGGAGACGGCCTTTCCAGATCTGAATTTCACCTGCCCATGTTCGGGCAGCGCATGGTGGATAATTTCGAGGAGGTGAAAGATAGCTTTGATCCGGCAGGTACTTTTAATCCCGGCAAGATTGTGCGGCCTCCAAAAATGGACGACAGAAGCCTTTTTCGATTTGCTCCGGGCTATTCGAATGCGCCCATCGCCACCACCATGGACTGGTCAGACTTTGGAAGCTTCAATCAGGCGCTGGAGATGTGTAATAACAACGGCGCTTGTAGAAAGTCAGACGTTGCCGTCATGTGCCCTTCTTTTCGAGTAAGTTCAGATGAGCAGCATCTCACTCGGGGCCGCGCAAATACGCTACGACTTGCGGTGAGCGGTCAGCTAGGGCCGGAAGCACTCTCATCCAACGCCATGTTCGACACTATGAGTTTGTGTGTTTCCTGCAAGGGCTGTAAGCGCGAATGTCCCACCGGCATCGACATGGCGAAGATGAAAATTGAATTTCTGCACCAGTATTATAAAAAAAACAGCCTGTCCCTGAAGGACCGTTTAGTCGCCTATTTGCCACGTTACGCCCATCGCATGAGGAACTTGTCTTTCCTGCTAAATCTACGGGACCAAATACCCGGCCTAAAGAGTCTGTCGGAACTTCTGCTGGGCTTTAGCGCTAGGCGCAATCTGCCAAAGTGGCGAACTGATCAATTTCGAGCGGAAATCGAAGTGCCCTCTCAGCCAGAGATTTCGACCGCAGGCAAAGACGTGGTGCTACTGGTGGACACCTTCAATACCTGCTTCGAGCCAGAAAATGCCAGGGCGGCATTGGCGGTACTAACGGCGGCAGGATATACGGTGCATGCACCTATACCCGTCGATAAAGGTCGACCTCTGTGCTGTGGTCGAACCTTCCTCAGCAGCGGCATGGTGGATGAGGCACGAGTAGAGGCACAGCGTGTAATAGCTAGCCTCAGGCCTTTTGTGGAGAAGGGCATACCTATAGTTGGGCTTGAGCCTTCTTGTTTACTCACTTTACGAGATGAGTTTTTGTCACTGCTGCCTGGTGATGACACTACTGCCTTATCTCAACATGTTTTTCTATTCGAGGAATTTTTAGCAGCAGAGCAAGCCAAAGGTGAGTTACAGTTGAAACTAAAATCCTTGCCGGCAAAACGCGCGCTGCTTCATGGGCACTGCCACCAGAAGGCATTTGCAGTCATGTCGTCGGTTCAACAAGTGCTCGCCATGGTGCCGGAGTTGGTTGTGGAAACAGTAGAATCGAGTTGCTGCGGCATGGCCGGTTCATTCGGCTACGATGCCAAGCATTTCGATACCTCGATGAAGATGGGAGAACTCAGTTTGCTGCCAGCGGTAAGAGAAGCCGATGCCGATTGTTTGATCGTCGCCGATGGCACTAGTTGCCGGCACCAGATTCAAGACGGGGCAGGCCGAGAAGCAATTCATGTAGCGCGAGTGCTAGAGATGGCGCTAGCAGAGTAACTTTTGCAGAGCTAAATAAAACCTAGAACCCACATTACACAAACAGCCGCGAAAGACGTAATACCCCCGACCAGAGTCGCCCCTCCGTAACTAAACACGGCGTCGGCGACACTTAGTTTGGTTAACGAGGTGCATACCCAAAAATAACTGCTGTTCACGTATTTAATAATTACCGAACCGCTGGCGCCAGCCAACATGGCAGCTTCCGGGGATAAGCCCAGCGTTCCTAACATGGGCGCGACCAAGGACGCGGCAGTGATAACCCCAACAGTTGTAGACCCGGTAATCAGATTGCCAATTATGCCTATCACGAAGGGGAGCAATATGGTGGGTAATCCATAATCGGTAAACATCATGGCAATAAAATCAACCGCCGGCGTACCTCGCAATATTGCACTAAGCGATCCACCAAGCCCGGTAACAACGAGGATCATCGCAGAGGTTCTAAGCGCGGCTTCCACCCATTCATTTTTTGCTCTTTCCCGCGCATCGCTACTCTTAATGTTTCGATAAGCTAGCCATACACCAACTGATAGTGCGATTACCGGCCAACCCAAATAGGAGAAAATAGTTCTGAGTATATGCCCTTCGTCGAACACCAGACTGACGATACTCTGCGTGCCTATCAGCAGGATGGGAATCACTATGGGCATGTAGGAGCTTAGAGTGCTGGGTAATTCTTCTTCGGCGTGCTCAAAATCGCTGCCATCAAATTCATCTGAAGCTTGGGTCGTAATGCGTGGACCCGCCACATAAACTCCCCAGGCCCAACAACTTATGGACCCAAACAGGCAGGCAATACTACCAAAGATAATTGTCTTACCAATGTCAGCACCTAACAGAGCAGCCGCCGCTAGTGGTCCCGGGGTAGGTGGAACAATCGCATGGGTTAATTGTAGGGCGCCGACTAAGCCTGTGGACATTACGGCGATACTCACTCCCATACTCCTGGCAGCCGAGTGCACTAAGGGATTAAGGATAACGAATGCAACGTCTGAAAAAATGGCAACGCCAATGATAAACCCGGTCAAGGTCAAGGCCAGGGGCATCCGATTGGAGCCGATTAAATTAACCATAGAACGAGTGATGACTTGAATTGCGCCGGTATGTTTAAGCGCCTCGGCAATGATGGAGCCAAGCACAATCACCACGCCGATAGATCCAAGAGTATTTCCGAAGCCGGTTTCGAAGGCGTCAATAAAGTTGTTTTGCTGCACACCTGGCAGAATACCGAATAGCAGTATCGGAACTAACAGGGCGAAGAAGACATGCCACTTCCATTTGGCTATGAGAAAAAGCAGAAGAAAAATCACAACGGCGAAGCCCAGAAGCGAAACTGCAGGGCTCATACTGACAGCAGTAGATGGATCCATTAAATCTCCGGCACTTATTCTTAGTATTATTTTTCGTGGCTAAGGTTCGAGTTTCGACACTTCGGTATGTCTTAAGCCGAGCTTGCTAAAAATTCCAGCGCGGCATTCACGCCACCTTTCTTATGAGGAACCCCCGCGATGTTCAAACCCATTTCGACCCCGCTAAGGGTTCCGGCAAGCATCAACTCGTTGAAATCCCCGATATGGCCGATACGAAAAACGGTGCCCTTGACCTTACCCAGGCCCATCCCCAACGACATATTAAATCGATCAAGGATGACGTTTCTCAGCGCGTCCGCGTCATGACCTTCGGGCATTAACACGGCGGTGGTGGAATTTGAACATTCCTCAGGATTCACACAAAGATTTTCCAGTCCCCAACCTGCTACAGCTAACTGCGTAGCTTGGGCCAGTCGGCTGTGCCTGTCGAAGACATTGGTCAAGCCCTCATCGTGCAACATGCACAGTGCTTCATCAAGACCGTAAAGAATATTAGTGCTTGGTGTGTAGGGGAAGTAACCTTTCTTATTGAGTTCCAGCATGGAATCCCAACTCCAATAGGAGTGGGGAAATGTCGAGCCCTTGCTGGCTGCCAAGGCTTTTTCACTGACAGCGTTAAAACATAAACCCGGGGGCAGCATTAATCCCTTTTGGGAAGCACTGATAGTGACATCGATACCCCAGTCATCATGCCTTAATTCAGTACATGCCAGAGAGGACACGGCATCCACCATGTACAGCGCAGGATGATTGGCCGCGTCGATAGCCTTCCTGATTTTTGCGATATCGCTGGTCGCGCCGCTGGAGGTTTCAGTATGCACCGCCAGCACCGCCTTAATTTGATGTGACTGATCATCAAGCAGATGCCGCTGCACGACATCCGCATCGATACCTTGACGCCAGTCTCCCTCTACCCAGATTACTTCCAGGCCCAATTTAACCGCAACGTTCTTCCATAGGGTTGCGAAATGTCCAGTCTCGAAGGCCAGGACTTTATCGCCGGGACAAAGCGTATTCAACAGCGATGATTCCCAACCGCCGGTGCCTGAGGCTGGATAAATTAGGATAGGGGATTCTGTGTTGAACACAGACTTAAGCTTATCGAAAATTCCCAGAGTCAACTGCGCAAACTCGGGGCCCCGATGGTCAATGGTGGGCTGGGCAATAGCGCGTAGCACTCTATCGGGCACATTCGATGGGCCGGGTATCTGTAGAAAATGCCTGCCGGCTTTATGAGCGTTATTTTTGGACATGAGCGCTAGTCGTTCCTTGATTGTCTACTCTGAAGATTATCACTGCGAAGCCAGGGCAGTAGGCACCCTGACTAGAGCCAATACTATTCGACAATCTATAAAAAATCATCAGGGGGACTACCACAGAAAACAAGAACCCCAAGGTTTGTTAACAGTTGCCTCTGAAATTCAATTGTCACCGAGCATTAGTCGGGAACACGATTCCCAGCTATCCATACACTTGATATGGTTTTTGAGTTGGCTATGTCGACCGCTGGGTTAGCGTCTAGTACGAGTAGGTCGCCCCATTTGCCGGGCTCCAGAGTACCGATGTTTCCTATGCCCATACAATCGGCAGCGACACCGGTTGAGGCGCGGATAGCTTCAATTGGGCTCATGCCCGCGTCCACCATCATCTGCATTTCCATATGTTCGAAGTAGCCCTGGAATCTTGCCGGTGGCCCTGTGTCTGTGCCCATGGCGATGCGCACACCGCCGTCGTTCAATGCCTTAACATTTGCCATCGCGACTTCCAGAGCAATCTTGTAACCGGCAGCGGCGCGGCTGTTTCGCATGCGAGTTTGACGTTCTGGGCTTTTCAATTGCTCAAGAATTGCCGGCTCGGCCTCTTTTAGAAAATAAGGATCAGAGAAAAATTCCGGCTCGCTTTCGTAGATGAAGGTCGATACCTCCCGGGTCAAGGTGGGGATGTAGCACACGCCCTTGGCATTAATGAGATCGATGAACTCATCATCTACTGGTAAGTCTCGCACACTGTGTGCAACCAGATCAGCGCCTGAATTGAGGATGTATTTTGCATCGTCAAGATAGAATAGATGCGCCGCTACAGGTAGTCGACGAATATGAGCCTGATCAACTAGGGCATCGAATATGTTTCTCGGCATTTTTTCAGCGGTGCCAAGCTCGTCATCAATCCTCACCTTGATGAAGTTCGCTCCCATATCGGCATTGCGGTTCACCTCAGCGCGGATCGCCGCTTCGGAATCTCCCACCACCACGCTACCAGCAACATAGATTCTGGCACGGTCCAGGGATTGATCGAACTGTTCATTTCGCAGGGCGAAACCCTGTTCTTCATCTCCACCGAGGCTGTTCACCGTGGTGACACCATAGCGCGCGTAGAGACCTAATTGCCTGAGTAGGTTGTCTGTGTTGTAGTGGCCTCCCTCCAAACCGAGGGTGCCACCCACATGACCATGGGCATTAATAATGCCTGGCATAATCGTCTTGCCTGCCACGTCGATAATCTGCGCCCCAGCGGGGACTGTGACGGCACTGCGCGGGCCGACAGTTCGAATTCGCCCATCGGTGATGACTACGACACCATCTTCAATTGGATCGGCCATCGTGCCATCAATAATACGTGCACCTACAAAGGCAATACTTCCTTCATTGGCGCTTGAAGTGCTGCTGTACAGCGTCAGCAATCCAAGAATTGCGAGTAGACCAGTTATTGTTTTTTTCATGATTTCTTCTCCTAGTCGCATTGGAGAGGATTCCTTCGAAAAAAGCAATAGAGTCATTAGGTGTCCCCTTTTAGCCCCAATTCATTCTGAGGGTGTTGAGAACATGCTTACGTAATTGGGTGGGAATTTCGAGGTCTTTCGCGACTCTTTCCCATCCTGTGAACGCGTCCAAGGTCTTCTCTAATACACGTTTGTGGAAATTCCGGGGTAAACCAGCATATTCTTCAAGATGCTTCAGGTCAGTCATTGTGAATTGTTTCAATTTGCCATTCAGGCTCAATTGATGTGTTTTTGTAAATTCACTTCCTTCTGAATGGCACAGGTCATAAGCAGGAGTGAGTGACCACATTCCCTGCCTGTCCATCATGAATCCAAAGTTCTTTACATGGTCATCCTGATTGCAGCCGACTAGGTTGAAAATAGTCCGGCGCACTTGTTGTTCTATCATGTCCATTGGCATCTTCAGTTGGCGCATCATCATGATGATCTGCTCGTAGGAATAGGCCCCAGTCTCAAAGTAATCGAAGTGGTTGAGGGCAGCTAGAGTCTGGACAAAGTACTTTTCCCCATCATCGTTTCGGTCGAACCGACGGGTCATGAAGTGATGGCGCCCATTTTCAGAGAGCAGGCGACATTCCATCATATCGATATCGCATTCTTTGGCCATTTGGTGATAGCTGTACTCCAGTAACCCATAACCGGCGGGATCAGCTATACCCCAGTCACCGCTGTACTTTACTCCGTCAAATTTGATCAGCCAGTGCTCGTAGCCTGGGGTTAGGTCTAACTGCCCCGAGCGTAGGGTTTTGGTTTTCTCATTGTAAGCAATCACAGCCTTGGCGCGGGCACCACCGGCGGATGCGCCAACACTGAGGATGTCCAACAATCCCTGGTCTGAGCCTGTCTCACCTAACTTGACGTCCAGGGATTTTTTGCTTGCAAAGGCGATCGAAGCTAGTTCAACAAGATCTTGTACTTGTAGGTCTTTTGAATCACGCTCGTGTCTGTCAGACGGTGGTTCAAACTCTAGTGCCCCCATGCCCCGTACCCCGACATAACACAAGCGATCTACGGCATTGAATTCGGTTGCAGAACGACCAGTCTGTGCAAGCCATACATCAATCAAGCGGTTGCCGTATTTGTCAGGCAGGCTGTCGGAAAGTAGGCCAGGCAGGCCATGAAAGGAGCGTGGATGAAGTTCCGGGAATCGATAGATTTTTCCGATCTCTGCCGGCATCATTAGCGGGGCTAGATCGATGCCCATATCTACAAATGCTGGGTCATATTCAAAACGAGCGAAGGTTTCGTCATGGCCCATGGATGCATAACCTATCGTTGTGCCCCATAGCCGAACCGTGGCCGTGGTCATGACTTACCATCTTGCCAGGTGGCTTTCTTTTTTGGGAGTGCCTTACGCTTCCTGCTTTGTTTTCTAACCTCCGTCATTGGGGAAAGAATTTCTTCGGGGAGTAGAACGTCCAATGCGGACGAGATACCCAGAGCTTTAAACAGCTTAAGCCAAGAGCTGAACTGGGCATCCTGCCCGGCCTCAATCCGGTTCACAGTTGCTATACCCAAGCCAGATTCACTGGCAATCTGGGCTTGTGTAAATCGTTGCTGTTTTCTCAGTAATGCAAGGCGTCGGCCCAGTTCGACTAAGGCGGCATTATGCGGTGTTATATCGGTGATCTTCATTTTATCAAATATGATTGATTATCATTAATATGGATGATTATTTATCACAAATGATAGCTTATTTGCATTAGGGTATCAAATCCAAAAAAGCATCAAATATGATATAAAATCATGAATAAGACATATAATACATCATAAATGATGAAAAATTACCGCCAAGCTAAAAGAGATGGAACTATTTCTTAGGAAAACAAATCCGTCCCCTTTAGGCTCATTAACTTATAGGCGTTCCCTGTGAGCCACTACTCACAAGCAGCACCTGCAAACATTGCCGCAGCTCTTCGGCCGGTTTTTGCTGCCGTAGCCTGTCCAATACTTTGTGCAGGCTGGCTTGCTGTGCTTTGGTCAGCGTATTAATACGGGCTGACAAATCGCCTTCGCTGATTTGCAGCTTGTCCCGGTGTGCGTGTGTGCGATGACGCAGTGCATCGGCTAGATAGAGATAGCGCCCCAGCACGACATAGGGGAAATTGCGATTCCTGATAGGGCCCTGATGGGCTTCATAACCGCCCAGCGGCAGGCCCTGCACATTGAAGTTGGAGAGTCGGTCCGCGCCAAGCCAAGCACTGCTGGCACCGAGAATTCCTCCCCCCAGCGTACCCAGCATCACGCTACTGCCTGCCAGAGCGAGGTCTATAGCTGCGCCTGTGGCAGCGCCCGCTATAGTCGCAGCTACGGTAAGTTGTTTTCTGTTAAGGCCCCACATGATCCACTTTTGTGTATCGAACAGGTTGGTGTCCAGCGGTAATTCGTTAATCGTACTTTCGAGATGATGATACTGGTAAATACTCTTCAGCGATTCATGCTGCTGCCGTTCGATCTTGCGCATGTCGTCGAAATATTTTTTCTCTAGAATCGGCTTCAAGCTGTCTGCTTGGGATTTGCTCAACACTTTCTGTGATACCTGATAGGTGCAAAGCCGCGTGAGTAATTCTTCGAGAAGCGTTGCCGAATCGGCCACTTGTGACTGGCGTTGTTTGCGGTACTCGGCAACAATGGCAGCCAGCGCCGGCTGCCATTGTTCGCGGATATGTGAGAAGGCCTCCAGTATGTCCACTACTTTTTCGAAGTCAGCCTGCATGGCATTGAACACGCGTACGATTTTGAAATACTGGCCCAGAGCCTGTTGCCAATCCTCTACATGGTCTTCGTTTTCGATGGGGTTGATCAGCGCCATGCTGGCCTGTCCAGTCCAGCGCAGTATCTCCATTTCGGCCTCGTATTCGGCACCGTAGGGGCGCGACCCATCAACGACATAGAGAATGGCGGCGCCGTCCATGATCGGTTTTAGTAACATGACCTCTTCGGGAAATTGTTGCTGGCATTGTGGGTCCGCAATGAATTGTTTTACGGCATCGCCGCGCTTGTCCGCGGATGCGGCATGTTCTTGTAACCAGGCCAGTGCACGAGAAGGGCGCTGAAAGCCAGGTGTATCCACCAAGGTGTACCTAGCCGTACCAATTAAAATTTCGTAGGGGTGCGTGGCACGCGTCGTGCCACTTTGGGGTGAGATGCCAATACTATCGGTCTGCGCAATTGTGCTGACAATTGATGACTTGCCTTTATTGGGGTGTCCCACCACGGCGAAAACAGGCGTCATATGGTGGTCTCGAGATTCAATACTTGCCAGTTCGGTAAAGTAGCTGCGAAGCGGCGCCACTCTTCTAGATGCGTAGGTGTTGGTTGGCGCACGCCGGCAGCGTTCCAGTCCATTGGCAGAATTAATTTGTCCGCGCTGTTCTCAATGCTGTTCAATTTGTCCGCCAATTCCGCAAGGGGTGGTTCCCAGCTTTTAACCAGCACTACCAGCGACTGGCTTTTCTCCCATTGACTCTCATCTGCTTGTGACAAGGGATCAATGTGATGGCTGGCAGCGGCAGCGCCCAACTGTTTTTGTATTTGCTCGTGGCAGGCCGCTGGCGCATTTGCCCAGTCGAGCAGAGTGTAGGGGGTAGCGGCAGCAGACACTAGGTTGGCGAGTGGGAAATTATCGCTAACCAGTGCGGCGGATTCACTTCGTTTTGCACTTGCCTGTTGTGCACTGCCGCGCTGCAAGCGTGTCAGGTATTTGTGGCGAGCTACCAGTAACATCAGCGTGCGGGGCACAAGATTGTAGAAGAGCTGCGCAGCCAATATGTATTGCCACCACAGTCCAACCGCAGGCCGCGCCATGCCTTGTGACTCGAGTCGAAAATCCTGCGTTTGTTCGATCAGCGCCAGCGAAGCCTGAGCCTCTGGCCAGAAACTCCAGGGAAGGGCGATTACCTGAAGTGTTGGCAGCAAATCATCCGGCGTAAGCAGTGTACTGCGCCAAACGAAGGTGATATCAGTACCCAGCAATAGCAGCAGATACAGCAGCAAACTACCCACTGAAAAACTCAACGCAAGGATCTGGGTTTGATAGAACAACCACAATTCCCTGCTGTGATGTATGCCCAGCTGCAGCAATGCCAGCGTCAAATGCCGTGGCCACAAGGGAATATCGAGAATCCAACCAGCAAGGCCCTTGCCGCCGCCTTTTATCAGGAGAATGAGGCTGAGAACGAGTCCAACAACGGGCACAAAGGCAAACAAGAGCAGCAGGAATAAGAGGTTCACACGGCCCTGACCGTCGCCTGCAAGCACCCCATAGGCCGCCAGAAAACCGCAGAACAGACCAAGCAGGCCAAGACCCAGACTTAACTGCTTGAGCGACTGCTGAGTAGTGTTTTGTATCACTTGCGCGGAATCCCTGATCAAACAGCAGCCATTATAACCAAGTGGCTGATAATTGAGACAACTAGCAAAAAGGAATCGCGCAAGTCGGCAGGTGGGGGCGCTTAAAGAAACTGGGGGAGGTTCACTGCGTCCCCTTTATTCCTCACTCTAATCTTTACTGATTCACAATTTCCGGGTCAGGAATGTGCCGCGTCAACATGCTTGCAAACGCTGAACGTCCAACACCAAATTTGATTAAATCTTCTTTGGCAAAACGGGCTGCTTCTGCGGAGATTGGTTTTGGGTTGCGTGCTTTCATGTGAACTTCTGCAACGCGTTCCATATAAACAAAGCGACCTACCGCTTCGGCGACACTATCACCGCCAGTTAACAAGCCGTGGTTTCTTAGAATAATCGCTCTGTTTTGGCCCATCGCGGCAGCAATTCGACGTCCCGCTTCAACGCTTTGAACTTGTACTTCTTCGTCTTCCCAAAGGGCATGGTCTTCGAAAAAAATACAGGATTCCTGAGAGATCGGTTCTATCATTCTTGCTTCAGCTGAGAAGGGTGTTCCCCAGCCAGTGTGAACGTGAACGGCGCTGACTAAATCGGGTCGTGCTTCAAGAATAGGTTGGTGGATATAGTAGCCAGCAATATTGATGAAACCTTCTCCTTCAACAAGTTCACCATTGGGCCCAACTAAAACGAGATCAGATACCATTGCCGCGTGATAAGAAACGCCATAGCGCAACATCCAGAAACAATCCGTTTTTTGTGGATCTCGTGCGCTGATGTGGCCATCACCCAAGTCGCCCCATTTTTGCGCTGCAAACAAGCGATAGCCTAGCGCGCAATCACGTTTCCTTCGAGCGCGTATTTGTTCGATGGAAAATTGCGGTTTCGCACTATCTTGTTGGGTTGCTTCTGACACGATAACTCCTGGTTTCAATATTGCTTAAGCTTAAGGGTGTTGGCGTTAATTTCAGGGTGCATTTTGGAGGTCATTGTAGAAAAAGTAAAATCTGAGGGACACAGAGGTAAGAACCTTCTGGGATCCCGCGGTATGAGAGAATTCTTGCTCTGCACGCGGGTGATATTCAAATTGAGGTTGTTTAACGTAATCCTAGGCCGGCGAGATTGCTGGATCAAAGTACACTGCCCCCTTTGATTTCTTCTAAGCCCATAAAAAAGGCCCCGATAAAGTTATCTACCGGGGCCTTTACTAACAAGAATTTCAACTTACTTCTTGGATTTCGCTTCCTGTCTTGCTTTTTCAGCCTCAACAACGGCTTCAGAGACTGACCTTGGGCATTGCGAGTAATGAGAGAACTCCATAGAGAACTGACCGCGACCTGAGGTCATAGTTCGCAGGCTGCCAATATATCCAAACATTTCTGAAAGAGGTACATCGGCTTTAATTCGCATACCTGTGATCCCAGTGTCCTGATCTTTAATCATGCCACGACGACGGTTTAAATCGCCAATTACATCGCCCATGTGATCTTCCGGCGTAAATACATCTACCTTCATGATCGGCTCGATTAACTCGGGCCCGGCTTTAGGCATTGACTTACGGTAAGCGCCTCTTGCGGCAAGCTCGAAAGCTATTGCAGATGAATCCACTGCGTGGAAGCCACCGTCAATTAGTTCGATTTCTACGTCCAGTACCGGGAAGCCCGCTACTGGGCCGTGCTCCATCATGCCCCTGAAACCTTTCTCAATAGCAGGGAAGAATTCTTTCGGTACGTTACCGCCCACAACACTGGAGCTAAACACATAGCCGGTTCCTGGTTCACCGGGCTTAATACGGTAATCGATCTTACCGAATTGACCGGAACCACCTGACTGCTTCTTGTGAGTGTAGGAGTCTTCAATTTCCTGGGTAATTGTTTCACGGTAGGCTACTTGAGGTGCACCTACTTCCAGAGCAACACCGTAAGTACGATTCAAAATATCGACTTTAATATCAAGGTGTAGCTCGCCCATTCCTTTCAGGATGGTTTCGCCGGAATCTTCGTCTGTCTCAACTCGAAAAGAAGGATCTTCCGCTACCATTTTGCCAATCGCAACGCCCAATTTGTCAACACTACTCTTATCTTTTGGTGATACCGCAATTGATATAACCGGTTCGGGGAAAACCATGGGTTCCAGAGTACAGGGGTGATTGGGGCTACATAAGGTGTGGCCTGTTTGCACATTTTTCATGCCAACGATGGCAAAGATGTCGCCGGCTTGTGCACTATCAATTTCATTACGGTCATCGGCATGCATTTCGACCATACGGCCAATGCGCTCAGTTTTACCTGTAAATGAATTTAAAATGGAATCGCCTTTGTTTAGCACGCCGGAATACACCCTGACAAAGGTTAGGGCCCCAAAGCGGTCTTCCATGATTTTGAAAGCCAATGCACGAAATGGTTCAGCCTCATCAACTACAGCGAACTTACCATTGGGTGCGCCTTCCTCATCGGTTAAAGGCTGAGCTGGAACTTCAGTTGGATTGGGCAGGTAATCAACAACCGCATCCAATATCAATTGAATACCTTTGTCTTTGAACGCTGAACCACAATAAGTAGGGAAAAAGTCCAGGGCGATTGTGCCCTTGCGGATGCACCGCTTAATGTCATCTACCGACGGCTCTGTACCTTCAAGATAGGCCTCCATCAAGTCATCATCTTGATCAAGAGCCATTTCAATTAATTTTTCACGGTATTTCTCTACCTGATCGACCATGTCTTCGGGCACATCGCCAATTTCGAATTTTTCAGGATTGCCTGGATCAGGCCAAATATGTGATTTGCGTGTGAGAAGATCAACTACACCTATGAAATTGTCTTCTGTGCCGATGGGTAAAACCATCACTAGAGGGTTTGCGCCGAGAATCTTTTCGACCTGACCAACCACTTTCAGGAAGTCTGCGCCTATGCGGTCCAGCTTGTTAACGAAGATAATGCGCGATACTTTTGAGTCATTGGCATAGCGCCAGTTAGTCTCTGACTGGGGCTCAACACCTCCCGAGCCACAAAAAACACCAACGCCGCCATCTAGCACTTTAAGTGAGCGATACACCTCAACAGTGAAATCAACGTGACCGGGGGTATCTATGATATTGAAGCGGTGATCTCGCCAGAAACAGGTAGTCGCCGCAGACTGAATAGTGATTCCGCGCTCTCTCTCCTGATCCATGAAATCCGTTGTTGCAGCACCATCATGCACTTCTCCGATTTTATGGATTTTACCGGTTAGCTTAAGAATACGCTCTGTGGTCGTGGTTTTTCCTGCGTCGACATGGGCGAAAATACCTATGTTTCTATATAGTGATAAATCGGTCATTGGGCTGCCCAAGAGTTAGCTGTTTAGTTAGGTGCAAAAACGGTGCGGCATGATACTAGATTTTCATAGTGAAACGCGAGGAAAACAAAGGGGACAGAACTATTTTCAAGTAATAGGACAACCTCTATCGCCGCTTAAATAGATCTGTCCCCTTTATTCTCATCAAAAGCCTAGTCTGTCCCCTGAAATTCGGGCGTGCTACGATTACTTTAATTAAACCAGACCCGAACGCCTGTTATGAGACTTAGCGCCACCGACGCAGCCTTCCTCTACTCCGAAACCGCAAGCGGCCCCATGCACATCTCTTCCATTTTCGTTTTGGAAGGGGAGCTTAGCTACGAGGCCTTCCTTCAGCATTTCGCTGAGCGTATTCACTTGCTGCCTGCCTACCAGCGTAAGATTGTCATGGTGCCCTTTAATGTGGCCCATCCCAAATGGGTTGATGACCCAGACTTTGACCTAGAAAATCACTTGCACCATCATGAATTGCCAGATGATGTTTCTTTTCAAGAGGCACTGGACTTCACCGTTGAGCTTAACGAGCCCATGCTGGATCGGTCAAAACCACTCTGGGCAAATCATATCGTTACTGGCCTTCCCGGCGTTACCATGGTGCTCAATATCACGCATCACTGCATGGTTGATGGTGCATCTGGAGTCGAGCTCGCACAAATAATCTACGACTTCGATCCTAATCCGAAAGCCCCGCCCGCCCCCGAGACACAAGATGAGATTGCGCCTGTTCCGAGCCAGATGGCGTTGTACAACGAAGCGGTCAGAGAGAATATGCTCGCGCTCGGTGACTTTAAGCCAGCGGAATGGATGCCGGGTAGCGGCAAGCAGCGCGACCTGATGCAACATGCAAGCAAGGTATTTATAGATTTTATTACCAAGCCAGCCATTACGGCGCCATTTAATGCTTCCTTGGTAGGCCCTAAAAGAAAGGCAAATTTTTTACAGCGCTCCTTTGGTGAGATACGTGAGGTTCGGCGGGCTTTTGGCGGGACTATCAATGACGTTGTGTTAACAGTGGTTAGCGAGGGTATGGCGAGATACCTTTCTCATCGCAAGCAGACTGTTGAAAACAAGCATATGCGCGTCTTGTGTCCTGTCAACGTGCGCACGGAAGACTTGAAGGGAGCCCTGGGTAATCAGGTATCCGCCATCTTTCCCTTGTTACCCGCTTGGCCTATGGCACCTCGCGATCGATTATCTGCCGTCTGTACGGAGATGGGGAACATCAAGAGCAACGACGACGCGCAGGCCATGACCCTCGCCTCTGAAGCGACCAGTGGCATCTGGCCACTGGCCATGGCGCCGTCACAGGTAATTGGCACGCCTCTCGACCCAACTGTCTGGGCTGCCAGATTTCCACTGCCGATCCTGCCTGATCTCGGTTGGCAACCACCCAATGCTGGCATCAACTTTGTCTGCACCAACGTACCAGGCGTACAAGTGCCGCTGTACCTCGCAGGACACAAGGTAACCTCGACCATAGGACTACTTATTTTGTGTGGTAACGTCGGCTTTAGTACTACCGTCCTAAGCTACAATAAAAAACTCTTTATCAACTACATTTGCGATCCACGCTTGATGCCAGACTTTGAAGTACTGACCGAATCAACTGGTGATGCATTTGACGAATTGTTGGCTGCTGCGCGTGAGCAGCTTGAATCGATGACCGGAACCTAAAATTTAAAAGTGACATGACAAAACCAATGACTAATGCTGAAGCCAACAACCCGCTTGCCGACTATCCTAAGAATGCAGAGCTTAAATCTGGCACTGTAATTACTCTCAAACCCATGAGTGTTAAGGACAGGAAAGCCATTAAGGCCTTTGCCAAGAAACTCCCAGAGGAAGATTTACTTTTTCTCACTATCGATTTGACGCAAGATGAAGCCATCGATGGCTGGTTGAAGAATATCGAGAACGGAAGCTCGACTGCACTGCTTGCTTATGCCAACGATCAATTGGTGGGCTATGCCTCGGTGCACCGAGAGAGCGCGCCCTGGACCAGAAAGGTAGGTGAAATTCGTGTCAATATTTCACCTGAGATGCGCAGTGAAGGTTTAGGCCGACTATTGATCTCTCACATTTTCGATATTTGCCGAGGCCTTGATCTCACTAAAATTCTTGCGCGCATGACGGCAGAGCAGAAGGGCGCGCAAACAGCATTCACAAAGCTGGGGTTTATCATGGAGGCAATGCTCGCCGATTTTATTGTTGATCACAGAGGCCTGTCGCACGATCTGGTAATGATGACTTTCGATGTTGACGGTCTGAGCGATCAGGCTGGAGATAAAGTTCAAATTTAACGAAATAGCATTCTATTGATCAAGAGAGTTACCTATGTCCGATAAAGAACGTAACACGGCTTCAACACCTCCCTCTCGGATGACTGCGCTCAGTGAACTCCTACGCGCTGGTATCGAAGCCAGCACACTACCACTCTCACTTCCTCTATTGATGCTGAAGGCGCCAAAGGGGGATGGCCATCGGGTTTTAGTGATACCTGGATTCCTTGCTAGTGACCGGTCGACTGGGGTATTACGGCGCTTCATCGACGGGCTGGGCTACAACGCGCTGCCTTGGGGTCTTGGACGCAACAATGGTGGTCAGGCACAGCACGAAGAGCTTATTCGCTATTTCGAAGCGCTGGTTGAACAAAGCGATGAGCCTATTTCGATCGTGGGGCAAAGCTTGGGCGGTGTTTATGCTAGAGAGTTGGCTAGGCTGCAGCCAGGCGCCGTGCGTATGGTTATGACTCTGGGTAGCCCGTTCGGGGCATTCGATAAAACGAACTCTCATCCTTTTCTACTGCGCTTATTCAAATCCATGTCGGGAGTTACCCCGGCAGAAGCGCGGGAGCAAAGGTTGACTACCGATCCCAGGATAGCGCCGCCAGTACCGTGCACGGCCATTTACAGTAAGTCTGATGGCATCGTTCCTTGGCAGTCATGTATCGAGTATTTGGACACTACCAATGAGAATGTGGAAGTGTTTAGCAGCCATATCGGCATGGGATTCCATCCCCACGTCTTACACGTGATCGGCGACAGGCTCGGTCAAACCAAACAGCAATGGCAGCCGTTTGACAGGGATACACTGACCAGAAGGGCGATATTCCCTGCGCCAGAAGGGAATCTGGCAGTCGGCTGAATCCGTAGCGAACTATTTTATTGCTGCACGATCCCTATGATTCCTCACTC
This sequence comes from Cryomorphaceae bacterium, assembly GCA_047612385.1. Taxonomy (GTDB): domain Bacteria; phylum Pseudomonadota; class Gammaproteobacteria; order Pseudomonadales; family Halieaceae; genus JBALVT01. The sequence continues at coordinate 2,772 of JBLGAR010000074.1, read as the reverse complement.
TCATTGTTATCTTTCTTGTTCGAGTCCGTGCGGGAGTTTCGAGATGAAGAGGACATCGACGGTATAAGCGGATTCATTTCCATCATGGTTCGCAGAAAGTTCCGGTGCATCTCTGCCATTGTCATCCAGTTCTTGAGGAACAACGACCCGGTATCGGTGAGATCGTAAATGCGCCGAGCCGGACCATCCTTACTAGTATCCCAGCTAGACGACACCAGGCCAGAATCTTCCATCTGCCTGAGGTTGCGATAGATCGAGCCTTTGTTGTAGCTGCCTAATCCCGCTTCTTCTAAACGCTGCGCTAGCTCATAGCCGTAAGCAGACCAACCATTCAGCATACCCAGTAAATGCGCTGTCAGCATGTCCCCAGTGGGAGAAACCTTTGGGTTTTCGGGTTCTGCTGCGCCCGGATTCGTTGATTTATCGTCTTTATTGCGCGACTTCTTCGCGTCATTTTCGTTTTTTTTCATACCTTTTACCTAAATTCATATAAATAAGTTTGACATCTATGTGCAAATTGCATATAAATACTCCCACGACATATGAGCACAGTGATTCTATTCTACACTTGAAACTAACCGCAACATAACATATTGTTTTTAAAGGAGATAAGTGAAAATGACTAAGGTAACTGAAAAAAAGACAACTGAGAAGAAGGCTGAGACAGTAGAAGCGGCTGAGACTATTAAAGAAAACGTTCAAGATTCTGTTAAGAATGCTATGGATTCCTACTTCGATACAGTGGCTAGCAGCTCAGACAGACTAGCAGCGGACTACAGCAAGGCACGTGCGCGCAACTCACGCATCATGGATAGTTTCATGCAAACGCTAGAAAACGGCCGCAAGGACATGTTGGAGCTAAGTCGCGTTGTTGCATCTTCGCCAACTGACTACAAGGCCAACATGCGGGCGACTATGGAAACTATGAGCCGTCGTCAGGAATGTGCTATCGCATTTGGCACTACGTTGTTCCGCGAGCAGTCTGAAATGACTAGCGCCGTATCAGAACGCGCCAAGGAAATGTTTGCTCCTCTACAGAATGCAAACTTGGACTTGATGGCTCCTTATAAGAGCATGACTAAATTCTGGGCGAACGCAGCTAAGTAAAAGTCTCTCAGCGATTAATTTGAGCAAAGTACTAGCGCACTACTTCAACAAATTGGATTAGTGCGCTTTGTTTTGCTATATCTGTATCTGTACGTGTACCTAGCGCTGCAACCCTAATCAAATAACTCGAAAGAGGACGACGTGGCAGAATACGCCCAGCAAGATTTCAAGCCCAGCTTGGCAGACGAGCTGCAGGATGCCTTTGATCACGATCCATCCGTAGAGCGTGTTAATACCCCAATCTGGCGAGAAGTGATCTGGCCGACGGAGTGGTTACGCCTGCGCACATCTGCTGTGTATTTCGGCATCGACATCCCAAAGGGGAAACAGCAACCGGTAATGTTAGTGCCCGGCTTTATGTCTAGCGACCTTACAATGCTAGAACTACAACGCTGGCTAAAACGCATAGGCTACGATGCCCACCTTTCCAGAATTGTTTTTAACACAGACTGTCCAAACCAGACTGCACGAGAGCTGATTTCCCGAATCAAATCGATTCATAAAAAAACCGGTCAGAAAGTCAGTCTGATAGGCCACAGTCTTGGTGGAATGCTGTCAAAATCTATCGCCCAGACAGAGCCGGAGTTGGTGGATCGGGTGATCACACTCGGATCGCCATTCGCATCACTCGTTAAGGCCCATCCTTCAGTTGTGGGGATATGGGAACATTTGAAGAATAGTAGCAGTGGTTTGATCGGGCGAAATTTGAAGCCCTCCTGCGCTACTGGATACTGCACCTGTGGCTTCGTGAAGAGCATGCTCATGCCACAAGACGTAGATGTTCCACAGTTCGCCGTGTATTCAAAGAAGGATGGCGTCGCAGATTGGCAGTCATGCATCGAAGACGATCCAAGCGCCAACACCGAGGTGAACAGCACTCACATCGGTATGATATTTCACCCAGAAGTTTATCGAGTAATCGCTCAAAGGCTCGCACAAAAGAAAGCAGCTTGAACTGCGGTACGGAGTGACTGATTAGTATTTTACGAGAGTACTGTTACGTAGCAGTTATACATCGAAACCAACATTACAAACCTGAGGATAGAGCAATGGCAGATAATAAAAATATGGACCCGATGCAGTTGATGCGCGATTGGTTCGTTCAGTCCGAGAAAATGTGGTCCGATGCTATGAGTGAAGTAATGGCAGACGAGCGCGTAGCCGAAGGCTCCGGCCGCTTCATGCAAGAGGCGCTGCACACTCAACGCATGTTTAGCGAATCAATGGGCCAGTATCTTTCGAATATAAATATGCCCTCGCGCACCGATATTCTAGACCTTAAAGACCGCGTATCGCAGATGGAAGATTCAGTAAATGCCGTGCTGGTTGAGCTGCGCGAAATGCGCGCTGAAAAGCCGGCAGCAGCGGATGCACCAGCGAAGAAGAAGCCGGCGCGTACGCGAAAAGCCGCTCCCAAGAAATCTGCGTAAGCAATAACGAAACTGGATAAGCGAAGCTCACCGATGAACGCGAACACAGCTCAAGCGCATAACTCTGCATCGAATATCTCTCAAGATGAAGTCGATGTGCGAGTGGATCAGGTAATTCGACGTACACTTGCGCGCAACATTCCCGGTATTGCCGAGCTTCCTAAAACCGAGGCTGATCTGGAGGTGGGGTGTAGCCCGAAAGAGCTAGTTTTTACCCGCGAGACCGCCCGCTTGT
>JBLGAR010000073.1:0-22388 GCA_047612385.1 Cryomorphaceae bacterium | reverse complement strand
CAGTCGACCAACAGTTCAGCGCTGAACTGGATGGCGCTGCGAGCGACTCTCATCGTGTTCCCTCCTTACCTGCTGGCATTAATCAATCCTGCAATGTACCTGCCACTTATTATGAAATCAGCCTCCCTGGGGCAGCAGGATTCTTCAGTAAGCGCCGGGCAGCTGGGCCGCGAAATCCTGGGATCGACCTTCCTCGGTGGCTGTTTGGCCGTCCTTTTCTGGCTGGCGCTGAAACTGTATCCCAACCTCTGGTTTTTCTTTTTGTGGATGCTGCTGTTTGCTGTCTATATTTCAAGCAAGCTCTATGGCGTTGCGGTAAGCCGGTTTCCAGCTTCTTACTGGATCAACGTGATGGTAACGCTATTGATTTTAGTGGGCCCGGCAGTCGCCGACAGCGCCAATGGCAATGATGTTTACAAGGGATTTGCGGTGCGAATGTCCCTTTTTGTGGCAGTCGCATTGTATGCATGGGCGGCAGTGTGGTTTCTGGAATTGATTCGCAATCGGCGATTGCAGAAAATGCGCACGCCCGACTCAAACCAGCCAGCCTGAAAATACACATCATCAGCCTGGCACGATAACCCTAATTTAAGGCAAGATTTTTAGGGTTTTCAGCTGGGGAGAACGCCAATGAGCTTAGAGTATGTTTACCAGCGCCTCATCCAGCTCAGGAAAGTCGAAAGTAAACCCTGCGTCTTGGAGCGCAGCTGGCACCACGCGTTGACCCTTTAAAAGTAGCTCCTCGGCCATCTCCCCTACCATCACGCGCAATAATGCAGCTGGGACGGGAGCACTTAGCAAGGTCTGCTTGCGATGTTTCATGGCATCGCAAAAACCACGACTGGTTACCGGCCGGGGGGCGGTAATATTGAATGGCCCCTCAAGATCCTCGCGCTCTAGCAGGAATAGCATTGCCCTAACAACGTCGCGGCGATGCACCCAGCTCAACCACTGGCGGCCCTTGCCCATCCAATTGGCCACACCAAACTTAAAGGGCAGCGCCATCCGGGGAAAAGCCCCGCCATCGCGATCCAGCACAACACCAAGGCGCAGAAGGCAGACCCGCACGCCCAGCTCTTGAGCAGTCAGCGCCAGTTGCTCCCATTGCTGACAAAGATCTTGCGAGAAACCTTTGGTGATCTGGCCGGCTTCGCCTAGCTCCTCGTCACCGTGGTGGCCGTAGTATCCAACGGCACTGCCGCTTAGCAGTACGGCAGGTTTGTGATCCAAACGCTGCAGCAACTCTAACAACGCAGCTGTGGTATCCAGCCGGCTGGCGAAGATCTCTTTTTTGTAGGCTCGCGTCCAACGCCGATCCGCCAGCGACGCGCCCGCGAGGTTAATCACTGCGTCAATATGTTCACCAGAATCTAGTTCCCCAAAATCGGAAACGTATCGACAGCGATCGCTATTGGTCAGGGACCCTCGCGTCAGCAAAATCATACGGTGACCATCCGCGAGCAGACGCCCACACAATTGCTCACCGATAAATCCAGTTCCACCCGTCACCAGTACCTGCATTGACACTTCCCCCTTAGTATTCGATTCTACTACGTCTGGCATAGGTAATCTGGATCAGAAGAGCGCTCTGGGATACGGATGAGTTACTGATGACATAGCGCTGATCTGACCACCAAGGACTCACGTACTATCGTTGATCATTCCACGGAAAACACCATGAAACCAGCTCACATTCCTTCGCCCACCAAAAAAGACAACAGCAATGCCAAACATCCGCGCCTTCCGTGCAGAGGCTGCATGCCTGATTGCAAACTGTATACGACCTGCAAGGGTCGCCCCTGGAGATTGAGCCCATCTAAGGCGCCCTAGGCATACGCCGATGATTAGACGAAATTGTGAACTTCAAAAACGAGGCTAGAGTATGCGCTTAGATAAAGACCAACTGCGAGACATGGACAGCCGCATCAGGGCGGCATTCGTTAATTCTTTATCCGGTTTTAAATCAGCTAATCTGGTGGGCACGATCGACGACGACGGTAGAACCAACCTGGCCATTATGAGCTCCACCGTGCACCTTGGATCATCGCCACCTCTACTGGCACTGGTGATCAGGCCCGGAGGAGAAGAGCGACACACCCTGGATAACATACTGTCCACCGGCTACTACAGTATCAACCATGTAACAGCACCCATTATAGAGGCGGCCCACCAAAGCGCGGCACGCTACGGTCGCGATACCAGTGAGTTTGAGGCGACCGGCCTAACTCCCTTCTGGCGCGAGGGCTTCGCCGCACCGATGGTAGCAGAGGCGGGAATCAAGTTGGGGCTAGCGCTGCGTGAGCATCAGGAACTAAGCATCAACCGAACACACCTTGTCATCGGCGAAGTGGTGCTGGCCGAAATCCCCCCGGGTAGTCTAAGAGACGATGGTGGCGTCGATCTGGTAAAAGCCGGCAGCGTGGCGCTCAGTGGCCTGGATACCTATTATAAGAGCGTGGCTTTCAAGCGGATGGCATATGCCAAGCCGGGCCTTACACCTAGAGACTTATTTCAGCACGAAGTGTCGGACTGAATATCTGAGCTTGGTTTAAACCGGCAGCACTATTATCAGACGCACTACGGCTCATCATGCCTGGGGAAAATCAGCTGCGCCGTATCGAACCCCAGGGCAGCAGCGCGCTCGACGAATCGGCCCATCATGGCTTCATCTACTTGCGGTGTCCTGGATAGAAACCATAGATGTGAAGCGTCAGGGCCAGAAATAAACGCATATTGATAAGCTTCTTTGTCTAACTCAAAAACAACATAGGAGCCATAAAAAGGGCCAAAAAAAGAAACTTTAAGATAAGCCTCCACAGGTTCATTCACGAAAAATGCTTTACCCTCTGCTTCGCTCCACTGGCTATCACTCGAAGAGTACCCGCGATTGATGACCGTCACACCACCGTCTTCGCGTTTTGAGTATTGCGCAGTAACCTGTTCCAAACCTCTTTCAAAAGAGTGGTCCAGGCGTGCTATCTCGTACCATTTCCCCATATATCGGTCGACATCAAAGTCCTGAACAGGTATCACACCTGCCGGCATCCCGAGGCAGCCGCCGAGCATAACCAGTGTGCAGCCAAGCAAAACTAGTTGTAAGCGCTTCATTATCACGGCACCAGCGTAATAATAGCGGCGGCTCTTTCTGACCAGACAGATATCATTATCCGTCTTGATAGGGACGGATTACGTTTTCAGCATACCAGTTAATCATTCCGATTTTTTCCTCGACGGTTTGAGTATCAGGCTGCGCATCGTAGGGATTACGGAAGGCAATAATAACTTCCGTCACACCGGCGGCGGCCAAGTTCTGCAATCCTTCCTTGGAATACGCCGTCTCGGTCATCGCGTGGTACTCAAAAGCCTTCTGATCTGTGCCGTAATCTTTGCGGAAAGCCTCGATCTGACCAATCATGTCTTTTAGTTCCACGATAGAGGACCCTGCTGAAATCCAGCCGTCTCCCAATCTGGCTGCACGGCGCAGAGCGGGCTTAGCATGCCCACCCACCAAGAGCGGAATATGGTGCTCAGGTACGGGGCAGAGTTTGATCGGATCGAGTTGAAAAATTTCTCCCTCATAACCGAAATAGTCTCCGCTCATTAGACCATTGATGATTTCCATCATCTCGTCCATGCGCTTACCACGTTTTTCCCAGGGTATCTGGGAGACCATAAAATCTTCTGGCCAGGGGCTAATTCCCACACCGAAGCCAAAGCGATCACCCAGTAGCACGCCCAGCGTTGAAAGTTGCTTCGCGACAATCACGGGCTGGCGAATCGCAAGCTTGATCACGGAGGTTGTAAAGCGCAGTTTCTCCGTGCGAGCTGCGAGATAGGGGATAGCAACAAAGGGCTCCAGAAAAGGCACGCCATCTAGAAACTCACGCGTGCCGTCGTCATTGTAGGGATAGACATCGCTTCCCTCCTGGGGATAACAAATACTATCGGGGAAGGTAAAGGTGTCAAACCCAGCCTCCTCTGCGGCGATTGCCAAAGGAAGGTATTGATCCGGAGGACACATTGTAGCGTGATAGGCAAATTGCATTATTTAATTCCTGCGAAAGCACAAAAGAAGGTAATTTAATATACGTAAATTTGAGCTGCTTGGATCGGACAGGTCACTACCAGTGCCCCGTCCCCGGTTCACCTTTTACGGGACCGGTGATCTCATCAGTGATCCATCCACCGTAGAAATGTCCCGGCTGCGGTCGCACTCGCTCACCATTGACGAAACAGTCTACTCGGCCCGGGTAGAATGATACTGCGTCTCGTATAGCGGCGAAAGCGTCACTCCTGGGCTTTGCGTAACTCCAACCGACTACCTCTCCCGCTGGGTCGCTTGCCAGCGCCCAATACTGGGCTTGGCCCTTCCACTCGCAATAAGAGCTTCCCGGAGCAGCAACCAGTTGATCCCAATCTACCGAGGATTGGGGTAGGTAGTACGTAGGAGGGCTCGCGGTTTCCAACATGCGCAGCGCGGAGGTAGCGCTGGCTATTTGCCGGCCGTTGTCGCTAACCAAGACCTCACGCTCAATAGGCAATAGCGACGGAGGTCGCGGGTAGTCCCACACTGATTCACACCCGGGACTCGGCTCCTGTGCAAATGCGGGCCGCTTTTGCCCATAGAATTCCCACATGCACGCTCTCCTAGATCATATCCTTCAGACGGCCACAAGCAACTTTCCGCGGTGACCCCCACGGTACAAGATCGACAAAGCTTTGGGGAAATCATCGATACCGTTTTCGATGTGTTCTGGCAGCGTCAGCTGGCCCGTTGCAGCCCAGCGCGCAAGATCGGCTTCCATTGCGGGGAACTCAGACATGTAGTGGTCCACTGTGAAGCCGCGCATGCTCGAATTGGTCTCGGCAATGCGCAGGTATAAGGAGGGGCCCTGCACTGACTTCAAATCGGAATACTGCGAGATTGCGCCACAGATCACCACCCTGGCTTCCTTGGCCAGGTTATCCAGCGCGGCGTCGAGGATAGAACCACCGACGTTGTCAAAGAACAGGTTGAGCCCTTTTGGTGCCAGAAGCTCTAACTGTTCGGCCACATCGCTATTTTTATAATCAATAGTCCCATCGCAGCCAATTTCCTCCAAAAACGCACACTTTTCTGGGCCGCCCGCTATCCCTATTACTTTTGCGCCCTTGATTTTGGCAATTTGGCAGGCGACAGTGCCGACAGCTCCAGCGGCGGCTGATACAGCGACAGTGTCACCCTCGGCGACGTTACCGACAAGCACCATACCGGCGTACGCGGTGAGCCCAGTGGTCATTCCCAGCAAACCCAGATAGCTGCGCGCCGGCGCCTCACCATTGACCAGCACTCTAAGATCCTTGCTGCTACTGCGGTTATACAGCTGGGCACCCATGCCGCCGAAGACGGAATCTCCCACCGCCAAGTCTTCCCGCAGGCTTTCGATTACTGTGCCGGTGCCCAACGCCATAACGGGCTCACCCGCTCCGACTTGTCCATGGTGTCCATCATGATCCAACGTTGTGCCGATAAAGGCATCGATAGAAAGATGCTCTACCTTGATCAGGGCCTCGCCAGCCTCAATGGGGCCGACAGGCTCGTCGATGACTGCAAAATCATCCTGCAGCGGTAGCCCATCTGGTCGCCTCGCAAGTACGACTTTTCGATTGATAAGTGACATTAGTAGCCTCCAATGGCATTAATTTTTCACGGTGGCGGCATCTTCTGCCGGGAAAACATTTTTTTACAAAGAGGCTTTTATACCCTATGCAGCACTGCGCCGTGCTTTGCGCTTGGGCTTGATTTCACTGGTAGCGATCAGTAATTCCCCCAAAACCTTAAGCAGCTGTTCACGCTCTGAGAATGTCTCTTTGGTCCGCTTGAATATATGGCTGGGATGCTGCTCACGATCAAGCCAAAACTTTCCTGAGACCTTTCCCGCCTCCGTAGATGCCGCCAGCCAGACGATAGTGTCTGCGCCTTCCTGGGCGCTGCGCAGCAGTGGCTGAGTGGCTTTATAGAACGCTGGGAGGGACTTTTCCACGCCAGGCGTGTCTGCCCATCCGGGATGCATCGCATTCACAGCGATGCCGTCGGCACGCCAGCGTGCCGCCCAAACTTCCGTGAGAATCATCAGGCCGCGCTTGGCACGCGCGTAAGCCACCGAGCCGGAGTATTTTCCATATTTGCTCTGCAGATCACCCACCTGAACTTTCTGCGAGTACATACCACCGGACGACACATTGACCACCCGTGCAGATGTGGATTTTGCGAGCAGCGGTTGCAGACGTTCAGTAAGGATGAAAGGTGCGAGTAACAAAAGAGCAAAGCTCTTTTCAAAGGCTTCGGGTGTTTGTTGACGCGGATTGAACAAAGCGCCAGCATTGTTAACCAGTATGTCGATCGGCTGGTCCGCAGCGACAAAACGATCAGCAAGCTTGTGGACTTCACTCATCACGCTCATCTCGCAGATTTCGACGGCGATGTTCTTGTTGCCTGTTTCCTTGCGCAACTCGCGCGCAACAGCCTGAGCCTTACTTTTATCACGCGCCACAAGCGTAACGCGTGCACCCAGCGCAGCGAGGGATTTAGCCGCTGCCAGACCCAAGCCAGCGGTGGCGCCTGTGACAACCGCATGCCGATCACCGAGGTAGGCCGACACCGGTTTCCAGTTTCGCCGTGACGCACTATAGCCAAGACGAGTAAAGCGCCACAGACCCGGCAGCACCAGGCGATCTGCTAGTGCAAGTGTGCGAGATTGTTCCTGAGCTTCAAAGTTATCCTCCAGTGCCCGCTTCAGCCCGTTCATGGCACTTTTGCCAACCCGGTCGATGCCCGCAGGAAAGAGCCTACTAGCTGCCGCAAGCGGCCTTGGGAGATCAAAGTTTGCTATATAACGCACACGTGTGCCACCGGAGCTCGTGGCACTGAACAAAATCTCTTCCCGCGCCGTAAACACCCGAGAATCGACCGTCATCAGCATCCTGCGATCCTGTTCCAACTCAATGATCTGGTAGTGAAGGGAAAAACCAACCTTCATGTCAATCTGGTACTCGCTGCCTTTGGCGGGTGCACCGGAGGTCAGTTTATGGCCACGTGACACGGCCGGGTCCCACTCCTCAATACGAGAAAACTCGGAAACATAGGCGAAAACCTCCGTAATAGGCCGCTCTACTTCTATGCTTTCGTCCAAGGTAACTAAACTGCCCATAATAACTCTCCCTGATTAGTAGCCTAACTACGCGACTGAGCTGATAAGAGATCACTTGATTGTGACATTTTTTCTGCTATAAGAGCCCGACAAATAGACACCCCTGAAGGCCCTGAAGGTTTGGCCCCAGTCAAAGCAAAGTTGTCTATTACTATTACCGTTGCTTTACTTGCTTTAGTTGCTTTAGTTGCTTTAGTTGCTTCGTTATATACACTTCCAACTCAGCTATCACGTTCAGCTGGAAGTAAAATGGACTTGAAATCGGAGGGAAGCAATGCAATTGACTCGACTGATACCGCTATGTGCTGTGGTGATGTGCTTATTGGTAAGCTGTGCCGTTCCGACCAAGAGTCGCGTGGAAGCGGATGCAAATGCCTACTCTGCGGTTGCTGCGACAAAGCCGGATTTTAAGCCTTCCAGAGGCGATACAGTTGCCTGGTACGGACCACCAATATGGGCGGACGCAGACTTGCGAGCGTCCAACCAGATACTTTCAGTACAAATTCAGGATGCGGTGAGCCAACAGTTGATAAGTCGAGGCTTCAAGATTGTCGATGACGAGGCCATGGCGAAATATGTTATCGGCCTTGGTGTCATTACCAAGGGCGGGGAAAGGTCTGACGAGCTTAGCTCTTTCTTCATGGTGTTTCCGCAGCTACGCAGCTCAGCGGCAGGTTTCGATAAAGGTACGATTGTCGCGGGCATTGTTCACGCGAAAAACGTCAAAGCCTCTGCTGTGGCTCCAAATAGCAAAGAGGTGCTCTGGCGAGCAGGCATTGAGGCCTTTATTCTGGGAACGAAACTGGATAGTGTACAACGCCTCAAGCGTGTTGAATCTCTGGCCTCGGCGCTCACCGCAAGCATTCGTTTGTAATCGCTAGCGCTACAATTTAGTACTTCCAACCAACGCCTGTGGTGATGCCATAGTCAACTCTCGTATCCTCGGCGGATTTATTGTCGTAGGTTCCGAAGGCAGTTATGTCCCAAAAAAAATCTTCTACAATCTCCCAGCGTAATTTAAGGTCCGTATTGCCCCTGACCCTGCCACTTTCAGTGATGCTGGGAAAGATCGACAGATCGAACTTCAGGTCGAGCTCAGGCGTGTCGAAATTCCAGGTCGAGTAGTTCGTGTTCAATACTACCTCCGCACTTTCCTGGGTTGAACCTTCGAGAGATTTTTCCGTTAACACCTGCAGGCCCAACGCCCCTGTCCAGGTCGATCTGCGCGTATCGGCAAAATATCTCCCGAGTCCGCCGCCAACGGAAAGACGGTAATCCAAGGCCAGTTCGTCGTTGGTCTCATAACTGCCCAGTATGATCCGGTAAATATCTTGCCTGTTAGTCCAGACGCTGCGCGTTAGATCAACCTTGGCGCTGCGGGTTTGCTCGCCGTCAGTATCGGTAATCACCAAACGTGCGCTCAATGCATTGCGGGTTTTTTCATCTTCATAGCTGATATCCGAATTCAAACTGGTTTGTCCGAGAGAACTGGCTTTAGTATAGGAGTAGCCAGCGGAAAGATAAATATCGATGCGGTCCTTAAAAGATTCTGCCACTGGCCTGATTTCGACAATGTCCAGGGCGGAAATTCCATAATCTCCATAGAGGTCGCTGACACTTAATTCGCCTGCGTTAGCAGAATTGTCAATCTTGCCATAATACCGTTTACCATCAGCCAATCTAATCTCATAGTGGTAGAGACTCTCCAGTGTGGCAATCTCCTTCCATTCGATTTTTAACGTTCCCATGGCGTTTGTGGAGACTTCTAACTTCCCCGAAATAAGGTTTTTAATTTCACCCGTCACTTTGTCACCATTGTAGAAGGTGATGACATCGGTCTTTCTGCCTAGTCCAGCACCATTGCTGAGGCTCGTAATCAGGACTAAAGTTGTGAGCAGTACGAATTTAGCTACCACACATATTCTCCTGTCTATGATTGGCGAGCAGATACGTTTCTTATTTCGTATTTTTTGCGGGATTTCATTGCAGCGATAGTATGTCACAACAACTGGGTTCAAAACTGGTAAATCACACCAATCACCGGTCCGTGGGTTACGGTGTCGTAGGCGAAGTAACCCGGTTGACCTTCGGTTTCATCATTTTCATAATCTACCCAAGTAGCGATATATTTGACATCGAGAACCCACTTGTCTTTCATCTGATACAAAGCACCGACCTGCACACGTCCAGTGAAATCAGATTCCAGACCAAAGCCGCCGACATCACCCTGTAACAAAAACTTCCAGTTCTCATTTAAGTTGTTTAACCAGCGCACACCTACGACAACATCAACCCAGTCCTCATCGATCTCAACTTCAAAGGAGCCTGGAAGCACAGCCGGGTCGACACTGACATCGATTTCGTTATCCCACCAACGCACACCAACCGTGTAGTCGAGTAAACCATCCTCTAACTGAAAGCGACGTATCGCCAGTCCCTCAAATATCACCTGCTTGACACTGATATCAGTGACGCCGCCACGACGACCGGAGATATCACTACCAAGATCCATAAATCCATAGTCCAGCGACACGCCCCAGCCGCTTTTATGATGCGCTTCGTAATGCATCATCCCTGCCATTTCCAGATTCTCCAAAATCGCATCAAAATCGACATCGATTTCTGCGCCGGTGACGCGTCCCATACTTGTTTCGCCGTCGATGCTGGCTAAAATTCCGTAGAGTTCAAATTGTTGCGACCAATCTTGGGCATTCGCGAAAGTAGGCAACAGTAGACAGGTACCTAAAAACAGTCTTACTCGATTCTTGATTGTATTCATTTTTATTATTTCCATAACGTAACAGCACCGTCCATTGTGTATAACGTCAAAATTTCACGCACCACGGTGTCGCGGCCACGCCATTCAATTTTAGCTGATAGTCCATCCGGATAGCTAGTTGTACTCAGATCGATCATAACTGGTCGTCTTCGGACTATTGGGCGGACCGGTAATAGCCAGGGTAGCGATGACACGGCGGAGTAATTAGTAGCTTGTGCAAAAACTTGGACTATCCGGCGATCGTTTCCGGATAGTCTTTTTCTTGTATTCAAATTCTGAGCCGACATCTTCATCGAATTTGGTAACACAGCGTGTTTGATTTCAGTGCTCAATGAACACCAAAAAGATTTCAATTGGGATTGCGACAACTAAACCTGTAGCATGCGCGCTATGATGCAGAACGTAGTTGGCGAACTTTCGCTATGCTGGGGCAGTATGGAAGGCGTAGCATTTGAAGAATTTCTTACCGCAGCTTCGGCCAGCGGCTTTAAGGCTGTGACTATAAATCCAGCACAATACACCGAGGCACTTGCTAGCGGCTTTTGCGACGAGGACATTGCCCGCCTGTTAAAGGACAAGGGGCTGTCTGTCAGTGGAATAGACCCGCTGTTCAATTGGTTGCCGAGCTCTTCGAGGCTTGAAGGGGAAGATCTCATCAGCCGCAGTACCCATTTTTCCGCAGAAGAAGTCTTTCATATTGCACGCGTATTCGGTACTGATTTAGTCAATGCCCCGCTGGGTTTAGCAACACCTGAATCCGAACAGCAAATTATCGATTGTTTTGCAGCGCTTTGTAAGAACGCAAAAAAAGAAAATTTGAGAGTCAGCCTGGAGTTTATGCCATTTACTCAGGTTTCCAATCTAGAGACAGCCTTGCGCATTGTGAACCTAGCGGGATGTGATAACGCGGGCATCATGTTTGATTGCTGGCACCACCATCGTGCTGGGGGGACACCGGAAGACTTATTGAGTGTTCCGGGCGATAAAATAATTGCCATGCAATTGGACGACGCTATGGCGCATCCCATGGAGGATGTTTTTGAAGAAACCTTGAATCATAGAAGACTGCCCGGTGAAGGCTGTATAGATTTACTGGCAACACTGGGAAATCTAAAGGCCATAGGCGCCGAGGTGGCTTATGATGTCGAGGTCTTTGAAAATGGGCTACGATCTTTGGAGACTGCGCAACGAGCAACACTGTTATTTAACACGTCTGAGAAAATTCGCAGCCAGCTATAAGTCGCAACGAAATTTTCGTGGGCTTCATTAAATCTGCGACCCGCAGTTATACTTCGTATTTACCGAACTATTACCAGCAAAAACACGAATTGTCGGAATTTTTTTGATGTGTATTCTCTGCCGCCTTTATTATCAGGGAGCCTCTATGACGCATCGCAAAGCAGGTTTGGCCATCGCCACCATCTCAAGATTTACTGGATCGGGCGAGTTTATTTTATGATAGTCAGGCTTGGAATTATTGGCGGCGGGCAGCTGGCACTGTATTTAAGCGAAGCAGCACGATCACTGGGTATACAAGTTTGCATCCTCTCCGAGTCTTTGGAGGATGTGGCTTTACAAAGCGCTGACAAAATATTTGTGGGCGCGCTGGACGACCTCCAGCTCGTAGAGCAGTTGATCGAAGTCTGCGATGTGATCACCTTCGACAAAGAGGATGTGCCCGGCGAGACCCTAGAGTTCCTGTTGGAGGCACAGGAGCAGCGACGCATCTCCACCGACCCTTGCGCCGGGACCCTGAAGATGCTTAAAGACAAGGCTCTGCAGAAATCCTGGATGCAAGAAAACAACCTCCCGACACTGCCCTTTTACATTTTACCTGAAAGCGCTGGAGCCATTGAGTTTCCTCCAGAGTTATTTGGGTCCCAGCTGGTGCAAAAAGCGCGCTGCGGAGGATATGACGGGCGCGGCGTACAGTTACTGCTCGGTGAACATCCGCTGCGAGAACTCTGGGACACGCCTAGCATAGTCGAGCCCTACCTCAATGATTCTCGAGAGATTTCGATTATTACAGCGCGGGCAAAAAATGGTGATGTTGAGACCTATCCGCCGCTGAGCATGGATTTCGATCATCAGCTCAATTCGGTTCAAACCGTGTCAATGCCAGCAGATATAAGCGTCGAACTTTGCACAGCTGCAACTGCGCTGGCAGAAAAAGTGGTAACCTTACTTGACGGCGTGGGAGTATTTGCGATCGAGATGTTTGTTACTCCGGACGGAGAGCTACTGATCAACGAAATTTCACCACGGGTTCACAATTCGGGCCACCTAACCCTGGATGCCTGCAACGTGTCTCAGTTCGAACAACATGTGCGCGCAGTAACAGGATTACCACTGGGGAAAATCAAGGCCAAAACCCCCGGCGCCATGGTAAACATACTGTATACCGAAGCCCTCAGGGAAAATTGCCCCGCGAAGCCTGGGGTGTATAGAGAAAAGGAATCCGGCGCTTCGATATACTGGTATGGCAAAGCGCCGGGTAACATTGGACGTAAAATGGGTCATATCAACGCCGTTGCCAAAAGCGTTAACTCGGCGCTGAAAAAAGCCAACCAGGCGATGTCGCAACTGAACTCACAGCAAGGTGGTAAAGCAGCATGACTCCATTAGTGGGCATCATCATGGGCAGCGACTCAGATCTACCCGTCATGCGGGCGGCCGGAGAGATGCTCGATGAACTGGGCGTAGCCTGGGAAATGGATATCGTCAGCGCACATCGAACGCCGGAAAAACTGACAGACTATGCCAGTTCAGCAGAGGGTCGCGGCCTCAGGGTGATTATCGCCGGTGCCGGCGGCGCAGCTCACCTGCCTGGCATGGCAGCCGCTATTAGTCTACTACCGGTTATCGGAGTACCCATAAGCGCGACTAAACTAGAAGGCATGGATGCGCTAATGTCCATTGTCCAGATGCCAGCCGGCATTCCTGTGGCAACAGTCGCGATCGACAATGCGACCAACGCGGCTATTCTCGCCGCACAAATGATTGCAACCGGAGACACCGCACTCAGAAACAGATTGCGTGAGTACCGGCAGAGGCTCAAGCAGAAGGTTATGCAAAAATCGTCTGCGCTTCGGGGTGAATCGCCCTCATAATGTCCGTCTTTCTTACCAATCTGAGCTCGCCGCCGCTACTGTTTTTCTTCCTCGGTGTTATCGCGGTCGCTGTTCGGTCCGACCTGGAGATTCCGGCTCAGGTCGCCAAATCTCTATCCTTGTATCTACTGTTTGCAATTGGCTTCAAAGGTGGAGTGGCCCTGGCAGAATCCAGTATCGACGCTGGAATACTGTTGACGCTAGTCGCCGCTATTGGTTTTTCTGCAATAGTGCCTATCTACACCTTTTTCTTGATGAAAAAGCGTGTGCCTATCGCCGATGCCGCGGCTATTGCAGCCACTTTTGGTTCTGTCAGTGCCGTCACCTTCGTTACCGCAGCGGGATACCTCGACATCCAAGACATTCAGTGGAGCGGTTACATGGTGGCAGCGATGGCACTAATGGAATCACCCGCCATCATAATGGGCATCATACTGTACAAGCACTATGGCGATCGCGACGCCGATACAGCAAACCCTTTTTCGTGGAAGCAGCTGTGCAACGAATCACTGTTCAACAGCTCAGTGTTTTTAATCATGGGCAGTATGCTGATCGGCTGGATTACAGGCCCTGCCGGAATGGGTCAGATAGAACCGCTGGTGAAAGATCTGTTTCTGGGTTTACTCTGCTTGTTTCTTCTGGATATGGGTATTGTAGCCGCACGCCGTTTCAAGGACTTCCGAAGCTCGGGTGATTCGCAATTGGGCGGGCAATCATTCACGGTGCTGATTCTGGCGGCAATCGGCATACCCTTGATAAGCGCCGCGCTAGGCTTGGCGGCGGCCGCAGGGCTAGGTTTAACTGAAGGCAATGCTCTACTCTTCGTGGTGCTGGTCGCAAGCGGCTCCTACATCGCGGTCCCCGCAGCGATGCGACTGGCTTTACCCGAAGCCAATCCGGGTATCTATCTGACCATGTCGCTGGCGATTACCTTCCCGTTTAACCTGCTAGTCGGTATACCAACTTACCACGCATTAATTAGGTGGCTGCTATGAAACCCTGCAAGCGCATGGAAATTGTAATAGAAACTCCTCAGGCAAAGCGACTCTCGGCGTTGCTTACGCAAGTGGGCGCCGGAGGTTATACCCTCATCCCGGACGTTCGCGGCGCTGGCAACAGAGGAGAGCGTCGAGCGGATGCGCTTGCCGGAGACTCCAGCAACTGCCTTTTTGTAATTGCCTGCGAGGATCAGGAAATAGTGGATGCTATTGTGGAAGCCGTACGACCGTTGCTAACGAGAAGTGGCGGCATCTGTCTAGTGTCGGATGCGCAGTGGTTGAAGCATTGAGCCAGAGCGCTTTTTGCCTCAGGCCGTAAACACAGTTAGATAAAGAAGCACCTCTTAGATAGCCTGTAACTCTCCAGCATACTGCCTCAACTCACGCAATCGGGCTTTTTGCAATCGCTTGCGCCTATGCAGAGTTCGCTTGACACTGTGCCTCACTTTGCCCGCAATGACTGAGATGGCACCATATAAATTGCTATGTACCGCCTCCAATCTGACTGAGAGTCGAGATTTTAATTGAACACAAACAACCACTTTTTTATCAGCACCGCCTTTCGGGCCGTTGATATCTGCTAGAAACACATCCACCGCCTTTATGTCGTTTGCTACAAAAGCCAGTTTGCTAGCCAGCTTGCTGCGCACATGTGCATCAATCGCCGGAGTCAGTTCGAAACCCTGAGCCTGAAGATAGATATTCATAGGGTTGCTCCTGTTTAATCACGCTTGAACCATACCGCTTGTGTAATAGCCGGAATAGTCGAACTAACCGAGACCGTAGTACGAAATTCACGAACTGATTTACCGTACCTGCAATTGGCTCCGGGCGTTTTCGATAATACTGAGTACGGCAGGATGCTTCAATTTCCGCTCGGGTGAAATGGCATAGTATTTCTCCTCAACGGAAATAGACGGGCCAATACGCCGACAGCGGTACATCTGCTCTACCTCATCACTAATAGCGGCGGGGGCGGGGAAGATACCGTTGCCGGCTTCGCCAAAGGCCTTCATCAGCGCACTGTCCTCAAATTCGGCAACCAGAGTAGGAGAGATGCCCTGCTGGTCAAACCAATCATCCAGTGCGCGCCTGATCGGATTTTCAACTGTGGGTAGCAGCATAGGGGCTTGGTCTAATGATGCAGGGAAACCCTTTTCGTACTTCCGGGTCGTACCCTTTTTTGCGAACAGCGCAATTTGACTCGTCCCCAGGGCATGGCTGAAAGCCTTGACGGAGAGCCCTACAGGGATAGGCCGGTCGGACAGTACAAGATCTAACTGATGAACCGCCAGATCTCCAAGCAAGGTTTCAAGCGCGCCCTCGCGACAGACCAGTCTTGTGGGTATTTCAGATCGCAGCACCGGTTGCAGCACACGTGATGCTACCAGTTTTGGAATAGAATTCACTATGCCAACGGTAAGCGCGGCGGGAACGATAACATCCCCTGTCTTGACCCTGGATGCCAGCTCAGAACCCAGTGTAAAAATCTCATCAGCGTACTGATAAACCATGCGGCCTGTTTCGGTCATCACCAGGCCTCGGCCGACACGATTGAACAACGGTTCACCGACAGATTCTTCGAGCAGCTTAAGCTGACCGCTTATGGTCTGAGGGGTCAGGTGCAGGGTCTGGGTCGCCTTGGAGATACTGCCCTCCCGGGCAACGGTCCAGAAATACAGAAGGTGACTATAATTGAGATGTCGCATTGACCTATCCAGAGCGCTTGTTGTGCTGGGAAGACGACATAGCTTCAACCCGGACTGGTGTGTTCTTTGCTTGCAGTTCGAGTACTCGTAGTGAAACCCAGGTCATCAATAAGATTATAAGTGCTGATACAAACGGCGTCATTTACGCTCCTTGAGTTTATAGATACCGCCTACAGCGGCGCTACCTAAAGGGAAACTTTATCAGTTAAAGCCGATTAAAGGATACAAAATGTTCGGTTTAGGCGAATAATTATAGATCGATAAAACCGTTCTATCTAACCGTTATATTCGAATAGACCTGACAAATACCTTCGCTATCATCGCTTGCAGTGACAACCACAGGAGATCACATAATGTTTTCAGATATTGACAGGAGAAACGCGAGTTCGGCGGCCCCGGCGATCCCGGGTGAGGAGTCAATCGCCGGCCACAAGGTGCTGCGTGACACCTATCGGCTACTGTCTGTAACGCTAATGTTCTCGGCGTTAATGGCAGGAACCAGCGCGGCCCTGCAACTGCCCGCTCCAGGACTTCTACTCACCCTGGGTGGATACTTTGGCCTGCTATTTACTACGTTCCGGTTGCGTAACAGCGCATGGGGGCTCGTATCCATATTCGCACTGACCGGTTTTATGGGATATACCCTGGGACCGATGATCGGACACTACCTGAGCATGTCGAACGGACCTGCACTGGTAACAACCACAATGGGCGTTACGGCGGCCGCCTTCCTGGGCCTTTCCTGGTATGCGCGCAGCCCTTCTGCTGTGAATACAGCAAATTGGGGCTCCTTCCTCATGATCGGCATTATTACAGCTTTTTGTCTGGGCTTGGCCTCCATCTTTTTCCAGATACCTGCGCTTTCCCTGGCAGTATCTGGCCTTTTTGTCATGCTAATGAGCGGCCTGATTATGTTTGAAACCCAGAACATCGTTCGTGGCGGAGAAACTAATTACATCATCGCAACCGTCTCCTTGTTCGTCTCTATTTACAACTTGTTCGCCAGCCTGCTGCACATATTTGGTTTTCTTGGCGGAGAAGAGTAGCCCATACTGGTTTCAGTAGACGCTTGAATAAAAGAGGTAACGACATGTTAGATTTCAACAAGCTGGTGAGTTCAATAACAGGAAGTGGAGTCGGAGCAGGACTTGCCGGCGGAGTCGCCGGTGGAGCACTGGTGTCCGCACTGGGCAGCAAGTCTGGGCGTAACACTGCTAAATCCATCGCCAAAATTGGCGGAGTGGCAGCCGTTGGTGCGCTGGCCTGGAGTGCTTACAAAAAGTATCAGGGAAATTCCAGCGACAACACTGACACCATCCAAGCACCTGCGATGGCCAATCAACCAAGCGCCATATCTTCTGCGCCCGTGTGGCAGAGTCTGCCACAGAAAGAATTTGACGCGCTGGCCGGGAATCTGTCCGAATCCCACGGTTTGCTAATCCTACGCACCATGATTGCAGCCGCAATGGCGGACGGCAATCTGGGGCCAGAGGAACAAAAACAAATTTTTGAAAATCTGGATACGCTAGGGCTAACACCTCAAGAGCGCGCAATGCTGTTTGACGAATTGCGTGCTCCGCATACCAGTCACGCGCTGGCGGCTCAGGCCACGGACCCTGTTCTAGCGATAGAGGTTTATACCGCCGCGGCTATGATGCTGGATATCAGCTGCCTTGCAGGGCGAGAATTTCTTGGGCAATTGTCTTCGGGCCTGAACTTGCCCGCTTCACTGGTGGACTCTATCGACAGCAAGACTTCATCGCAGAAACTGCTGGTAGGTTGAGCTCCATGGTGCAAATCATCTTCGCTATCGCTGCGTTTCACAGCGCTTGATCATTACCGGCTGCCAAAGCTGGAGCTGTGCCCAGTTAAGGTACAGCGTTCTTGTGCGTTGGCAGCATCAGCGACACTAGGGCACAAACTCCGATCATTGCACTGGATATCCACAGGCATGAGGACAACCCCCATGTTTGGTACACCCACCCCGACAGCATGGTACCTAGCAACCGCCCCATAGCATTGGCCATGTAATAGAACCCAATATCCAGAGAAACCCCATCCTCATCGGCATAGCTAATGATAAGAAAGCTATGCAGCGCAGAATTTACAGCGAACAATGCCCCGAAGGCCATTAGGCCTGCAACCAGACTTAACTGGACTGCCGTGCCTGTTGATATCGCAACAGCGATTATCGCCGGGACCAGCAACAAAGCCATCGCCCAAACAAAGGCAGCCCTTCCATCTGGCACCGTTGTTCCGCGACCACCGGTTATTCTGGGGGCAAATGATTGAACAAAACCATAGCCGATGACCCAGCACGCAAGAAACGCCCCGACCGTCCAATGCTCCCAACCCAAAACTGAGGACAGATAAACGGGCAGCGCAACAACAAACCAGACATCCCGCGCGGCAAACAAAAATAAGCGCGCCCCAGACAAGCAGTTAACTGCATGGCTTTTAGAAAACAACTGCTGGAACTTCGGCCTGACGCTGGACTTACCAAAATCTCTCTGCAATACACACATGCTGAGTAACCACACCGCGGCAAGTACTGAGGCCATAACCGCGATCGCACCCCTGAAACCCCAGGCTTCCAGCATTATTCCGCCGAGGAAAAAGCCCACGCCTTTAAGCGCATTTTTAGAACCTGTGAGAATTGCAATCCACTTGTACAGTGCAGCGGCTTCGTCTTTAGGCACCAGCAGCCGGACCGCACTTTTAGCGCTCATCTTATTAAGATCCTTGGCAATACCCGACATCGCCTGAGCTCCCATCACCAGGGGCACACCCAGCCAACTGCTTGGCACCAGCAAAGCGCACAGCGCTACTACCTGCAGTGCCAACCCGGCGTTCATTGTGGTGTTGAGACCAAACCGCGCCGCAAACCAGCCACCCAGTAAATTGGTGATTACGCCAAAAATTTCATAGAAGACAAAGAGCATGGCGACTTCCAGCGGGCTATAACCCAATTGATGGAAGTGCAGTACAACGAGCATTCGCAGCGCGCCATCGGTGAGAGTAAAAACCCAGTAGTTACCCGTGACCAACAGATACTGGCGAACATCTTCCGATAGAGACGCTAGCTTGCCCATGAACTATTGAAGGTCGCTTCGCCCGACCAATCGCGCGAGCTCCGCGGTTCGATTCGCATAGCCCCACTCGTTGTCATACCACAGGTACAGTTTCACCTGCGTATGATTTATAACCATCGTCGAAAGTGCGTCGACGATGCTGGAACGCGGATCGGTTCGATAATCAATAGACACAAGAGGAGCTGTCTCATAACCCAATATGCCTTCTAATTCGGTCTCTGCAGCAGCTTTCAGTAGAGCGTTCACTTCTTCCACGCTGGTGTCTCGCGCCACCTCAAATACACAGTCTGTCAGTGAGGCATTGGCTAACGGTATGCGAACGGCATGCCCATTGAGTTTACCCTTTAAGTCCGGAAAAATATGAGTAATGGCGGTGGCAGACCCGGTCGTGGTGGGAATCAGGCTCATCCCGCAGGCTCTAGCACGGCGCAAATCCTTGTGCGGTGCATCGAGAATGGTCTGCGTACTGGTGATATTGTGAATGCTTGTCATCGAACCATGCCTGATACCAAGCTTCTCATGGATTACCTTCACCACCGGTGCCAGGCAATTGGTGGTGCATGAAGCGGCACTGACGATAGGGTGGAGCCGGGGGTCATATAGATTGTCATTTACCCCCAGGACGACATCGAGCACACCCTCTTCTTTAATGGGCGCGGTAACAACAACACGCTTTACGCCCTGATCTAGATAATCCTTCAATAGGGCTTTGCGCTTAAATTTTCCCGAGGCCTCAATCACAACGTCGCAGTCCGACCAGTCTGTCTCGGCAATGCTGCGGTTGTGTGTGCAACTGACTTTTTTATCGGCAACAATGATTTCTTCGCCATCGCTGATCGCATTATGTTGCCAGCGTCCATGAACAGAATCGTAGTTGAGTAAGTGTGCGAGAGTTGCAGCGTCACCCCCGGGATCATTAATTTGAATAACTTGTACGTCTTCCATCTCCCAAGCCACTCGCATGGACAATCTACCTATACGGCCAAACCCGTTAATTCCCAGCTTAATCGGCATTACAAAACTCCTGTAAATTTTTCCACTTGTGCTTCGCGAAACGCTAAAAACTGGCGTATGATTCAAGCACCTGACTACATGCCATATATAGCATATTCAATTTTATGAATATAGATGCTGCTACAGTTTTTTCTGCTCTTGCTAACGAGACTCGCCTTAGATGCCTGTACCTAGTTTTAGCCAACAAAGAAGTCTGTGTCTGCGAGTTTGTGGAAGCACTGGGAATCCCCCAGCCCGCTGCGTCGAAGGCGCTTGGTGCGCTTAAGAGCGCCGGATTGTTAAGTGATCGCAAGGAAGCAAACTGGAACTATTTTAGCCTTAGCAAGGCAATGCCGCTGTGGATGAAGACGGTTGTGACTGCTACCGGCAAAGAGCAGGCGAAATGCGCCGTGCATATTCTAGATCAGAGACGTTTCGAGACGCTTGATTTGAGAGCGGGGGGAGCTGGCTGCGGTTAAGTCTTCTCGCAGACTTTTACACTACAAAGCTCAACGAGGATCTGGTGTCGCTACTAAATTGGCGCCGAACTTTCCGGATCGGACCCAAGTATCAGGTCCAGAGCCTTTGGTGGCTGCTCCAGGGAGTGGCTGTCGATACCACGGACGGAGTGCTGCAGTGACACCGCGAGACCGGTAGCGGCCATGCGCTGAAAATACGGCAGCTTACTCGCATAGAATGGCAGTCCCGACAGCAGAGAATTGCGGTCGGTCACAGCCGCAGAGAAACCCTCAACGAATCTCTCAAGACGCTGCCGCACCGGACTGTCGAGGCAGCCATCGTCAATTTCGAGTTGCCAAGTCATATCAGATCGCAAGAGGCAATGCGCCACATAGTCGCCCGGCTGCCGCTGGCCCCACTCATGCGGAGCGATCAACGATAGCGTCCAATCATGCGGGTCACTGTAGAGGTAGTAGGACTTTCCCGGCACCGGCTTGAATCGAAACTTCGCTGCCAGCACCAGAGAAGATAAGCAGTAGTCTTTGATAACATCGGTCGGACTTTTACGGCCCGGCAAGTGAGGACGCAGAGCGGCCCAATCCTGCAATACTGGCACGCAGCCCTTGCCTTGAGGATTAGGGTTCTTCTGTTCAACGGGTACTAAATTTTGCATTCTCTAATTACGTGTTCTTCTACCGTTTGGATGTATGCGGGACAAGCCCGCGCAGCCATAGCGTCACACGAAGAAATCCTGGTTATCCACACCAAGGCGGGTTGCTCCAAGATTTCGACCAAAACTGGTGGGGTTATTGGCAACGTGAGCCCGGGCCGTGTGGATGTCGAGAAAACGCTGCTGGATTTCACTGCCGGCAAAGACCGACTGCCCCCCGGCCGCCTCAAACAGCTTGTCGACCACAGTAATCGATTTCTCGATCACTAATGACGCCTGGTAGCGCGCCAGAATGCGTTCATCCATCGGTATCTCCGCACCCGTATTGACGGCATCCATCATGCGATCAAAGTTGCGGTACAGCACCGCTTCCATTTCATCGATACCGTTGCGAGCAAAGGCAATCCGCTCCAACGTAGCGGTGTCGCCGGCAAGCTTGGTCACGTCAGCACTTTGCTTGCTGAGCGCGCCCTCCTGAAACAATCTCAGTGCTTCCCTACAGGCACCAATGGCAGGTGAGGATACGGTGCGAATGAAAATCTGCGCCCAAGGAATCTGAAACAAGGGCTGTGGATTCAGTTCTCGACCCGGGTTCTGCACCAAAAAGCCGTCCATCTGCTTATGCGTTCGATAATCCGGTACAAACACATCTTCGACCACAACATCGTTGCTACCGGTACCCTGCAGACCCATGGACTGCCAGGTATCGATAATCTGGTAATCCTGCTTCGGCACTAAGAACGTGCGATAACCTTCTCCGGGGATAATGCCGCCAAGCAGTGCCCAGGTACAGTGATCACTGCCGCTGGACCAACCCCAGCGGCCACTGAAGCGGAAGCCGCCCTCAACCACTTCCACTTTACCCATTGGAGCGTAGGAGGAAGAGACCCGTGTATGGATTGAATCGCCCCAGACATCCTGCTGAGCTTGATCAGCCATCAGCGCCAGCTGAAAACTATGGACGGCAACAATACCGCAGGCCCAAGCCGAGGACATACATCCTTCGGCAATGGCCATCTGCATCTTAAAGAACTGCTGAGGCGTCAGTTCGAGGCCGCCGTACCGGGCCGGCTGCAGGGAGAGGAAAAAGCCGAGCTCCTGTAACTCGTCGACCGTCGCTTGCGGCACCTTACGCCCCTGCCGGGCCTCGGCCGCACGCTCGCGCAGCCGCGGCTGCATTGCAATAATCTGTTCGAGCATTTGCTCAGCCTGCGGTATAGCCGTGGTTGCGTTCATCACTTTTTGCCCCATATTATCAACAATTATCAGTCTGACTCAGCCCGCGGAACATCGCTTACCTCGTTTAGGGTAGCCGTTCAGGTTTTGTACAGATTAAGTGTTTCGCTGAAAATACTATGTTGGGTGTCTGGTGGTGCCTCATTGGTGAG
>JBLGAR010000072.1:0-22595 GCA_047612385.1 Cryomorphaceae bacterium | reverse complement strand
GAATCGTGTCGCCGGCCGCCGCTTCATCAATCGCTGTCTGGATTAGAAACCTGCCCCCTGTATTATACTCAGCAGTGGTTGTGGCGTTGAACGCAAAACACTGTTCCTGAACTGCTGCCTCATACGCACCGATATCACAACTGTCTGCTTCCACCCTGGGCACACCGCGCTGGTCGAGCGCACTACAGGCGGCCTGATCTGTTCCGGGCACTGCGGGATTTCCCGCGTCAATGGCGGGGCTGTTAACGGGCAGGGCATGTGTCAACGTCGCCCCACCATTGGCCAACAAACTGCGCAGTAGAGGGTCTACGCTCGAGTCACCGGCGCCCGAAAGACCACAACTGGCGTCCGCGTTGAGGTTGTAGCCGTTGGATTCCGGAAAAAATCCGCCACAGTCGCTGCCGACATTGTCTGAGAGCAGCGTGTTTTGCAGATTGACCAAGGTTTCCGGGGTCTCCAACCACAGCCCACCGCCCTCGGTGCTCGCTTCATTGAAAGCCACGGTGGTGCTATTGAATGTGGCGCTGGCGGGCTGCGATATCCACAGTGCGCCGCCGTTGTCTGCCTGATTGGTACTCAGGGTTGAGTAGAGAACACTCAGGCTACCAGCATTCGAGTAGATGCCGCCCCCATTAGGTGCAGTATTCAATGCCACCAGACTGGCGGTCAGTGTGAGGTCGCCCTGATTATAGATACCACCGCCATTGTCGCTCGCACTATTGCCAGTGACTGACGTTGTTGCGAGACTCAAAGTACCTTCATTGAGGATGCCAGCGCCGTTATCGGCAACGCCATCAGACAGGTTGAGGTCACGCAATACGACCTGGCTACCCGCAGTGACAACCACAACGCGTCCCGAGTTGTCAGCGCTCAGCAGAGTCGGAAAAAGCTCGGGCATAGACACTGTCCAATCGTCGGGGTCGAACCCACCAAGAATAGTCACGTCTTTGTCTATGAACAGCGTTTCTGCAAATTCTCCCCGTGGCGTCACACCCACACAGTCGCCAGCCACCTTAACGGTCCCACCAGGCTGTGTGTTGGCCAATACCAGAGTAAGCGCGGCGGCATCGTTACTGGCATACACAAAGGTGCCATTATCGGATGTTGCGTAACAGGCAAAACTGCGATCGGCCAGCACATCGATGGAAATAACGGCCGGTTCGGTCAAGATGCCACTGCTCTGCACCCGATAGCTGAACTGGTCCGTGCCATTGAAATAAGGCAACGGGGTATAAACAAAACTGCCGTCAGCACGAAACTCCAGATCGCCAAATGAGACATCGTCTTCGAGGACAGCGGAGCGCGCGAACAGCGTTTTGTCATTGCGAAGAACACTGCCGGCGGCGATCACCAGGTCTGGTGAACCGACAGACTGTGGGTCGACCGACAAGACCTCATACAAGTCATCCACCGCCGCACACTGCTGCTGATAATAAATTTGAGTTTGCTCGACACCCGCAACCAGGGCGTCCTGATCACCATCGCCGTCGATGTCGCCCCATTCGATGCGACCGTCTCCTACATACGGAATTGGTAGTGTCCTGGAGAACTCAGCTGAATTGGCATCGAATTTACCGCCATCATGGTTGATAAGGACACGGATTTTTGGTTGCACTGAAGACGAACTGTAGGGAACTGAGTCGAGGAAGAACCGATCCGACACCACAAGATCAGGCGCCTCATCACCATTGAGGTCAACGAAGTGTAGAATTGGAGCGTTGCTTAAAAAGGCGGAGTACTCGTTGACATCGAGGTCAATGAAAGTGACAGAATTAAAAACACCTGTGCCGCGATTCAAATAAAGACCTCGGCCAATAAGCAAATCGAGATCATTGTCCCCATCGACATCGGCTACCGCGAAAGAGTCGGGTTCCGCGAAAAATTTCTCGGTCTGCGTGAACTCTCCGCCGTTATTGTTCAATACCCAGATTTCTCCAACTTGGGTTGAACCCACCGTGGTAAACCCCGACATCACGGCATCCAGGTCGCCATCACCGTCCAGGTCACCCAGAATAATTTGACCACGGAACAAGCCCTTGGCCGTCTCCAGCAAATCGAATGTGGCGGACAGCCGACCTGAGCGATTAAGGATTCGCTTTGCCGCCGCTTCGCTTTCACCTAGACCGGTTATCAGCAGATCGAGGAGCCCGTCTGTATTGATGTCACCCAGTGCAACAGCCGCGGCGTCGAACAGCGGCAGGGGTGCGATGGCGGCATTAAATCCATCAGGTTGCAGCGACAAAATACCTGAGGCAAACAAGGTTTCGGTACTGAATTGAAATAGTTTTGGTCCTGTGCGGCCGGTGGCGGCCAGGTCAGTCAACCCATCGCCATTAACGTCGCCCCAGGCAAGTGCCGCGCTTTGCATTCCGTCGAATTCGCCGACAATATCAAAGCTGCCTTCGTTGTTACTATAGACCCGCGAAATTCTGCTGTAAGTGCCAGTGCTGCCGGTCAGCACAAAATCAAGATCACCATCGTTGTCCAAATCAGCCAGCTTTGAGGTGGCGTTTCTCACTGCCGGAAAAGCGGCTCCTGCACTGTCAAATCCGGCGATGCAATGTGGCGGTGCGCCATTTCCCACACTGAACGACCACTGGGTTGGGTTGGAAAGTGGCACGCCTTTTTCGCTCTCGATCTTACTGGTTACAACGACCCGAACCTGCTCCCCGGCCAGCAATGGCTGAGTCGGTGAAAAGCTGACCCGTCTATTATCGTCTGAAAACCTGAAACTGCCCGCAATACGGCCTCTCAGGTTAGAGTCAACGACCAAAGATTCGTCTGAAACGGAGTTAGTTGATAGAGCGACTGAGATAGACAGCGGGTCGCGGAATGTGACAACGATAGTAGCATTGGCAGCGACATTATTGGCATGCGGGGCTGGGGTAAAAGCCGTCAGTTTGTAATCGGCGTACTCAACAGCACCAGGGTCACAGATATCAATAGGGTCCAGAAACGACTTGGCTTGATAGGGCCGCGACAGACCACGTTGGTCAATATCGGAGTAGCACTGAATCTTATCCACTAATGAACTGGATTCAGACGGCATATGCGTGGGCACAGCCGCACCATTGAGTGCCAGTGGTTGAAGTAGATAGCCGTCGGTGAATTGCCCACCGCCACCGCCGCAGGTCGCCGTTGCAGCGTAACTGAATTCCTCGGTTTTATCGATTGCATCGGGGTTTAGGGGGCCGCCGGGCATGAGATAACAATCGTCATCCTCATCCGCCAGATTGCCACCCGTAAAGACAGAGCCCTTTACGGTAATATCGATGGTTTGCAGAGCCGTAGTGGAACCGGCAAAGTAATGGCTACCCAAACGATCTGCTGTATTGGCATAAAACGTCGTATGCTCAAGTACCACTTTGGGTATGTCCTGCGTTGGGCGCGCAACATCCTCATCGTTGGTATTGACTTCAGAGAAGATATAAAGCGCACCACCATTACCGAAAATCGGGCCACTATTTTCGGCAGAATTTTCGGAAAATGTAGAGTTGCTGACATTCAGCTCCCGCGTGTCACCCTCTGCGGTACTAACAACAAATGCGATGCCTCCACCTTCGCCGTTACCTTTAGCCTTGTTTCGCTGCAGGGTAGATTGCTGCAGGTCCAACATCGCATTTTCAACCAGTATCGCGCCACCTTTTGCACTGCCGATACCACTGGCAATATTGCCTGAGAAGAACGTGCGTTTGATGGTGTGCGAGCCTTTGGAAAAATGAACAGCACCGCCGCCGCCCGACTCATTGTCGCTCATTGTCACCTTGTCCATATATGAGACCGACGCATCGTTGAGCGGAGAAGGTAACGCAGACCCGGCATAGATGGCGCCGCCCCGTGAGCCAAAGGTGGCTGAGCTGGCCTTATTGCCCAGGAAGTCAGTTCGCTGAACCGCCAGCACCCCTGTCTGGCTGTAAATAGCACCACCAGCAGAGGCATACGTAAACGAGGGGGCGCCAACTTCCACCGGAGGTAAATCGCTAAAAGGTCCGCCCAGGAATGAAAAGTCAAATTCAATGCCAGCGTCGGCGATGTTATTTTGGAATATAGAGTCGGCCACGATGGCAACCCCGGCAACGTTGGACAAACCGCCGCCCAAAGCTCCCGTTAAGGTTTCGACTTTGTTATTAGAAATCCGGCTATTGACGACCAGCACCGTGCCAAAACTATTGCTAATGCCTCCACCCAGCGACTCGGCCTGGTTGTCGACGATATCGGTGTTGGTTATCAACATAAATGGCAGGCTTCCGCCTGGGAATAAATCAAAGCTTGAATCGAGCGTCCCATCCTCCAGGTCAGCGGAGTACGCCCCGCTAATGACTGCCAGGTTGAACAGGTCAGTTACGCCAAGTGTGTCTGGTATGGCTAGTGGAGCATTGGTGATAGCCCCGCCTATGCCACTGGAGTTGCCCTTGAGTAATGAATCTTTAAGCCAAACGTTGCCACGAACATTCAGGAGCGCCCCAGCGGTCACACCGATGCTGTTTGAGATGTTAACCCGTTCCAGAGTAAGCAATGCACCGTCATTGGTAACCGATGTAGGCCCAATCAAGGCACTGACGATTGATACATCGCGAATCTCAACCCGCATCCAGGGGAAGTCGGTGGTACAGATCTCACCGATGTTGCACAGAAGCTCCTCGGGGTCAATCGAGTCTGGAGAGGGTGGGTAGTCCGGTGCGTCGACCAGGATGCCCCAGGCTAATTGGATTTTGGTTTGACTTGCACCGTTGCCCTGTATTACCACTGGTCTGTTGATCGTCAGTGCATAATCGACCGCAGAAGAGGTTATAAGATAGTCGCTGCTGGTCAAGTTGATGACATCGCAAGCACTATTTGCAAGAGCTCTGCGAAAGTCGGATGTGTTTTCTGCCTCGCATTCGGTTGCGCCATCCTGCGCCATTACCGGTGAGATACCCAGCAATAGCAAACATACACTAGAGAGCGAAAACACTTTGCAAAACGAAAGTAATGCGCTACGCACGGAATATCTCCCGACAGTATTGTTTTTCCGATCGACATGAAGTTTTGCTAAAGAATAGAGTGTTGCGTCGACCATTTGAATCCGCACCTTTTGAAAGACCTGACAGTTTGTCAGAATACTTTTTATTTTCGCACATTTTCGCACATTTTCGCACATTTCTGCACACTGAACACTAAGCGCGCCTAGCCAAAAAGTGGTAAGTCATTGAAAGATTGATATATTTATACTATAGGTCTGACTATTGCGTCACAAAGTGTGCTGGCATATTGAAAAACTCGAAAACTAAACGCTAAGGAAGGAATAATGAGAATAATCGTAATTGTCGCCGCCTTGATGACCTCTCTGTCAGCTGGGGCAACGCCGATCAGCTGGACATTAAAGGATGTTGTTTTTAACGACGGTTCGACCGCTAGTGGCTCGTATAGTTAACAGGTTGACACGAATATCTTTAGCGCGACAAACGTCACAATCTCTAGCAATGAAAACAACTATAACGTTTTTAACCCCTCTTCCCCCGGGAACTCTAGTGTTTTTAGTTTCCTCACCACCGACATTGGTGATTTGACAGGAGTCTCGTATTTCGCCGCCCAGTTAGCATCCAGCACGACAAATGCGGGAGGAACCATCGCAATTTTACCTGGTCTATTTAGTGGCTGCACAGCGTTCTCCTTCGAGGGTACCTGTTTTGATCCAGGCTGCAGCAACCTCGCGGTTGCTAGAGATGTGGCCTCGGGCGAAGTTGCAACACAGGCGGTTCCCCTTCCCGCCACCCTCGCCCTGTTCGGTATTGGGCTTGCCGGCTTAGGGTGGTCAAGGCGCAATAAAGCCTAAATAGAATTAGGCCCGCTGCCTGATAGCCCGCCAACAGCGCGGGCTTTATTTTGCCTGAGATTTGAGATCGCGGACGGCAGAAAATAGGACATTGCGGACAAAACTATCTACTGCCTGCTAGGTCGCAACCACACCTGATTCCATCAAATGACGCCATCCAATAGATATTATTCTGAGTGGTACTAGAGTTGGGTTAGCTGGGCATCCACGGCTAGGTACTGGGACACTCCTTGCCAGCGAAAACTGGTGGCCCTGATGCTGATCATACGAGGCCGAAGGCCCCGCCATAGAGCCAGCTTTCCCGATGCCCATATCGGAAAGTGTTTTAACTTGGTCGTCATACTCGACTAGGTTAGATTGGAGGTCAGATGGGTAGTTTCCTATGCGTTGCCAAGAATAAGCCGACGGGGGCTTTATAGCAGGCAAATAAAAATCAATCGTTACACAATGCGTTACACAGCTATAAACCGTAGACAATAAAAAAGGGCTGCATCTCTGCAACCCTTTGATATTTCGAGCTTATATGGCTCCGCTTGCTGGGCTCGAACCAGCGACCCATTGATTAACAGTCAATTGCTCTACCAACTGAGCTAAAGCGGAATGGAGAGACTCCAAGGCCGCGTATAATAATGATGGGGATGGCCTTGGTCAATAGGAAATTGGCGAATCTAGCCCTTTCGCGCCCGCGTTGTGATTCAAGCTGCAATTCTTGGCCCAGTGATTGATAATGTCCGGCTGTTTTTGATATGTGAGCTATAGGGGCTATGTCCAAACCTTTTGAGGTGAAATCCAAGTTTGAACCCGCTGGGGACCAGCCCGAGGCTATTCGCCAGCTGGTGGAAGGCATTAACGCGGGGCTTGCCTCGCAAACGCTCCTGGGTGTAACCGGCTCTGGTAAAACCTTCACCATTGCCAAAGTAATCCAGCAATTACAGCGCCCCACTATTGTTATGGCTCACAACAAAACCTTGGCGGCCCAGTTATACGGGGAGTTCAAAGAATTCTTTCCTAACAATGCAGTGGAATATTTCGTCTCCTACTATGATTACTTCCAGCCCGAGGCCTATGTTCCCTCTTCAGACACCTACATAGAGAAGGACGCCTCGGTCAACGAGCATATCGAGCAGATGCGTCTGTCGGCCACCAAGGCATTGCTGGAGCGTGATGATTGTATTGTCGTGGCCACAGTGTCAGCTATTTATGGCCTCGGCGACCCCGAATCCTATTTTAAAATGGTTATTCACCTGTCCCGGGGCGAGATGGTGGATCAACGTGATCTTCTGCGTCAGTTGGCAGAGCTTCAATACCGCCGCAATGATGTCGACTTTGGCCGGGGCACCTATCGGGTGCGAGGCGATGTGATCGATATATTCCCCGCTGATTCTGAATTCGAAGCTGTTCGAGTGGAATTGTTCGACGAGGAAATAGAGAACATTTGTATTTTCGATCCGCTTACAGGTGCCGTGATTAACAAAGTGCCTCGAGTCACTATCTTCCCCAAGAGTCACTATGTGACCACGCGAGATGTGATGCTCAATGCCATTGGGCATATCGAGGAGGAGCTGGAAGTTCGCCTCAAACAGCTGAAGGAAAACGAAAAGCTGGTAGAAGCACAGCGCCTGGGTCAACGCACCCGCTATGACATGGAAATGATCCGTGAACTGGGCTATTGCCAGGGGGTGGAAAACTATTCGCGCTATCTCTCAGGTCGTGCTCCCGGTGAGCCACCGCCGACTTTGTTCGAGTACCTGCCAAAAAATGCACTGGTTGTCGTAGACGAGTCTCATGTGACTATTCCGCAGATCGGCGCCATGTACAAAGGCGATAGGTCCCGCAAAGAAACACTCGTTGAATACGGCTTCAGGCTTCCATCGGCCCTGGACAATCGCCCACTGCGTTTTGAGGAGTGGGAGAACCTTGTGCCCCAGGCCGTGTTTGTGTCTGCCACGCCAGGGAAATATGAGGCTGAGCATGCGGGAAGAGTGGTAGAACAAATTGTGCGCCCTACGGGCTTGATCGATCCTGAAATAGAGATTCGCCCTGCTACCACGCAGGTAGATGATTTACTCGGTGAAATCCGCAAGAACGTCGCGCTTGGTGAGCGAGTACTGGTCACTACTTTGACAAAACGAATGTCCGAGGACCTCACCGAATACCTGGCGGATCACGGGGTGCGTGTGCGCTATCTGCACTCTGACATCGAAACCGTTGAGCGAGTTGAAATCATCCGCGATCTACGTCTGGGTGAATTCGATGTGCTGGTGGGCATCAACCTACTCCGGGAGGGTTTGGATATGCCGGAGGTATCTCTCGTCACTATTTTGGATGCTGACAAAGAGGGGTTTTTGCGCTCTGATCGCGCTCTTATTCAGACCATTGGCCGCGCTGCTCGAAATCTGAACGGCAGGGCTATTTTGTACGCTGACAGGATCACCGGTTCTATGGAGCGTGCCATCGCAGAGACCGATCGTCGCAGAGAAAAGCAAGTTGCCCACAATGCCAAACACGGCATAACGCCAGTTGGGGTGCACAAGTCGGTGCAGGACATTATGGAAGGCGCCAGACGCATGCCCACGCGAGGCGGCACTGCCAAGGCGAGGAGGGTGGCCGATGAGACAGTTAGATATGGGGCCGAAATGGCTAAGCTTTCACCCGCAGCGATGGCGCGGAAGCTGGGGCAGCTGGAGGAGAAAATGCATCAGCACGCCAAAAATCTTGAGTTTGAAGAAGCTGCAAACTTGCGAGACCAAGTGGCCGAGCTAAAGCAATTGGCGTTTCTGAATTAGCGAACAGCTCACACCACTGCCGTCTTCCAGATTTTTTATCTCAACCTGTGCTTCGTGAAAATCTGCAATCAGTTGAACGATATGCAGGCCCAGGCCCAAATGAAGGCTATCTGAACCTTTCTCTCTTACCGAAACCATCGAGCCAAAGAGTTGGTCCTGCATGTTTTTACTTAGCAGCGGGCCAGTATTTTCCACTGAGATATTCCAGTGTTCTTCCTCGGCTGCCAAACGTAATTTAATCGTGCCGCCCACTGGGCTAAATGAAACTGCGTTGTCCATCAACTTATCCAGTAACTGAACCAGCAGCTCCGGAGAAGCTGTAACGATTGCGGATTCGACGTCGCAATAAAAAAGCAGTGAGTGATCGCAGTACAGTGATTTGTAGGCGCCAAAGACCTCCCTGAGCAGTGGCACCAAGTCCAGGGGACTTTTGTTGTTGGCGCGTATGCTTTCTTCAAGTCCACTCGCTTCTGCCATCGCACTGAGAATACCGCTCAAACGACTCAGACCGCCTTGAGCCCGATTGAGGTAGATATCACTCTCTGCGTTTTTTTCTTGGTGTTGTTCCAGGTTCTCAAGAGAGGTTTGAATGACCGCTATTGGCGTGCGCAGCTCATGCGATAGTTTTCTACTTAGGGTGCGCAGGTAGTCGTTGTATTGCCGGATTTTTTCCAGGAGATCGGCGTAGCTTCTCGACAGCTCTCCGATTTCATCGGGCGCGGTGCTGCGAGGGAAATTATTCAGCACCAGCTGGTCGCCTTGAGTCGCTGCAGTCGCCGCTTGGCTGAGCTTGCGAATACGCCAGGACAATACGGTGGCAAAACCAAGCAAACCAAAAACGCCTATGCCTATCGCAGTGAGGCTATAACCTAGCAATCGACTAAATGCCTGATCCGTCAGTGACAAATACTCTTCGCTGCTTTGCCGCAGTAAAACTGCTCCTATTACTTCCCCTGAATTGAAAATGGGTGATGTCGCCGTCAGTGTTGTACTGGAACTATTATGCTTATCTCGATAGCGCTGATTGGCAGTGTATCCGGCTAGTGCGTCGTCAATTTCGCGGCCGCTTACCTTGCCGGAGGATGTTGCAATGGTTCTGGCCTGTAGTACTTCCGACGATAGAATGCTTCGGTAGACAGCCCTTACCAGCCAAAATGTCTTTTCCGTTTGCGGTACTGGCTCTGTGGTTGCCTGGGGTACATGTGCGTTGGAAGCAACCCTCCACTTATATCTGTCGATTATCTCGAGCTGCCGACCTTTTCTTGCGAAGGGGGCGATAGTGTCTGCCAGTGGTGCGGGAGTGTAAATCAACCATGGGGGTGGAGCGGTCTCAAGAGGCGTTATATTGCCCAGAGTTTGAAAGTTTGTATCAGTGGCTGCTGTGGCGTTGATGACATAAAAGCCCAGCCTGCCTCCGGTGACTGCGAGTGGCATCTGCAGTTCCAGTGTGTAACCGCTAACACTGTCCTGCCACTGTCCCTGTATGCGGTTTGCACTTCCGGTTGAGGTAATCGTGCTCTCATAGCGTGCTCTAACCTGGCCAGGGGCCGCCGTCGCAATGACATAATCCTGTCTGCGGTTGTTTTCCCAGGTGCGCAACACCAGTCGATCGCCATTAAGTTGTGGAGACAATCCGGGGTTGTGATAGATCACACTAGCGTCTTCAATTTGCAGTAGTAGGTAGAGTCTGTCTCCTCGAGTAATAGCCCGATAACTTACCGCCAGCGGTTTGGAACTGTTCTCACTCACGAGTGTGTAGGGAGTCAATTCTTCCCAGCCATCGGCGTATCCGTCGACAATAACGGGTATATCCTGTGGGTTTGCGTAGATTGAGGGCCGCGAATCTTGCGCATCCGACATGCGGTCCACATTGGGGTAGAGCAATTGCGGTTTATTATTGATAACCGCTGCAACTGCCTGCGCAGTCGCATGTAGCGATTGCTCCTGGCCGTGGCGCAGGGCTCCCTCCATTTCCCGCACAAACTGGCAGCCCGCCCAGGGCAGTGACAGCAGCAGCAAGCTAACCATCAAGAGCTGTCTGCGAAGACTCATGGCCTAAAGCCCCGACCAGCGATAGCCCATTCCATAGGCTGTTTCCACTGCGTTAAAGTCGGGATCCACCAGCTGAAATTTTCGTCGAATACGTTTGATATGAGAAGTGATCGTATTGTCATCTAACACCACATTGGCGCTGTCCATTAACTGCTGTCGATTTTTAACGTGGCCTGGATGCCGTGCCAGAGCGTGCACAATCCAAAATTCTGTGACGGTGAGCTCA
Organism: Cryomorphaceae bacterium; assembly: GCA_047612385.1. Lineage (GTDB taxonomy): Bacteria > Pseudomonadota > Gammaproteobacteria > Pseudomonadales > Halieaceae > JBALVT01. Next base: position 11,716 of record JBLGAR010000072.1, on the reverse strand, counting down.
ACCGTGTTTTCTCTCCAGGTGGTTGTCATGCGTTCCAGGTTTAAACATAAATCTCCTTGGTTTACTAAATGTTCTTTCTCAATGGGTGAACTCAGCGCCTTCACCCTGCGCAGCAGGGCTACAATTCGCGCAAGCATCTGCGCCTGGCTGATATCTTTGGTTAGATAGTCATCAGCGCCGAGTCGAAGGCCACTGATGATATCCAGTTCGGAGTCTCTTGCGGTCAGAAACACGATGGGCAATTCTGCGCTGCGGCTGCGCAACTCTCGGCACAGTTCAAAACCGCCTTCTACATCTGTTCCCAGGCCAACGTCGATAATAGCCAAGTCGGGTAGTTTAAGTTCGCACGCTTGCGCAGCATCCAGGCGGTTTGTGTAAATGGAAACCCGAAATCCCTGGCGCTCCAATGCATCCCGATAATTGGCGGCAATGGCGGGTTCGTCTTCCACAATGGCAATGTGGTTTTGCATAGATTCTTCTTGGCTGGTTTTTAGGGCATTAATGCAGCCATACTTCCAAAATCGCTGGCATTGCACAAGCGCTTGCCATAATTCGTCATTTTTCCTCATAGCATTGCCATATTTGAAACGCATTTTTGCCAGATAGTGCGCTTTTAATGGAGGTATCCAATTATTTAGGAGATACCCCATGCATTTACCACTGTCTGCCCCGGCACTAGCGAACGACAGGTTTCGCGAGTTCTACTGCTATAGCTACTGGCTTTTTTTCCGCGCGCTGCCCAGATTGCTTATCGCGGCTGTAGCGATAATGCTACTAACCGTCAGCCCCGGACGCGCCCAGGAAGCTGACAGCGTGCGCCCCAATGGTGTGCAATCGGGCCAGATGCTTATTCATGATCGTGCAACAGGTCAATATACTCCCGCGGTTATCCACGATAGCAAAGTTCATTTTGATATCAGCGGCATGATCGCCCAGGTGAGGCTGGAGCAAACATTCCGCAACGACACCGACGGTTGGGTGGAGGCGGTCTACGCATTTCCGTTGCCCGATACTGGCGCAGTGAAAGCGATGGAAATGCAAGTGGGGGAGCGCTTGATTCGAGGGAATATCAAAGAGAAATCTATCGCGAAGAAAATTTACCAGCAGGCGAAAAAAGCGGGCAAGAAGGCAAGCCTGGTCGCGCAGCAGCGTCCTAATCTCTTTACCAATCGTGTGGCCAATATCGGCCCCGGTGAACTGATTACGGTGCGTCTGGACTACGTGCAACAGGTGGTCTTCGGCCAGGGTGAGTTTTCACTGCGTTTTCCCATGACGATTACGCCGCGGTATATCCCCGGGGCACCCACAAAAGAGCCTGCTGAGCATGAGGCTAACGAGTCACTGGAGTTCAACCCCTATCTCGGTTGGGCGCAGGCGACGGACGTGGTTCCCGATGCCAGTGCTATCACCCCTTTGCTGAATCCCAATCCTGGGTCTGATGCGGCCCCTATCAACGCGATAGAAATTACAGTAGAGCTTGATGTGGGGATGCCGCTAGCCAAGGTCGATGCGGCCTACCACGAGCTTGCGATGGCGCGAAGTAAAAACCGTTACGAGATTCGGCTGGCCAACCGCTTCAGCGAAATGGATCGGGATTTTGTGATGAGTTGGCAGGCAGTGACAGGTGCTGCCCCGCAAGCGGCTGTCTTTACAGAGCGCGTCGGGGAAGAACATTACGGATTGCTTATGGTTATCCCACCCGCGCTTGAAAGCTCCAAGGTGCTTGATCAAATGGCGCGAGAAATTATCCTGGTGATTGATACCTCAGGTTCTATGGGTGGGGTAGCGATCGAGCAGGCTCGGGAAAGTCTTAGTGTTGCTTTGAACGGCCTTAAGCCTCAGGACTCTTTCAATGTCATTGAATTCAACTCGCACTATCGTATGCTTTTCAATCGAGCGGTTGCAGCTTCGCCGCACAATGTGCAGCAGGGGCTGGAGTATGTAAGACATTTAGAAGCGGGAGGGGGAACCGAAATGTTGCCAGCTCTTCGTGCCGCGTTCGGTACTCCACGGGCTTCGCTTGGTGAAGGTGGGCAAAGAATTCGCCAGGTTGTTTTTGTAACCGATGGTGCTGTCGGTAACGAACAACAGCTATTCGAAGAGATTACTCAGCGCCTTGGTGATAATCGCCTTTTCACTGTGGGGATCGGGTCTGCGCCCAATTCCTGGTTTATGCGCAAATCTGCTCAATTTGGTCGCGGTACCCATTTGCATATTGGTGACCTCTCAGAAGTCAGCGAAAAAATGGCGACACTGTTCACTCAAATAGCGACTCCGGTGGCAGCGAACATCAATATTCAGTGGCCGGTAGGTGTGGAGTCGTTTCCGCAAAAAGTCTCGGACCTGTACAAAGGTGAGCCAGTGGTAGTTGCGGTTAACTCCGGCACGACACCTCTTGAGGGTCTGATTACCGTCAGTGGTGATGTTGGAGGGCAGCTTTGGTCGCGGCAACTCGAGCTGGGAAACAAAGATCGCGAGGCAATGCCGGATCATCCTGGAGTCGGTACCTTATGGGCGAGGCGAAAAATTACCAGTTTGCTGGACGAACTGGTAACCGGTCGCTCCAAGGAACAGGTTCGCGCCGATGTTCTGGAAGTTGCGCTCAAACACGCTCTGTTAAGTCCCTATACGAGCTTTGTGGCGGTGGAGGAGAAAATATCTCGACCCAAAACATTCGCTCTGGCGAAAGCTGCCGTGGCTAACAGTCGGCCCAAGGGGCAGTCCCCACAAAGTTTCGCCTATCCAAAAACGGCGACAACAGGGCCGGCCAATGTCTTCTTCGGTTGCCTGTCTCTATTCATCGCGATGATGTTTGTAGTGATGCGCAGAGAGGAGGTGGACCATGTTCCGACGACTACAGCTTGATAACTGGCGCGCGGTGTCGGCGGTGTGCTTCGCGCTAATTGGCTTTCAGCAGATCGCTAGTGCGGGTTACATACAGGGCAAAGCGCATCTGGCTCAGTATTTGATTGGCCGCGCCTGGGAGCAAAGTTTGCAATCCGATGGTGCGCCCGTTAAGCCCTGGCCCTGGGCCGACACTTGGCCGGTGGCTAAAATGAATATTCCACAACAATCACTGCAACTGTATGTGCTGGCGGGAGCAACCGGAAATGCCTTGGCCTTCGGGCCGGGACACGAAAGCGCTTCGGCGCCACTGGGCCAGCCTGGATTAAGTCTGATTGGGGGTCACAGTGACACCCACTTCGGCTTTTTAAAATCAGTTGATGTGGATGGCATCTTTTTCCTCGAGTTGCCCACCGGCGAGAACATACGCTATGAGGTTACCAATACGGCAGTGGTGAACATTAATCTCGAACCGGTGCCATCATCTCAAGGGAGCTTGGACGAACTTCTATTGGTGACATGCTACCCCTTCGACTCACTGGCCAGTGGGCCATTGCGCTATCTAGTCCAAGCTCGGCCAGCATAGCGGCCATCGCCGTGTATCGCGCGATGAGGCTCGAGCAGTTTGCTGGATTGATGGGCTGCGTTAATGATTACGATCAGTCAGGGCGCCTCCCGTCAGTTTAATGTGCTAGAATCCTCGGCCGCGATTCGCAAGGGTCGGTTAAACGAAAATTCAGCAGCGATGGTTAGCAACGTTAGTTTTTAACTACATCGCTTTGATCGAAACATGATTCACGTGACCTTTAGTAGGGGCCACCACTGATAAAGGAAATCCAATGCCGGTTGTTACACTGCCTGATGGCAGTCAACGTTCTTTTGAATCCTCCATTTCTGTTCACGACGTCGCCGCCGATATCGGCCCTGGCCTAGCAAAAGCTGCGCTTGCGGGCGTGGTCGATGGTAAAGAAGTAGATACTTCCTTTGTGATGGATGCCGATGCTTCACTGGCCATTATCACCGAGCGTGACGACGCCGGTCTCGAAATTATTCGACACTCCACAGCGCATTTGATGGCCATGGCGACTCAGCAGTTGTACCCGGGTGTGCAAGTGACCATTGGTCCGGTCATAGAAGACGGTTTCTTCTATGATTTTGCCACCGATACCAATTTCCAACCTGAAGATCTTGAAAAGATTGAAAAGCGCATGGAAGAGATTGTCGCTCAGGATTTGGTAGTGGAGCGTCAGGTATATTCGCGCGAGCAGGCCATAGAGACCTTTGGTGAGATGGGTGAAGCCTACAAAGTAGAAATCATTCAGGAATTGCCCGAAGGGGAAGATATCTCCGTCTACGGCCAGGGCGACTGGAAAGATCTGTGTCGCGGTCCGCACGTTCCCAGTACGGGCAAGCTGAAGGCCTTTAAATTAACCAAAGTGGCTGGTGCCTACTGGCGTGGCGATTCAAAAAATCAGATGTTGCAGCGCATCTACGGCACCGCATGGGCCAACAAGAAGCAACTTAAACAGTATCTCAACCGGATTCAGGAAGCGGAAAAGCGCGATCACCGGAAGATTGGGAAAAAACTCGGCCTGTTTCATACTCAGGAAGAAGCGCCGGGAATGGTGTTTTGGCATCCAGCGGGTTGGTCTATCTACCAGACCATTGAACAGTATATGCGCAAGGCGCAAGTCGAGCAGGGCTATCAGGAGATCAAAACGCCTCAGCTGGTAGATATTTCCCTGTGGGAAAAATCTGGTCACGCCGATAAGTTTTCTGACGGGATGTTCAAGCTGCAATCTGACGAGCGTGAGTTTGCCATCAAGCCTATGAATTGCCCCTGTCATGTTCAGGTGTTCAACCAGGGCTTAAAGTCTTACCGCGATCTACCCCTGAGATTGGCAGAGTTTGGTAGTTGCCATCGAAATGAGCCCTCCGGTTCTCTGCACGGTATTATGCGGGTGCGAGGTTTTACCCAGGACGACGCTCATATTTTCTGCACAGAGGATCAAATTCAAGGGGAAGTGTCCTCCTTTATAGATTTCCTGCATGCTGTCTATGAAGATTTTGGTTTCACGGAAATCATCTATCGATTGTCTACGCGCCCGGAACAGCGTGTGGGATCCGACAGCGATTGGGACCGCTCTGAAAAGGCCCTGGGTGATGCCCTTGATGCTGCGAATCTACCCTGGCAAGAATTACCGGGAGAAGGAGCTTTCTACGGGCCGAAGATCGAGTTCTCGCTAAAAGACTGCATTGGTCGAATCTGGCAATTGGGCACGATTCAGGTCGATTTTTCCATGCCTGGCCGTCTGGATGCTCAATATGTGTCCGAGGATGGTTCTCGTCAGGTACCGGTCATGCTGCACCGGGCTATTTTGGGGTCTTTCGAGCGTTTTATCGGTATTCTGATCGAGCATTATGAAGGCGTTTTTCCGAGTTGGTTGGCACCGGAACAGGCCGTCGTTCTCAATATTACCGACAAACATCAAGAATATGCCAAAAAAGTGGAAGAATCCTTGAGAAACAAGGGCTTTCGGGTCATTTCGGACTTGAGAAATGAAAAGATCGGCTTTAAAATCCGCGAGCATACAATTCAGAAGATTCCCTACCTGCTCGTGGTGGGGGACAAAGAAGTAGAATCACAGACTGTGGCCGTGCGTGCCCGTCGTGGTGAGGACCTGGGATCAATGGGTCTCGACGCGTTTTCCGCGCTCCTTACCGACGATGTAGCCCGACTCGGCCGTATTGCATTGGCGAATATGGAGAATCAGCATTAAGAAAGAAACTGGCAAGGGCAGCAGTAAGAAGGCAGTCATTAATGACCAAATTACAGCAGATCCAGTTCGACTGGTAGGAGCAGAAGGCGAGCAATTGGGTATTGTCCCGCTTGCTGAGGCTATTGCTACGGCCGAAGCCGCCACCATGGACTTGGTACAGATAACCGATTCCGATCCCGTAGTCTGTAAAGTGATGGACTATGGCAAGCACATCTTCGAAGCCAAGAAGCAAAAATCTGCTCAGAAAAAGAAGCAGAAGCGTACACAAGTTAAAGAAATGAAGTTTCGTCCAGGGACGGAGGATGGAGACTACCAGGTAAAACTACGCAACCTGACACGTTTCCTTGAAAATGGCGATAAGGCTAAAGTCACACTGCGTTTTCGCGGTCGTGAAATGGCTCACCAGGAAATCGGCATGGAGCTACTCAAACGAGTAGAAGCTGATCTGGCCGAATTGGGGGCTGTCGAGCAATTTCCGAAAATGGAAGGCCGACAACTCACTATGGTTATCGCACCTAAAAAGAAGAACTAGTTGCCCGTGAATGCGCTAGATTCTATTTATTAACCTTCAAATGCGGAGTATTTGATTATGCCTAAAGCAAAAATTCACAGTGGGGCCGCGAAACGTTTTAAAAAAACGGCGAGCGGATATAAGCGCAAGAGCGCTCATAAAAGTCACATCCTGACCAAGATGACAACCAAGCGTAAGCGTCAGTTGCGTGGAACTTCAATGATCCACGACAGCGACAAGATTCTTATCGACCGCATGATGCGTGCACGCTAACCGGTTACCCAACTTAATTAGGAGAAGACTATGCCTCGCGTAAAACGTGGTGTGGTGGCGCATCGGCGTCACAAGAAGATTTTAAAGCAGGCCAAGGGTTACTATGGAGCCCGTAGCCGTATTTTTCGTGTTGCTGTTCAAGCAGTAACGAAAGCAGGTCAGTATGCGTACCGTGACCGTCGTCAGCGTAAGCGTCAGTTCCGCTCGCTGTGGATCACACGTATTAACGCACAGTCTCGCGCCAATGGCCTGAGCTACAGCCGCTTGATCAATGGTCTGAAGAAGGCCAATATCGGTCTGGATCGCCGAGTACTGGCGGATCTGGCGGTACACGATAAAGCAGCGTTTACAGCGATCGTGGAGCAAGCGAAGGTCTCACTGGCCTAAGTCCACCCCAACCGCTTTGGCGGTTCGCTAGCGACATGTAAGAAGACAAAAGGGAAAGGGCCTAGCTCTTTCCCTTTTTTTTGTTTTTTAAGACGGGGCCAACAAGCGGCTCAACAATATGATTGAACGGAAAGCACCCAAGAATAGGGAATGTAAATGGAAAACCTAGACGCTCTCGCTCAGGAAGTGAAAGCTGCAATATCCAACGCTGAAGATGGCGCCAGGCTGGAACAATTACGTGTGGACTATCTCGGTAAGAAAGGGCAGATCACCGCATTGCTAAAAGGCTTGGGTAAATTGTCTGCCGAGGAACGCCCGGCGGCTGGCGCCCAAATTAATGTGGTAAAGCAGGAGCTGCAGGAGGCCATTGGCGCACGCAAAACTATTCTTGAGTCCGCCGTCGTCAATGCAAAACTGGCTGATGAAACAATCGATGTCACTTTGCCCGGACGTGGTCAGTCTGTTGGTGGAATCCATCCTGTTACGCGAACCATCGAGCGCATAGAAGACTTTTTCGCCGCCATTGGTTTCGAGGTGGTTGAAGGCCCTGAAATTGAAGATGATTATCATAATTTCGAAGCGCTGAATATTCCGGCTCACCACCCGGCTCGTGCCATGCACGATACGTTTTATATCGATGAGTCAACCGTGTTGCGTACGCATACCTCTCCCGTCCAGGTGCGAGTGATGGAGACTGAAAAACCCCCACTGCGAATTATCTGCCCCGGCCGCGTGTATCGCTGCGACTCCGATCTAACCCATACGCCTATGTTTCACCAGGTGGAAGGCCTTTTGATTGATGAGCATTCCAGCTTTGCCGATTTGAAAGGCGTGGTGGAAGAATTCTTGCGGGTGTTCTTTGAACGCGAATTGCAGGTGCGTTTCCGCCCTTCTTATTTCCCGTTCACCGAGCCGTCCGCTGAAGTCGATATTCAATGTGTGAATTGCGGCGGTGCAGGTTGCAGAGTTTGCAGCCAAACAGGATGGCTGGAAGTTATGGGCTGCGGCATGGTGCATCCCAAAGTCTTCGAGTATTCCAATATTGATACCGAGAAATACTCCGGCTTTGCTTTTGGTATGGGTGTTGAGCGCCTCGCAATGCTGCGCTACGGCGTTAATGACCTGCGGCTGTATTTTGACAATGACCTGCGTTTCCTCGAACAATTCTAGCGCCACAAGAGATATAGATAATGAATATTAGTGAACAGTGGCTGCGCGAATGGGTTAGCCCCGAACTGAGTTCCCAGGATCTGGCACATCAATTGACTATGGCCGGGCTGGAAGTGGAGGCGGCAGAACCGGTCGCCGGTTACTTTACCGGCGTTGTAGTTGCCGAAATACTGAGTGCCGAGCAGCATCCCGATGCAGATAAACTTCGCGTCTGCCAGGTCAGCACCGGTAGCGAGACTGTGCAAATTGTCTGTGGCGCGCCCAACGCTCGCGCTGGATTAAAGACTCCGTTAGCGCGAGTGGGAGCAGTACTTCCCGGTGATTTTGAAATTAAACAAGCCAAACTGCGTGGTGTCGAATCACAGGGAATGCTGTGTGCGGAACAGGAACTAACGCTGTCCGATGAATCTGATGGCCTGATGGAGTTGGCGGCCGATGCGCCTCTGGGCGTAGATCTTAGAGAATACTTACAGTTGGACGACGTGGTTTTTGAACTTGGTTTGACCCCAAACCGCGCCGACTGTCTAGGGGTAGTCGGTGTCGCTCGCGAAGTCGCACTGCTGAATAATTTATCGGTTACACCTCTTTCGTTTGCCAAGGTGGTCGAGTCGATTGACGACACTTTCCCAGTAGAATTACAGGCTTCCGATCGCTGCCCTCACTACGTAGGGCGCGTTATAAAAGGCGTAGATGTCAGTAGGCCAAGCCCCTTGTGGATGCAGGAAAAACTACGCCGTAGCGGAATCCGGTCAATCGATGCTGTTGTCGATGTCACCAACTATATTCTTCTTGAGCTGGGCCAGCCCATGCACGCCTTTGACCATGCAAAGTTGCAAGGCGGCATCGTGGTGCGGACCGCCAATAAAGCGGAATCTCTGGAACTTCTCGATGGGCAGACGATAGAGCTCAACCCTGAGATTCTCGTGATTGCCGATCAGTCCGGCCCTGTTGCTATGGCCGGAATTATGGGCGGTGAATCTACCTCGGTCACCATAAGCACTAAAGACATCTTTCTTGAAGCCGCTTTTTTCACCCCAGATCTGTTGGCGGGAAAGGCGCGGTCCTTCGGTCTGCATACAGATTCGTCACATCGCTTTGAACGCGGTGTCGATTTTAAGTTACAGGTTGAAGCGATAGAACGCGCCAGCCAATTGTTGGTTGATGCAGTGGGAGGGGAGGTTGGTCCCTTAACAGATGTTTGTGTCCAGAGCGACCTGCCTGCGCGTCCCGATGTCACTTTGCGCACTAACAGAATCCTTAAGATGTTGGGATTCGAAATGGATGCTGTGGAAGTAGAGCGGATTCTGAGTGGTCTCGGTTTAGGTGTGACAGTAACGGCTGAAGGTTGGGTTTGCACGGTGCCAAGCTGGAGATTTGATATTTCGATCGAGGCGGACCTGCTTGAGGAACTGGCGCGCGTTTACGGTTACAACCGTTTGCCCGTCACTCATATCAAGGCGGACCTGGTGATCCCCGCGCAGCCCGAAACACAGCTTTCGCAAAGGTTTCTGCGTCGTCATCTAAGTGCCAGGGGGTTCAGGGAGGCTATCACCTACAGTTTTGTCGATCCCAAGCTCCAAAAAGTCTTTGATCCCGATCTGGATCCTGTTGCGCTGGCGAACCCTATATCTGCCGATATGGCTGTGATGCGCACTAGTTTGTTGCCGGGATTGGTTACTGCTGTGCTGCGAAACACCAATCGCCAGCAACCGCGCGTACGTATGTTTGAAACCGGATTGCGTTTTGTTCCAAGTGATGAGGGCCTGCAGCAAATTCCGACCTTAACGATGGTTGCCACGGGTCAAAGATTTGCAGAATCCTGGGCCATCTCAAAAGAGGCGGGGGACTTTTATGACCTCAAAGGTGACTTGGAAAGTGTGCTGGCATTGACCCGCGCTCCCGAGAAATTTGAGTTTGCCGCCGCCGAGCGCCACGCGCTTCATCCAGGTCAAACCGCAGTTTTGACCCAAAATGGGAACCAGGTTGGATTTATAGGAGCGGTGCACCCTACCGCGCTTGCAGCCCTGGGACTGACTTCTTCATTGTATGTCGCCGAAATTGACCTTAAAACAGTGCTAAGTTCTGAACTGCCCCAATTTTCTGATATTTCCAAGTTTCCAGAAGTTAGGCGTGATTTATCGGTAGTTGTCGACAAGAACGTGGCCGCTGCGGAGTTGATGGGAAATGTTCGAGCTGTCGCAGGGAGTTACCTCACTGACTTAAGGTTATTTGATGTCTATGAAGGCAAAGGCATTGATCCTAAAAGGAAAAGTCTAGCATTGGGTTTGACTTTCAGAGATCAATCGCGCACTCTTAGTGATTCTGACGTGAACAACATAATGGATCAAGTCATTGATCTATTAGAGAAAAATTATAAAGCTGAGCTTAGGAACTAGGTAACTGGGATCATGACCGCCCTCACTAAATCTGAAATGGCTGAACGCCTGTTTGAAGAGCTTGGGCTCAACAAACGCGAGGCAAAGGATATCGTGGAGCTCTTTTTTGAAGAGATACGCGGTAGTTTAGAAGGCAATGAACAGGTGAAGCTGTCAGGGTTCGGCAATTTTGACTTGCGCGATAAAAGTCAGCGGCCGGGTCGAAACCCCAAAACAGGCGAGGAAATACCCATTTCTGCCCGCAGAGTTGTTACCTTCAGGCCTGGTCAAAAGCTAAAAGCTAGAGTGGAAGAATATGCTGGAACCAAGTCATAACCAGGAATTGCCAGCAATTCCTGGCAAACGTTATTTCACTATTGGTGAAGTTAGCGAACTGTGTGCCGTTAAGCCCCATGTACTGCGCTACTGGGAGCAGGAGTTTCCGCAGCTAAAACCTGTGAAGCGTCGAGGAAATCGCCGCTATTACCAGCGTGACGATGTCCTTACTATCCGCCAAATTCGCAGCTTGCTCTACGATCAGGGCTACACTATTGGTGGTGCAAGACAGCGTATGGTCGGTGAAGATGACGCCGTCCCGAGCGTTGAAATGCAGGCCGTTATTCGCGAAACCATCGAAGAACTCGAAGACGTCTTAAAAGTTTTGAAACCCAGCTAATACCGGTTTGTATCCGCGGTAGTATTGAGTATAATGCCGGCCTCGCAGGCTGCCGACAGGTTGCTGTGAATCACGGGGCGTAGCGCAGCCTGGTAGCGCACTACACTGGGGGTGTAGTGGTCGCAGGTTCAAATCCTGCCGTCCCGACCAAGTTTTGTTTTTAGAGAAGCCTCGCGAAAGCGGGGCTTTTTCGTTTCTGCTCGCTAACTGATAGACCCTTTGCTGTTAAGTCGTTAGACCCCATCCTACCCGCAGTCGTGTTGTTTAGCCTGCGATACTGTCCTTCATGATCTGCAAAGAGTGAGCACGAAGTGATAACTTATTGGCCGCGTATTGCGCTTTAGGTAACTTGGCGAGCTGCTCCGCTATCTCCATAGTGCGCGCACTCAGCTGATCGGCATCTACTACCTCGTCGACAAACCCCGCTGCCACTGCGCTATCCGGGTCATAAACTTCCGACTGGAGAATAACCCGAGTCATATGTTGTTTGACAATCCGTGAGGCTGCCAGCTCCACTAATATGGGGGGTAGGGCCATGCCAATGGCGGTTTCGGGCAAACTCATTTTAAACTTGCCGTGGCTGGTCACGCGGCTGTCGCAGGCCATAATCATAAACGCGCCCATGGCAATGCCGTGTCCTGTGCATGCCGCTACTGTCGGCATTGGGAACCTGTACAGGCGTACCAGAAATTCAAAAGCG
>JBLGAR010000071.1:0-23479 GCA_047612385.1 Cryomorphaceae bacterium | reverse complement strand
TTATACGGCAATCTAAGTGAGAACTTTTATAGAGTGAATATCATGTTTATTCATCGCGAAAACTCTCACACCTAGACAGGGGATTTACCATCACTATTGCACTGTTGATCGCTGGCATATTTCTTCTATTGGTTGGCGCTACTATCATGCTCCGCGGAGCTTCTGGCCTGGCTGAGTTGTACGGCATACCCCCTTTGGTTGTCGGCTTGACGGTCGTCGCCTTCGGAACCAGTGCCCCTGAGTTGGTGGTCAACGTCCTCGGTGCACTTCGTGGAGAGACCGCGTTGGCCTTTGGCAACATCGCCGGCTCCAATATGGCTAATATTGGGTTGGTGCTAGGTCTAGCTGCACTTATCACTCCGATCGCAATTGAAGGGCAGATTATCCGTCGGGAGCTGCCGCTCCTGCTGCTGGCAACAGCGGTGCTGTTTGTTATGGCTCTTGATCCAGTGCTGCGTGACTCTACCGCGGTTCTTGATAGATCCGATGGCGTAGTGATGCTGCTTCTTTTTGCCATTTTTATCTACATCACGGCATCAGATTTACTGAAAGAAGCCAAGGACCCTCTGCAAAAAAGTGATCCGCTGGTCAGTGCGGTGGATACGTTGCGACTATCTCCGGTAAGCAGCAAACGCTTTCAGGTGATACTGGTTGTAGTGGGACTGTTCCTACTTGCCATAGGTGGCAAAATGACAATAGACCACGGCACTGTGCTCGCGACTTTGCTGGGAGTCTCTCCGGTGATTATTGGGATGTTTGTGGTGGCCATTGGTACCAGTCTGCCGGAATTGGTAACCTCAGTCATGGCGGCCTTAAAAGGCCAAGCTGACCTCTGCGTAGGCAATGTCGTGGGTTCGAATCTGTTTAACTCAATGTTTGTACTACCAGTGACCGCCGTCATTCTCCCGATAGAGCTACCCCCTGGTGGCACGATAGATTTATTTGCGAGCTTTGCGATTGCGCTGTGGCTGTTTCCAATCTTCATTTTCGGTAAAACGATAATGAATAGAGCGACGGGCGCCTTGTTTTTGGGAATATACTTTGCTTACGTCGCTCTGCGATTGGCGCAAAGCATTTAAGTGGCCAGAACACGTAACTACGTGATGGTAGCCAAAGGATTCTCAGGTAATTAGCTGACTTTATTGCGACCGGTGTTCTTCGATTGATAGAGCGCTCGATCGGCCCGCAGCATCAGGTTATCTCTTTGTTCGTCTTGTTCTCGCTCTGCCAGGCCAATACTGCAGGTAAAGCGGATGTCATCCAATTGCGCGTTCTCAATATTCTCGCGATAGCGCTCTGCCAGAATCATTGCGCTGGCGTAATCGGTGTTGGGAAAAATAGCGACAAATTCCTCTCCACCTATTCGGCCGATGAAATCCGTTTTGCGGCTGGTTTCCGTTAGTATGTTGGCCGCCGCCACCAGCACTGCGTCGCCCATTTGATGACCATAAGTGTCATTAATCTTTTTGAAATGATCAAGATCGAGCATTAACACTGACAGCTCAGAATTTAAACGATCTGCACGCTCTAGTTCAACCTTCAGGGTTTCCAAAATTTCTCGTCGATTAAGAAGATTGGTCAGTGGGTCCGTCGAGGCCAACAGCTCGAGTTCGCCTGCTCGCTTGGCGAATTTTTCAGCTAGAGCAGTATTTATCTCAAGCTGCTCACGGGCGGCTTTTTCTAATTCCTCTACCCGCTTTTCCATTTTTGCTGTAGTGGGCAGGGCTTTTATTTTTGGTAATAGGCGCCACAAATGAAACACAAGTGCTACGGCAAGTACCCCGGCAACGACTTTAGCTATTAGCAGCACAAGACGCACATCATACCAGTTTTTAAAAACACCCAGCGTCGCAGTGAGCCCACAAAGAGCGAAAAAGACGGCGACAAGAATCAAGTAACGTTTAAAAATATCTGTCTTTGTATGGGTTATCAAAACCACGATGGCGAATGCAATCCCGAGAAACACAGATGCCGTCAGAAATTCGCCTGCTATCTCAAGAAGCGGGAGGGGGTCTGCTAGTAATAGGGCTTGTTTTGATGGCATAAATAAATCGTTGCTAAGGAGTGTTGTGAGGTTTTATCGCTTTAAGGAGTTTACCAAGAATATCGGCGCCCGTAATAATACTGGATTAATCAGTCCATGTAAGGACAGCATCAAAATCGATTGCAGTACCGTCAGCCTCGCCGGGCTTGCGTTGGGATTTTAGATGACTGATAACTTCTGCAATCGTTCGATCGGTATCTCGAATAACAAGTGGCCGCTACAATAGTCATAGATATCGTATGAATCGCTGCGATAGAATACAGCATTTCGAGCTGCAGTCGACTGAGCGAGAAAAACGCGAGGTTTAGACCAGAGAACATCGCCGACTGCGAGATACAGAACGCTATCCCAATCCAGGCGAACGTTTGTACATTGAACAGCTCGCTCACGAGTTAACGCTTTGTATTTGTTGAGAGTGGACTTCTAATTCAGAGCTTGTCGAAAAGGCTGTGTGAGCTTGACTACTTGCTGGAATAGGATGATCAAACCGGTTGATCGGCATTCGCTTAGAGATTGGATCTGAGTGTTTTCATCATCTTTACAAAACGATCCAGCACTGTGAGCTCCTTCAGATCGCGAAACTCTCCCGCATCGAAAAATGTCCCTTAGCACGAACGGCATGATTCATACTTAATGTGGAACTGATCTTTATTTACCGTGTGAATCATCTGAACCGAACATTTGGGGCATGCCAAATTTTTAATGTCACGGAACTGCTCACCCAGTTGCGTGGCGCCAATATCAATCGACTCCGAACGAGACGGTAGCGAACGTTGCGCACTTTGGACATTCCATTTCTAAATCCTTGTATTATTCCGGCGGCAGGACAACACAGCGCGTAGGCGGCAAAGTTCATTTATACTTCCGACGGCACTTGACCTTCTTCAAGGCGTTGTTTTTCCTCTTCCATGGCTTTGTTGAGCAATCCAAGCTCTGATTCAATTTCGCGGCGCTCTTTTTCGCTCAGGGTCTTCTTCTCGCTATTCAAGTTTGAGGACAGCAATTCGATACTTTTTTCTATACTGACTATAGAAGACACAGTTTCGGCTTTATCAAACGCCATTGTCTCCAACCCGGTATTGTTTTCCGCGACAGCTGCCGAATAAGCACTGGGCAAAACTTTCAAACCCGCTATTGAGCGCGTGTTCATAAAATTGGGCGACACTATTTCAATATGTTCCGAGTGCAGGCGGTCCAGTATGGCGGCGTTCAGATTTGAGCGCACTGAAAGCAAGCTCGAAACCTCTTTTAATTGACCAGATACCCGGTAAGTTACAGCAAAATCGCCGAGGTTTTTCACGTGGACAACACCGCTGTCCAGCCCTGCATCTTCCGACGCCAAAGATAACAATTTGGATATTTGTAAACGGGGTACATCATAGCCCAGCGATACTTCTACAGACACGATCGTGCCGCTACTTCGAACGACCTTTACCGGATAAGTCACCATATGAATATTGGGTATGGTAACTAAGTCGCTCTGCTCGGTCTGAACTTGCACGTGTAATAGATTTAGCTCAGTGGCTCTACCGGTAACATCGGCGACCGTTACGAAATCGCCCAGCTTTACATTCTTGATGGCACGTAACATAAAGCCCGCCAAGATATTTCCGATGAAGGTCGTTGAAGAAAAAGCGATCGCCGCGCTCAGTAATATACCGAAAAGCGTCAGCAACTGACCCTTCAGGGTGTCACTAAGCGGCAGCGCCACAATGACGGCAACCCCAGCAATCAATGTTACGCACAGCATCGCAAACTGAAACTGGTATTTACGCTGTTCCCAGTATTTGCGGAGATAGCGGTTTAACAGATAAAGCACTAGAGAAATCGACAGTACGGTGAAAGTTAGCAAGCTCATCGGGCCATTTTTGAAACCGAACCACAGTGTTTTTTCGTGAATTGCACAGCGGAATTAGCAGAAATTACCACTTAGGAATGCACCAACAGTAAGTCACAGGGTAAATTAGAGAGGAAACTTTCGGTGGTACTTCCGATGGTTGGCCGGTCAAAGAGACCGCGGACTATGCTCCCCAGCGCCAGCACTGCTATGTGATTTTCTTTTACGTAGGTTCTAAGGGCAACCGAAGGGTCGCCATTGATCAAGATGTAGTCAACCGCTGCAAAGTCTCCGTCCGCTATAAAGTCCCGAATGTTTGCGTGGTGATGAGCCAGGATATCTTTCCGGAAATCCGCTAGATAAGCCGGTACAAAACAACTGTGAACTAATTGCACTGAGCCCGATAGCGCTTCAGCCAAGTGTGATGCCCAGACCAATACCGCGGTATCTCTGGCCATGGGTACATCGTCCTCATGTACCGGGTCTACCGCCGCTGCCATGGAAACAGCGGAACTCCAATGCTGGTCGTAAAGAACAAGGATAGGGTTTCGAATTTGGCGTATGACGGTATGAAAATCTTGATCAAGATGAGACGAGGTGTTTACCAATACCAGCATGTCACCCGTGTTTGGCGGAGACGATTTAAGATACTTCGAAACTTCCCTTTCCCATACAATGTTTAGCGTGTAACTTTGTCCCGCATCAGTCAACTTTTGGCTCAACGTTTTGCACCACGAAGACACCGCCTCTCTAAATTGACTTTCGGCATCAATTGTCGATCTATTACTAAAAAAATAGGACCTGTTCAATGCAGGACTATGAGCCTGAACCACCAGATTAAGTGTTGCCCCTAATGCATCAGCCAATCTCACGAGCTTGAGGTCAACAATATCCCAAGGGGTGTTTAAAGCGGGCAATACAACGGTTAGATCGGCCATCCTGTATGGCTCCTTGTGATGTGAGCTAGCACTTTGAAAGTTGGCGTGATTATACCCCAGTTCGTGGTGCGCAATAGTGATTTTTCTTCAATTATGGGTGACTCAGAGGCCGGCGAACTAAAGCATGATCTGCGCAAAGTTGAGTTACTAAGACAATAGCTATGACAATACTTTATGGTTGGGCAAAACAGTTAACAATGACGTGTTAGATGTTTCATCTTGGTAGTATAAGTATTAAGGAAAATCGGGCACCGCACTCTTAGCGGGCCTACCGAGCGGAGGGCTCACTAGTGGAAGTCAAAGAAAAAGACTCATGGGATAGCCTACGCGAATACTTGCAGGATGAAGACGCCGCTGGCTTAAACACCTATCTCGCCGAGCTGAGTGGCACTGAAAGTATCAGAGCGTTGATGCGTCTTGGACCAGAGGAACAGCAAAAGCTGTTGGCTATAGTACCCCCAGAATCGGCAGCTGAGGTCTTTGATTATATTCCCGATGAGTCTGCTGCCGAGATGCTGGGCGAATTGAGCCCAGAAATAGCCGCCTCTATTGTGCATCAAATGCCAAGTGATGAGCAGGCAGACGTGTTGTCTGAGCTAGACGGAGATGACCTGGCAGAAATCCTTTATTTCATGCCCGGAGACGAAGCAGATACCGCCATGCGGCTGATGGCTTATGATAGCGATGTCGCCGGCGGCCTAATGATGACCGAATACTTCAGGTTTCCCAAAGCTGCTCGCGCGGGGACGGTACTGACCAAGCTTTCTCAACGTGAAGACGAGTACGAACTGAACCATGTGCAGTACATCTATGTCACTGAAAAATCAGGTGTACTGCTGGGAGTAGTGCGAATACGTGACATTATTTTCGCCGACCCGCAGGCTCAGTTGAAAGACATTCTGCGGCCAGCCGACTCAGTGATCGACACTACAAAACTAGACGACCTGGAGCGTTTTTTCGACGAGAATCGTTTGAGCGCCATACCCGTTGTGGACGAGAACAATATCATGTTGGGTATCGTACGGCGCAGAGCGGTTTTCGATGCGGTAGCGGGGCAACGAGAGTCTGCTCACCTCAAGTCTCAAGGTATTGTAGGTGGGGAAGAGCTTAGATCTATGCCGACAATACTGCGCTCGCGCCGACGTCTGTCCTGGCTGTCGGTCAATATTGTATTGAATGTTATCGCCGCTAGTGTCATCGCCCAGTTCCAGGATGTGCTGAGCGCCGTTATTATACTCGCGGTGTTCCTGCCTATCATTTCGGACATGAGTGGTTGCTCGGGTAACCAGGCAGTTGCGGTCAGTATGCGCGAGCTTTCACTGGGCCTGATTACACGCTCGGACCTTTACTACGTTTGGCGCAAGGAGGCGATCGTGGGATTGATAAATGGATCTACCCTGGGCGTGCTTATCGCGCTGGTGGCGTGGCTGTGGCAGGGTAATGGATGGCTGGGCCTGGTGGTGGGAGCAGCTTTGTCCGTCAACACATTATTGGCAGTATCTATTGGTGGTACCGTACCGGTGGTGCTTAAATCTCTTAATGTGGACCCGGCAATAGCTTCCGGACCTATACTCACGACTATTACGGATATGTGCGGGTTTTTCCTACTGCTGGGCACTGCATCGCTAATGCTGCCCTTGTTGACGGGCGGGTAAGCAACGAAGTATTAACTCGCAGTCAGTTTCACGGCAATTTAAAGAGTAAGCTTTCAAGGAACACAGTATGAACGCAATTTACCAACTTACCCATATTGTTCAGGCGGCAGCGGCGGCAAGTACTGCGCCTGAGCAAGTTGAGGTGATTGTTGAGGCTATCCATCAGAGCATGGACGTTGAGGTGTGTAGCCTCTACCTGAATAATCCTGAAGGGGCCATGGCACTTGTTGCAAGTCATGGGCTGAGTGTGACAGCCATCGGCAGCGAGCTGCCCCGGGGTAGTGGGCTGGTTGGCTGGGTTACAGCTAACCGGCAGCCTCTCAATATTGTCGATCCGCAGCGCCATGAAGCTTACCAATACCTTCCTGGCAGCGAAGAAGAACGCTTTGGCAGCTTTTGTGGGATCCCAATAGTTCGCACTGGTGTAGTGATTGGCGTTCTGACGGTGCAATGCGTGGAAGCGCGCATCCTGTCTCAGGAGGAGGAGGCGTTCCTGGTCACCTTAGGCGCACAGCTCGCCTTTATCGTGGACAGTTGGCTGGATTGGGACGCCGCAAAGTCTACCTCTACGCGCAATCTGCACGGGGTGCGCGGCGCACCGGGTATCGGTCTTGGGCAGATACAGCTGTGCGAGGATATTAATTTACTAACGGTTGTCGATGAGCCCTGCCAGGACATCGAGGATGAGGTAAGTCGATGGCTGCAGTTGGTTGAGCAAGTTCAAGCTGAAGTACGCACAGAGCAATCAGGTCTTGGGGTCGATTTGTCGCTGGAAGTTTCAGCTGTTTTTGATGCATACCACATGCTGCTGGCTGATCCATCATTGGTTGCAGGTGTTACCCAAGGCATCCGGGAGGGCCGCGCGCTCCCCTCGGCCTTGAAGCGTATGATCAGCCACTATGCCGAATTATTTCTGGCAATGGAGGACCCCTATTTGCGGGCGCGCAACGAAGACATCAAGCACCTGGGCAACCGGCTGTACGAAACATGGCGGGGCAGAGGCTTGGCTGATGTAGAGCTTGAAATTACGACCCCTGTCGTATTAGTAGGTGAGCAGGTCAGCATCTCCGATATCGCCGGGGTCCCTAAAGAGTACCTGGCGGGCATCGTATGTTTTGGGGGTTCGGTGATGTCACACACCGCGGTGCTCGCCAATGCTTTGGGTGTGCCGGCCGTAATGGGCCTGGGTGAGCTCAAGGGTATCTGTAATGGCGAGACGATTATTGTCGATGGCGACCATGGAGCAGTGGTTCTTCATCCCGACGAGGCTATCCAAAAGGAGTATGAACTTCTTCTTCATGCTCGGCTGCAGGAAGAGGGAGAACTGAGTCATTGGCGCGACCGCCCGGCGTTGACTCTGGATGGCCACCGAGTACAACTCTATGCCAATAGCGGTTTACTAGCCGACATTTCACCCGGGATAAATAACGGTGCGGAGGGTTTGGGCCTTTACCGCACCGAAATTCCCTTTATGATTAGCGAAACATTCCCCTCTGAACAAGCCCAGGTAGACACCTATCAGCAGGTCTTCAACGCCTATCAGGACAAGCCCGTTTATATGCGCATTCTGGATATCGGTGGCGATAAGCCACTGCCATATTTTCCAATCCATGAGGAAAACCCGGCCTTGGGCTGGCGTGGTATCCGCATTTGCCTGGACAATACGTCTCTCCTGATGACTCAGCTCAGAGCCATGCTGCGAGCTGCGATAGGGCGGGATACACTACATATATTATTGCCGATGGTTAGCGCATACGATGAATTGCTCCGCTTCCACAGCGTGCTACATGATGCCCTTGATCAACTGAAAAAAGAGGGGCATTGTGTAACCCGACCCCCGGTAGGTATTATGGTTGAAGTGCCGGCCGCTATCTCACAACTTGCTAAATGGCGAGACCAGATAGATTTCGTTTCAATCGGTTCCAATGATCTAAGCCAGTACCTGCTGGCGGCGGATCGTAATAACCCCCGTGTCGCGAGCACCTATGATCACTTGCACCCTGCAGTGTTAGTGGAAATTCAGCGAGTTGTAGACAGCGCCAAATCACTCGGTCTACCACTGTGCCTGTGCGGCGAAATGTCCTCTGACCCGCTGGCCGTACTATTGCTGGTAGGAATGGGCGTTCGACGGCTTAGTATGAGCGCAGCCCATTTACCAAGAGTCAAAAAGACTATTTGCCAAGTGGATACCAAAAGTTGCGAAAGGCTCCTGGAAGAGTCCTTGTGTTTGCGTGATGCCGATGACATTCGAAATATACTGAGCACGCACATGGAAGCTGCTGGGAGCCTATCTTAGTGCCTAAAGATGCAGCGGAAACAGCGTCACCCGTTAAACCAATATTGGAGAGATCATAATGCCTTCTAAAAATTCATTTAGTACCTTGAGTACACTGAACGTCGACGGAAAAGAGTTTCACTACTTTGCCATTAACGGCGGCGAGCTGGCTTCGCGACCCGCTGTTGCCCGCCTGCCGATGACAATTAAAATTCTGCTGGAGAACCTGCTACGACACGAAGATGGTTTCAGCTGTGGTCGCGACGATATTGAAGCGTTGGTTGCCAGTTGCGGCAAAGGCAGTGAGCAAGAAATCGCCTATCATCCAGCACGAGTATTAATGCAGGATTTTACCGGTGTTCCGGCGGTGGTAGATCTGGCCGCAATGCGCGATGCGCTGGTAAAAAAAGGCGTTGACCCGCAGAAAATTAACCCCTTGTCCAGAGTCGACCTGGTCATCGACCATTCGCTAAGCATTGATAAGTTTGCTAGCGAAAACGCCTTTGAAGAAAACGTGGCAATTGAGATGCAGCGCAACCATGAGCGCTATCAGTTTCTAAAATGGGGGCAGGGTGCTTTTGCTAACTTCAGCGTAGTGCCGCCGGGTACCGGCATCTGTCATCAGGTTAACCTGGAGTATTTGGCCAAAGTGGTGTGGAGCCAGGATGTCGATGGTAAAGAATACGCCTACCCCGACACCCTGGTCGGCACCGATAGCCATACCACCATGATCAACGGCCTCGGTGTACTAGGCTGGGGGGTCGGCGGCATAGAGGCAGAGGCGGCGATGTTGGGTCAGCCCATCTCCATGCTGATCCCCGATGTGGTTGGCGTTGAACTGACCGGGCAGCTGAAAGAGGGCATCACTGCCACTGACTTGGTGCTGAAGGTGGTACAGATGCTGCGTGAGCATGGTGTGGTGGGTAAGTTCGTCGAGTTTTACGGTGCTGGACTGGCTCAATTGCCGCTGGCGGATCGCGCTACCATAGCGAATATGGCACCGGAATATGGCGCTACCTGCGGTTTCTTTCCGATCGATGAGCAGACGACCGATTACTTGCGATTGAGCGGTCGTGAACAAGCAGAGATCGAGCTGGTAGAAGCTTACTGTAAAGCACAGGGCATGTGGCGGGATGAACATTACCAGGTGCCCGATTTTGCAGCCACCCTGCACCTGGACCTCTCGACGATAGAGCCTAATCTGGCGGGGCCTAAACGCCCACAGGATCGGGTGCCGGTGACCGGGTTGCACGCAGCAATAGACAGTTTTATTGAATTAAATGGCAAGGCCGAACAGTTTGATACTCCCTACCCATTGTCAGGCAGCGAATTGGCAATGCACCACGGTGATGTGGTTATCGCGGCGATTACCTCTTGCACCAATACTTCAAACCCTGCCGTTATGATTGCTGCGGGTTTACTTGCCCGCAAAGCTCTGGACAAAGGTCTGCAACGTAAACCTTGGGTCAAAACCTCGCTGGCACCGGGTTCCAAAGTGGTGACAGAGTATCTGGAACAGGCGGGGCTACAGGAACCGCTTGATACGCTTGGATTTAATCTGGTGGGTTACGGCTGTACGACGTGCATCGGCAACTCCGGGCCACTCCCGCAAGCTGTAGAAGCAACGATTACTGCGAACGACATAATCGTTTGTTCGGTGCTGTCGGGTAACCGTAATTTCGAAGGTCGTATTCATCCGCTGGTCCAGGCTAATTGGCTCGCCTCACCACCCCTCGTGGTGGCCTATGCACTGGCCGGAACTACACGCATAGATTTGAGTCGCGATTCACTGGGCAATGACGGTAACGGGCAACCCGTTTACTTGAAGGATATCTGGCCAAGTAACGCCGAAATTGCTGAGCTTGTACAGACCATTACTAGTGTCATGTTTAAGAAGGAATACAACGCCGTTTTCCAGGGTGATGATACCTGGCGCGCCATTGATACCGGCGGTGGTGCGACTTATGCATTTTCTGATGATTCGACCTATATTCAACTACCGCCCTTTTTTGAGCAACAGTATCGAGGCAATCCCACTAATATTATAAAGGCGCCTATGCTGGCGATGCTGGGTGACTCGGTAACGACTGATCATATTTCTCCTGCGGGCGCTATTCCAGCAGATAGTCCCGCCGCACAGTTTTTACGCGATCACGACGTTGACGACGTAGATTTTAATTCCTACGGGTCGAGACGCGGCAATCACGAAATTATGATGCGTGGTACCTTTGGCAATATTCGTATTCGCAACGAAATGACACCCGAGCTGGAAGGGGGTTACACACGGCTGCGCGGTGAAAGCGAGCCAAGATTTATCTATGATGCGGCTATGGCGTATCAGTCTCAGGGTGTAGAGACCGTAGTGGTAGCCGGTAAAGAATACGGCACAGGTTCCAGTCGCGATTGGGCGGCTAAAGGGACTCTATTGTTAGGCGTCAGAGCAGTGATCGTAGAGAGCTTCGAGCGCATTCACCGGTCTAATCTTGTCGGCATGGGAGTACTACCTTTGCAGTTTTTGCCCGGAGAAACGAGAAAAACCCTGTCACTCATTGGTGATGAGCAGTTTGATATTTTGGGGCTAGATGGCCAGCTGTCACCCAAACAGCAGTTGGCGGCACGGATTCATTACTCATCGGGTGAGCAGCGCGAGATCACATTGCAGGTGCGGCTCGATACCGCTGTGGAGGTTGAATACTATCGTGCCGGGGGAGTGCTCAGTTATGTACTGGATCGGATCGTTAACAATGCTTGAGGCGGAGCGAAAATCTACTCCTGGAGTCGTTAGCCAATCTATGCGCATCGAGAGCGCCATGCTGATTGAGGACGCTATGTGACTTTTCAATCCATCCAGTTGTCTACACCACAAAGGTTGTGTTTTGAAAGGGTAAGAAAATATTTTCATGAAGGTCAAAAGCGCATTCCCAGCATATTTCCTTAGGACGCGAGCTGGCCTGCAATGTGTCGTAGAGCAGGCTGAATAAACTTACCTGCGTACAATCGAGGACACCCAACCGGCGATGCCACAGTAACCTGGAAGTATAGACAAAAAACGCGGCGAGATGATCACAAGGCTGCTAAAGAAACAGGCGGGGCGGCGCCGTCGTCGGATGAACTGGACAAAAGTATTTTAGTCGATGAAATGGCTTATGATCTTTATAATTTCTGTCTATCGGCCCGCTAATGTTTATTCGATTTGGCAGGACGGTTGAGGGTATTCACAGGCCCGGGTTCTCTGTGATGCTTCGCAGTTAAGCCCCACACATTATCTAAAGTCCGATACAATATCACTATAAAAAATGAACGGAGTTAACCTGGGTATGCGCGCACTTAGCTATTCGACTTTTCTAACTAGCGTCCTTTTTCTGGCGGGCTGTCAAACTGCGCCCACCGTCCTTGCGCCCGACATACCGATCTGCCCAGTTGTTGAGCCTACTGTCTGTGAAGTTTGCGAGGTACAGCAGTGCCCTGAACCGAAAGTCGTCTTTGCGCAGTGCCCGACCGCAGAGCCAGTAAAATGCAGCAGTACTCGGAAAAAAAAGGCGTACCCATTAATCGGAGAAAAAGAGTGGGCCCTAGTTGAGCCCGGTGACTTGGTCCTGGAGGCGCGTATCGACACTGGCGCCGAAACTTCCTCTATCCACGCTGAAAACATTAAGCTCATAGAGAAAGACGGCAAGCGCTGGATTCGATTCTCTCTTACCGACCCAAAAACAAATGAAGCAATATCGCTTGAACGACGACTGCACCGCCGCATCACGGTCAAGCAGAAAACGGAAGAAGCTAATGAGCGTCGTTACGTGGTGCGTATGTGGGTCACCCTGGGAGACACGCGAACCTGGTTGGATGTGAGCTTATCTGATCGCAACGACTTTGAGTTCCCACTGTTAATTGGCCGCAACATGCTTGTAGACAGCTTTACAGTGGATGTCAGCAAGCATCATACGCTGCCGAAGCCTAAGCCTGAAACCCAAATAACAGAGGAATAATGATGCTCACGCCTAGGATTCAGATCGGAATGATCGCCGGCGCCCTCATTGTTTTTGGTCTTGGGCTCACACTCTATAAGTCAATATCACTGGGGCTTCCGCTCTTGCCCTCGCAATATCAGGACGTGTGGACCATTGACTCAAAGATTAGCTTTAATCCCACGGATGGCCCGGTTGATGTGTCCCTCACTCTGCCCGAGCATCACAATGGTTGGGTGAGTTTGAACGAGAACTTTTCTTCCTCCGGGTTCGGTTTCACGGTGGTTAAACAAGAAAGCAGCAGTCAGGCGCGATGGACTAGGCAGACCATCAAAGATCCAACAACCATCTACTATAAAGTCCAGGCCTACGAGCAATCCGAACAGTTAGTTCCGCCGGGAATGTCAACCAAGTTGCCCACGCTACCTAAAATGTCGAAAGATCAGAGAAGAGCCTACGAAGTTTTTGTGAGTCGCTTGAGGGAGATATCTACAGATGATGAGAACTTCGTCAGTCTCATGCTAGCGGAGTTTATCGACGCCAAAGACAACCAGGAAGTACAGTTTATTCTGCGCAGCGTTCCAGAAAAAAAATTCAATGCGATTAAAAATTTGCTGACTTTCGCAGGCATTCCTGCGCACCCGGTGAGAGGCATACAGCTGGAAGACGGCCGGCGGCGGCAAACTCTCACTCAGTTACTCGAGATCTACAATGGCAACGATTGGGTTATTTTCAACCCTAAAGATGGCAGCGCTGGGCTACCCAAGGATTTCTTTCTTTGGAAGCGCGGTGACGAGGCCGTACTGACGGTTGTCGGTGGGGAGGATTCCAGCTTGGAGTTCGCGCTGGTCAACAACAGCATACCTCTGAGAACCGTTGTCAGTATGGAAGAGAAGTCCAACAAGTTTGCCCTGCTGGATTTCTCCATCTACGCGCTCCCTATTGAACAGCAGGGAATATTCAAGGGCTTACTGCTTATCCCAGTGGCCGCGCTGGTCGTCGTCCTTATGCGAATCTTTGTGGGGCTTTCGACATCGGGCACCTTCATGCCCATATTGATTGCTCTTGCGCTTATTCAAACCACTCTCTTGGTAGGACTCGCTATGTTCCTGTTGGTGGTAGGTGTGGGCCTGTGGATACGCTCCTATCTCAGTCATATGAACTTATTGTTGGTCTCTCGTGTCGCCTCAGTGGTGATCGTGGTGATCCTGTTGATGGCGATAGTTGCCGTAGTGAGCTACAAACTCGGCATAGAGCAGGCGCTCACGGTAACCTTCTTCCCCACCATCATTCTGGCCTGGACCATAGAGCGAATGTCCATATTGTGGGAAGAAGAGGGTGGCCACGAGGTATTTGTACAAGGTGGTGGCAGCCTGATTGTCGCAGTGCTGGCTTATCTGGTTATGGCTAATCGCTATGTAGAGCACCTGACTTTCAATTTCCCGGAACTGCTCTTCACCCTGCTGGGCGCGATTCTGCTCATGGGGAAATACACCGGTTACCGCTTATCTGAACTGTATCGCTTCAGAGAAATGAAAAAGAAATTATGATTAGCCTAATCTCTCCCAAATCTCTACGCTCACTTGGAATAGTGGGTATGAACCAGCGCAATATCAGTTTCATTGGCGAGCACAATAAACGCAGCAACTATCGTCTGGTGGATGACAAATTACTGACCAAAAAAATCGCCCTGGAAAAAGGCGGTATACCTGTACCAGAGCTCTACGGAGTAGTGGATTATCTGTTCCAGATTGAAGACTTTTTGGAAGAACTTCAGCAGCGTGATGGGTTTGTGATCAAACCTGTACAGGGCAGTGGTGGTAAAGGTATTTTGGTTGTTGTCGGTCGTAAAGGTGAAAACTACATCAAGGCCAGTGGTGAAGAAATCGACAATGCGGATTTGCGCCACCACATCACCAATACTTTGGCAGGGCTATACAGCTTGGGTGGTCGCAGCGATCGTGCAATGGTCGAAGCACTGATCGATTTTGACCCCTCGCTTAAGGATTACAGTTTCAAGGGTGTTCCGGATGTTCGGGTCATCATTTTCAAGGGTGTACCGCTTATGGCTATGATGCGCTGCGCTACAGCGAAATCTGACGGCAAAGCTAATTTGCATCAAGGTGCCGTTGGTGTGGGGCTCGATATCGCCACAGGGAAAAGCGTGTGCGCAGTGCAAAACGGGGTTTTGGTAACTGAGCACCCAGATACCGGCGCAGACTTTTTAACCTTACACGTACCTCACTGGGACAAGATTATAGAACTGGCCTGCATCTGCAATGAGCTTACCGGGTTGGGTTATATCGGCGCGGACATTGTGCTCGACAATAAATTTGGCCCGATGTTACTTGAATTAAATGCGCGACCTGGATTAGCGATACAAGTGGCGAATCAAGCTGGCCTGCTGCACCGGATGGGCGTAGCCCGTGAAATTGTCGCAGCTACGGATGTCCCTGAAGAGCGCATTGCCTTGGCCAAGGAACGTTTCGCAACCACGACACTCAGTTGACTCCCCAGCGGCTCCGGCAAAGTCGCGCCGATAATGAGCGCTGACAGCCCTATTAAAGGCTATTGTTTTTCCCACCGAATCACGACTTTTTGTTTGCCCCACTCTTTTGCTGCTTTCACATCCATACCCATATAGATATCAATACGCTTTTCCCAGCGTGCGTGCATCTTGTCCCTAACCTTCCAGGTTCCAGAAAAACCCTCAATTTCGACTTCTTTCCCCCTACCGAGACCTATTTCAAGCAGATCGCGTGATACTGCGATCACCTGCATTCCAGGTTTGAGTTCCGCGCCCCAAGCGGCGATATTGGGTTGCGAGTCGGTTTGAGATTTATGCGATGTGTAAGCTGTGGCTGTAACCTCCAAGGTATTGGCGTTATCGCAGCTGGCGATCGCCATAGATAATAGTATTGCTCCCACAATCCGAAAAGTTTGCCTTATCATTGTGTAATGCCTTTTGCTCATACCGTAGCTTTCTATGGGGTATTACTTTTTCTTAGGTCCGAAAAATCGCCGGTTTTAGCTGTGTTTTAGTTCTATTGAGGCGATCACAATCTACCCCGGTGCATTAAACTCCCAAGGAATGGGCAAAACTAGCGCTTGTGAGGCAAAAGTCTCCTTTAGGCTGGCACAACACTGAACTGAGGGTTCCGCATCACTTCAAATCGCCTGAGAACGTACCTGATTTGGAGCACATGATACGCCAGTTTGCGTGAAATAAGGATCTTCGAAAAAGTAATACCCCCTAGAAAGCCACGAGGGACGGCGCTACAGCGGTTTTTGTCGTTTTTGGAGGGAAAACCCCTAATACCCCTATAAGTAACTTTCCTCTGCCTAAAGTTTTTGCTGGGTGGAATCGTCTATGCCTGGGTATACCGGAGTAATGACTTTCGTAATGAATAAAACACTCCGGTACGCATCTTTATGCATAGTTAACATCGAACGAGAAGGGGATCGTCAGTATTTTCATCGGGAGTACCATCTATCTACTCATGTGGATAACTACAGGCATAAATATCCTATTTAACATAATATATATTATGCGCATATGTGGATTAAATTGAACGTTGTGTAGGAGCGCTCTAGAAACCGAGAATTTACTTTAAGTTGGGTCCTGGGCCACTCTCCGTGCAACCAGCAGACTTTGGCACTGCTGTATGCGAGCTGCCATCACCGGCCAGCTTCACAAAATTGAAGTCAAGATTGAGCCTTGGAATATCAGTACGGGTTTACGTGGCATCTAATCGGTAGACAGATAACTTAGCGTGAGTCCTTGGTCATCCAATAGTCGACACCACAGATCAATGTTTTGTTCTGCGCTAGAGCGCCAATGAAATCCCAGAAAAGGCTTACGCTTTTGATATGCAGCAAACAATAGATTTACTACGCGCTCCTGTGCGCATACCGAGTACTGGACTATGTGATGTGGGGCGTCAGCCAATGGCTCAGGGCTGGCATTTTTCTCGTCTATCTGACGAAACTGATTTGGTTATTTAAGTCAAAGCTTTTACCGACGCTTCGACTCAAGAAGATAGATGCACTCTAATAACTATATTATGTTAAATAAAGGTCGTCACAATACCGACGGGTGAAGACTGGCTTCCATCCATTGGTGCAGTACATCGATGATCCGTATGTCCGTATCTCGAACCCGGTAATCAGCTACCCCCTCCTCCAGACGTTTGCCGATAAAGGGCTACAGTGAACTTCGCGATGAGCGCAAACAGGCTGACGATACCTAGTGCAATTGCGGGTCGCATCGGGCGTGAGGCCACGGCTCGATTTCTACCTACTACTGTAGAAAAGTTCTGTTGTGCCTATGTGTGATTATTGCTACTTTTCATCTGGTGCTCAATGTTACTGACCACATATGGAGAGACGAAATGGCTACAGAAAAGAAGAAGTCACCTGCCAAGCGCAAAAATACCGCTGCTCCCAAGAAAGCGGCAGCAAAGAAATCACCTGCTAAAAAGAAGACGCCTGCTGAGAAAAAACCCGTAAAGGTCTCTGTATTTCGGGATGTATTTAAGGAGGCGTGGGACCAAGTGGATGAGTGGGTTGACACCGCCAAACTGAAAGCAAAGCAACTGGCAGCCGAAGAACAATTGATGGAGAAAAAAGCCGAGCTGGCAGTCAAGGCGGAGATTGATAAGGCCAGGCATTTAGCGGACCAGGCGGAAAAGTGGGTGCGCGGGCGTATAAAGTCGGATACTAAGAAGCTGAACTCGCTTGAAAAGAAACTGAAGAAAAAACTGCGCGATGCGGAGAAAAAACTCCGTGCCCAGGCTAAGGCCGCTGAAAAGAAGGCAAACAAGAAAGGCAAGGAGCTGAAGAAAACCGTCCAGGGTGCTACCAAAAAGACACCTGCTAAGGCCAAGAAGACCTCAGTCCGGAAGATAAAAGCAGCACCTCGTAAAGCGAAAGCGAAAGCCAGTAAGTAAGCAGCCTGGTTGAGCTGACAAAACCCCGTCCGAAGCAGTTCAGGCTGGGGTTTAGTTTATGGTCTGTTTTTTACAAAGTGAGGTATAAATATGACCAATAACATACACAAGCCAATGCCGGATATTGGTCAAGACAGTAGCGAGATACTGCAGCAACTCGATACCTTCAAAGAGCATGACCCCAACTATAAAGAGGGTCGAGTATGGAGCCTTGTTTACTATTTAGACGAAGACCACTCTGCGTTTATCAAAGATTCCTATCACAAATTTGCCTGTGAAAATGGATTGAACCCGACGGCGTTCAAGAGTCTTAAAAGGTTTGAAACAGAAGTAATAAGCGCAACGGCAGACATTCTCAATGGAACTGAAGAAGTGTGTGGCGTTGTCACGTCCGGTGGAACCGAAAGCTGTTTGATGGCGGTTAAAACCTATCGGGACATGGCGAGAGACACCCGGCGAGTAAAGTTTCCAGAAATGGTCATGCCCGAATCTGCGCATGTCGCCTGGTTCAAAGCCTCTGAATATTTTGGAGTGAAGATTCGCCTGGTTCCGCTGCTGGATGACTTGACCCCGGATATGAAAAAATTAAAAAAACTGGTCAATCGCAATACGGTAATGATTCTGGGAAGTGCACCGGAGTATCCACACGGTACGATTGATCCGATTGCCGAAATGGGAGAGATCGCCCAGAAACAGAAAATCCCGTTACATGTAGACGCCTGCGTGGGTGGGTTCATCCTTCCGTTCATGGAAATGAACGGTGAAGAAATGCCCCTATGGGATTATCGGGTGCCTGGTGTCACATCCATTTCTGCCGACATTCACAAATATGGCTACGCGGCTAAAGGCGCCTCCACTCTTACCTATAGAAACCTGGATTACCTGCGCTACCAAATGTTTGTTAACCAGGATTGGCCCGGTGGCGTATTTGCCTCTTCTGCTTTGCTGGGTACTCGTCCCGGTGGAGCCTACGCCGCAGCCTGGGCCGTACTGCAATATTTTGGCAAGGCCGGTTACCGAGCATTAGCCAAAGACACCCTGGAGGCGGTGAATACGTTGAAGGCTGGAGTGAGGGCTATCCCCGAGCTGGAGATAATGGGAAACCCCAAGGGGCCTTTGTTCGCTTACAAGTCTATTAGCCCCGACTTGAATATCTATGCGGTGGGAGACCAGATGGATGCCATGGGGTGGCAGGTTAATCGCAACCAGTTTCCTTCCGGGTTACATGCCATGGTAACTGCACAGCACCTTAAGGTTGTGGATCAGTATATTGTTGATCTGCAAACCGCCGTGAAAATAGTTAAAGCCAATCCCGAGTTAGCAGAGCAAGGTGGCGCTGCTACTTATGGCATGCTCGCGCATGTGCCATTACGCGGTATGGTAAAAAAGAAAGTGCTTGAGATGTATTCCGAACAGTACCGTGCCGGCGGAGGCGAACTTGATCTGGCCGCAGAAAGCGGCTCCAGTGTTGGCGGTAAGTTAGGTGATAAAATACTGGGCTGGTGGGTAGCGCGGCAAACACGCAGGAGCAGCGGCGGATAGTACTAAAGAATTGCGACGAGCACTGGCGGCTTAACTTTTATCCACCACGAACCAGTCGACCATTGAGTTCCCCAGTGGGTCGTCCTTCCAGAAACGCGACCTTGCCAGATACCACCGTGGCAGCATAGCCACTGGCCTTCTGGATCAGTCTCCTGCCACCGGCGGGTAAATCGTGCACCACGGTTGGCTCGTGCAAAGTCAGATTGTCAAAATCAATAATATTGATATCGGCTTTGTAGCCAGGCTCAATCAATCCCCTGTCCGTCAAACCAACCAGCTCCGCCGTTTCTTTGGTTTGCATGCTGATGAGCTTTTCCAGCGGTATCTTATTGCCCCGAGTGCGATCCCTCCCCCAGTGCTGTATGAGCGTCGTGGGGAAACTCGCGTCGCAAAGAGCACCGCAATGTGCCCCGCCATCACTCAATCCAAATACGGTGTGTGGATGCATGAGCATCTCTTCTACAAAATCTAGATTGCCGTGCAAATAGTTAAACAGAGGGTGGTAGATTAGCGCACGGCCATCTTTCTCCAGCATTAGGTCGAGCGCTACCTCCAGTGGATGGCGGTCGGACGCTTCACCTTGGGCCGCAAATGAATCTTCCGGCGCTGGCTCATAGTTCGCCGGCTCGCCGAGACGGAACATTTTGTGGTAACCGGTCACAATTTCCATGACCAGTGGTACGCCGACGTCATGGGGCTGCTCAGATAAAAGTTGTGCTCTCACTGCAGGATCCCTGAGACGAGCGACTTGTTCTTCTAGTGGAAGCTTCGCTATTTCCCTGAAACTTGGATGAAACAAAAACGGATTGAGGGTTGCCGTCAAACCCAGTAGAACGCCAGTCGCTCTCGGGGGCACCTGCCCTCGCATAGGGAGACCTTCAGATTGTGCCTGTTCGATACTGCCTAAAAGTGTTTTCCACCACTCGGGCCTTGCATCCTGCTGCTCTACTGTTATGGACATCGGCCGACCCGAGGTGCGAACCATTTTTTTGAATAAATTGAATTCAGCATCAAAATCGTAAAAATCGGATATGCCCTGGAGGACACCTTTACCCGTGCGGCCCATCGCTTTTGCGATCCCTAACAGTTCATCTTCGTGAGCAGTAATCGTAGGTGTTAACACCCCGCTCGAATCTTTATGTTTTTCGGTTCGCGAGGTACTAAATCCCAACGCACCCGCCTCGACAGCTTCAGCCACCAGAGATGCCATTTCACTAATCTCTTGTTCGGTTGCCACTTCATGAGCCGGACCGCGCTCGCCCATCACATAGGCCCTTACTGCCGCGTGCGGCACCTGAGTACCCACGTCAATGGCCAGAGGTACTTTTTCGAGCGCATCCATATATTGCGGAAAGCTCTCCCACTGCCAGTCTATACCTTCGTGCAAAGCTCCACCGGGAATATCTTCAACACCTTCCATCAATCCAATCAGCCAGTCGCGTTGCTCTGGACGGCATGGAGCAAAACCGACGCCGCAATTACCAGTCACCACGGTTGTTACACCGTGGTAGGTCGACGGCGTAACATATGGGTCCCAGGTAACTTGTCCATCATAATGAGTGTGTGCGTCAACAAAACCTGGAGTTACAATCTGCCCCTTGGCCTCTATTTCGTGGTGCCCTGCTTCTGCAATTTCACCCAGCGCGATGATTTTTTCACCGTTGATAGCAACGTCTGCGTGAAACGGTGCGGCTCCGGAGCCATCGTAGACCAGCCCGTTACGTATAATCAGATCGTACATGAGTTGCTACCTTTTTTGTTTGAACTTTTCCAGGTGCAAATCCACTGACTGCCATCGGTCGCGTAGCTTACTTCCAGCAAATTGAATGATTCCCCGAAGACGCGATCTTCACGCCAGTCGAACTAATTTTTAAGGTCCCCTAGCTAGTGTCTTTTGTCTGCCACAGCTGAGGCAAAGCAGAAACTTTGAATGAACTCAGAGTAACTGAACTAAGCTGTATTGTAAAAATTCGGTCAGCTGAGGTTACTGCCAGGTACTGGCAAGTTAAAAGTTACGAACAAACCAATTCCGATCTGCTTGCCTCAGGCAACCGCCCTACTCCATTCTTTGAACGCACTTATCCTGAGATTCCGATAGTGTTCAGCACTGACCAGGTGCCTACTTAAATTGAATAGATTGAAGACAGCCGCGTGCATAGTCAGGAATCGTTGGGACTGGATAACCGACTTAAACTTTCTCATCCCACGCTCCCTCACCCGAGTCGCCTCATGTGATTGCTCTGCTGGATTATTCTCATACTGCTCCGTGCTAGGGATCACATCGGGCATCACCTCTCGATGTGCAACACCACAGCCGCGCAACTTGTCTGTCACGATCTTCCTTGGCTCTCTACCATGTGATCGCAGTAGACGCTTGAAGAACCGTTTCGCTGCTGCCCCATCGCGCTTTGTCTGAAGAAATACATCGACCACTTCACCATCCTGATCCACAGCCCGCCAGAGGTGTAGAGCCAGACGGCATCGATGCTCGAAGATATGCACCACGCAACGAGTGAACGTTTGACGAAGCGCTTTGCAGCGAACAACAACTACTCGAAGGCCTTGGGGCTACTGGCTCGTGGCGGGTCTTCCCGGACACTCTCGGTAGTAACAGGATTCACACCTTTAGCGTACCAGCTCTGGAACCGGCTCTTGTCGTCATTTTCAGTAGATGTGGAAACATTACGCGTCACTTTGGCCGACCAATAGGCCTTTTCAAGTTCTGGGTCATCACCGAGATTGCGCAAGTGCGGTTCGCATTGCTCGATTACCCCTCGCTGAACCGGGAAAAACGAACAGAAAGGCTCTCCCTTGCGAAAAGTAATCGTAGCGCCGGGCCGTGTCATTTTCCAATTCATGGAAAAGGTAAAGGGTAGCCAGTCGGTTTCGACCAGCGCACTCATGGGCTGGATGGCATCTTTAAACTGATTAATAGGCCCGCTCACCCACAGATTGTAGTCGGGCGCCGTGCGCAGAATAACCATGGGGTTAAAGGTCAGGATACCGCTGCCGAAATGGCTTTCGATAAAATTGGCCGGCACAATCCCATCACCACGCTCAGTGAGTGCTGCGGGTTTTGGCTTATTACCCAACAGGAAGGCCAGGTAGGCGTCAGACGACTCTGCCGCTAGTGGTGCATCAGAGGTTATTTCCAGCGCATCAAGACCGTCACCGCCATTCCAGGTGACCTCGAAATTGGCGGGACAGAGCATCTCCCAACCATGGCTGTTGGCCATGGTGAGAGGAAGACAGCGATAGGCATAACGTCCGGGCGTGGCGTCCATCCAATCCCGGGAACTGCTCGCCGGGCGCAGCACCGTGCGCCCGGGCTCAACCTCGAAACAGATTAGTTCCACAACTCTCTAACCAAACGAACTTGGTGTCCTGGTTGCGTTTCCTCCGACTCCACCCACACTGCCCTCGGCAAAGCTAACAAATGACGCCTGATCGAAATCCCAGACCTGACCGGAAACCATTCTGTTGGACTCAACGAGCGTATCAACACTGGCCGCGCGATCGATCGCAAACGGACTCAGTACCGAAGTCGTGGTATTACCCGCGACCGCGCGCCACTCCAACGCAAGATAGTTGTGCTGGCGAGCATGTGTATCGGCATAAGTAGTTCCGGCATTGGCATCAAAGAATGTCTTCTTGACTGTCACCTCTGTCGAACCCGCAGCTTCAACCGTGTCTGCTACATCTGAATATCCGTATGCACCGCCACGCCCTATAGCCGCAAAGGCCACCTTACCCGCTGGGCTGGACAACAAGAACGTAAATTTGGTCGCGGCGCCTGTAGGCCTACTCGTTGATACCGACTTATAAAAAGACTGTTTATCATTATCAGTTCGGATGAAGTTATCGGTTATCTGACCGAATACGACTTCACTACCTGAACCATAAGTCTTAGCGCCTTGTGCCGACAGCGGATTCTTTAGCCCTTTGATATTATCCGTAACGGCCTTGCCCACCTTGGTTTTAACATTTACCCACTTCTCTCCGACCTTGGTGGTAAACGCGCTACGAGCCTCCGACAATGCGCTCTTGGCGGTGCCTACAAAATTCTTGAATCGTGCGGTCTTCGAGGTGCCAAGATAAGACTGTTTGAATACGACTTGCAGCTTTTCTACCCGGCTTCCATTAGCCGCGGTTTCAAATGAACGTATTTGCTTAATATTCCCTTGAAATCCAAAATCGTCATCGAATGATGTTACTCGCCCGGATTTATAGGCTTCATAGATCGATTGCTTCACCTTAGCCGCAGCATCTTTCAC
>JBLGAR010000070.1:0-23735 GCA_047612385.1 Cryomorphaceae bacterium | reverse complement strand
TCAACTGCTGCTGAGTGATTACGGCAACCCGGGAATGGCCAGTGGTGGTATGGGTGACGTATTGAGTGGTGTGATCGGTAGTTTGATGGCTCAGAATATGGATCCGTTCGCCGCTGCAGCCCTGGGCGTTTGTCTGCATGGTGCGGCCGGAGACGAAGCCGCTAAAGAAGGACAAAATGGCTTGCTAGCCAGCGATTTAATGGCACCAATGCGAGCGCTACTGGGATGAGCCAAGCCGAAAAAGAGCAAGCCGCTTATTTGCTCGAAGCCGTCGACGAGGACGTAATGATATCCCTTGGCGGGCAGCTGTCGGCCGTTCGCGTGCCAGGTATGGTCGTCTACCTCAACGGAGAATTGGGCATGGGTAAAACCACGTTTAGTCGTGGATTTATCCGAGCGCTGGGTCATACCGGCGCGGTAAAGAGTCCGACCTACACGCTGGTAGAGCCCTATGAGTTTAACGGATTGATCGTATATCACTTTGACCTGTACAGGTTGAACGACCCGGAGGAGTTGGAGTTTATGGGTATCCGCGACTACTTTGATGGATCAAATATCGCTCTGATCGAATGGCCAGAAAAAGGCTTGGGAATTTTGCCCCCAGCCGATTTAGTGATTAACATAGAGCAGCGCGGTTCAGGGAGGTCGTTAATCTACATTGGCGCCAGCGATATAGGAAAAAAGGTTGTGGATCAGCTTAAGAACGTCGGGGTGAAATGCGTATAACTCTCTGGATTGGGGCGATTCTGGGTTTACTGGGCACAACCGGTGCCCTGGCTGTGGATGTCAAAGACGTACGGTTGTGGCGCGCGCCTGACCACACACGAATCGTTTTTGATTTGAGTGGCCCCGCCGAACACAAACTGATTCTTCTCGAAAACCCCAGCAGAATTGTCCTCGATATCGAAGGCACTGCTTTAAAGGCAAACCTCACAACGCTTACCTTGAATAAAACACCGGTTTCGCGTATCCGTTCGGGCGTGCGCGATGGCGATAATTTGCGCGTGGTATTAGATATGAGCGCTGGTGTTAAGCCGCGCAGCTTCGCTCTGAAGGCTAATGATAAGGCTGGCGATCGTCTGGTTCTCGATCTTTACGACGTAAAAAGTGGCGCTAATACGGTTAGAAAAAGCGTACAGCACAACAGTAAGCGCGATATTGTGATTGCTATTGATGCCGGTCACGGCGGCGAAGATCCGGGTGCAACGGGCCCGAATCTGCTGCGGGAAAAAGATGTTGTGCTGGCGATCAGCAAAGAGCTGCAGTCGTTGTTTGCCAACGACAGGGGGTTTGACGCGCAGCTGATTCGCACTGGGGATTATTATATAAGCCTCAAGGGGCGACGTGATCTTGCCCGCAAAAAACAAGCGGATCTATTTGTGTCTATTCACGCAGATGCCTTCCGGCTGACGGAAGCTAACGGTGCTTCCGTTTATGCGCTGTCTACAAAAAGTGCCACCAGCACTGCCGCCAGTTATCTCGCCAAGCGTGAGAACGCAGCGGATTTGGTCGGCGGTGTGCGCCTAGATGACAAAGATGATGTATTGGCCGGAGTTTTGGCAGATCTGTCGATGACGTCTACTCTCGATACCAGCTTGAAACTCGGCGCTGGCGTTTTGAAAAAGGTAGACCGTGTGGCAGTGCTGCACAAGCGGCGGGTAGAGCAGGCCGGTTTTGCGGTTCTTAAGTCGCCTGATATCCCCTCCATTCTTATTGAAACGGGCTTCATCTCCAATCCCGGGGAATCTCGAAAGTTGGCGACGACCAGTTATCGCAAGCAGCTCGCCAGGGCTATTCATTCGGGTATTAAAACCTGGTTTATCGAGCACCCTCCCTCCGGCACACTCGTCGCCTGGAACAAACTGCAGGGCGGACAGAGGTACACCATAGCGCACGGTGATACACTGTCGGGTATTGCCCAGCGATTTAGTGTTTCCGTGTCAGACCTCCAAGCCCACAACGGCTTGAACTCAAGCCGGATAAAAGTGGGCCAGAAACTAAATATCCCAACAACCTGATAAATCGGTTTTTCATGTCCCGCATACATCTTCTCAGCGCCAGGCTGGCGAATCAGATAGCCGCCGGTGAAGTGGTGGAACGGCCCGCGTCTGTGGCTAAGGAAATACTGGAGAACAGCCTGGATGCATCTGCGACCAGGGTGGACGTCGATGTGGAGGCCGGTGGCACCAAGCTGATTCGCATCCGCGATAACGGTTTGGGAATAGACGCCGAAGATTTACCGCTAGCTCTGGCGCGCCATGCCACCTCTAAAATCAGCTCCCTTGAAGAACTTGAGCAGGTACAAAGTTTAGGATTCAGGGGTGAGGCCTTAGCCAGTATTGGTTCGGTGTCGCGCCTGCAATTAACGACCAACTCTACAGAAGACTCCAGTCAAGGCAGCAGCGCGCTGACCGAAGGCCGTGACATGGAGGTGCAAATAAAACCTGCGCCGCATCCCCGTGGTACCACAGTTGAAGTGCGCGATTTATTCTTTAACACGCCGGCCAGAAGAAAGTTCTTACGCACGGAGAAAACTGAGTTCAACCACCTTGAAGAGGTGGTCAAGCGCCTGGCCCTTTCTCGCTATGATGTCGCGTTCAGCTTGCGCCACAATCAAAAGGTTATTCACAACCTCAAAGCCGGTGTCAGTTCGAGTGAAAAGCAAAGAAGGGTGGCGACGGTTTGTGGTCCCGCTTTTATGGAGCAGGCGCTGTACATAGAGACCGAAGTCCCAGGCTATCGACTTTGGGGGTGGGTTGGGTTACCAACATTTTCCCGCAGCCAGGCCGATCTTCAGTATTTTTTTGTTAACGGCCGAGTTATTCGCGACAAACTGGTTGCCCATGCGGTGAAGCAAGCGTATCGGGATGTGTTGTATCACGGCCGTCATCCCGCCTTTGTTCTCTACCTAGAGGTTGATCCGGCAACGGTGGATGTCAACGTACATCCAACCAAGCATGAGGTGCGCTTCCGGGATGGACGTGCGGTTCACAACTTTATTTTTAGTTCTCTGCATCGCTCCCTGGCGGATGTTCGCCCTGGCGATCAGTTTGCGGAGGCCGGAATAGCGGCGGGAGATGGTCAGACTATCAACCCCGCTATCAACAAAGAGACAGGCGAGATAAGCCAGGAACAGCTCGCCTGGGGGGCGCCCTCTCCTTCACCGGTTTCAGGCTTTGGTGGCGGGGGCAGTTACAGTCGGTTTGCGCAGCCTGGGGCCGGTCAAACCATGGAGCAGATGCGAAGTTATGGCGCAGTGCACCCGGCTGGGTCTGTACTGCCCGAGCAACAATCGGCGGAGGACGTTCCACCACTGGGCTATGCGCTAGCGCAGCTGAAGGGCATTTACATCTTGTCTGAAAACGCTCTCGGCTTGGTGTTGGTGGATATGCATGCGGCCCACGAACGCATCACCTATGAGCGCTTGAAATTGTCTCGTGCCCAGGAGGGTATCCGCAGTCAGCCGCTTCTGGTTCCCCAGGCTGTGGCTGTCAGTGCGCGAGAAGTGGAAGTCGCCGCGGAGCACGCTTCGCTGTTTCTCGCTCTGGGCATGGAGATCTCTGTAGGCGGGGAAGAGTCTTTACTGATACGGCAGATTCCTGTGAGCCTGCGAGATTCCGATGTTGAGCAGCTGTTACGCGATGTGCTATCTGACCTGATTGAATACGGCAGCTCAGATCGTATTGAAGCGCACATGGACGAAATTCTTTCCACCATGGCTTGTCATGGCTCGGTGCGAGCCAATAGGCGCCTGACCATTGCCGAAATGAACGCGTTGTTGCGTGACATGGAAGAGACGGAGCGCAGCGGCCAATGCAACCACGGTCGTCCTACCTGGACACAAATGAGCCTGGAAGAACTCGACAAATTATTTTTACGCGGGCGCTGAGATGACCCCCAAGCCGCCTCTGATTTGCTTAATGGGGCCCACTGCTTCCGGCAAAACCGATTTGGCGATCGCTATTGCGCAGTCAATGGGCTGTGAGTTGATCAGTGTCGATTCGGCATTGGTTTATCGCGGGCTTGATATTGGCAGTGCTAAACCCGACTACTTCCACCATCTGGTCGATATACGCGACCCCGCTGAAGTTTATTCTGCGGCGGACTTTCTGCGTGATGCCAACCGGCTTGCAGACGAAATAACGGCCAGAGGAAAAATACCCTTGTTGGTCGGTGGCACCATGCTGTATTTCAAAGCCTTTCTTGCGGGCTTGGCCGATATGCCTGCCGCTGATCTCAAGGTTCGCGCAGATATCGAGCGCGAAGCCGCAGCCCAGGGCTGGCCCGAAATTCATCGGCAGCTAGAATGGGTCGATCCCTTAGCTGCTCAGCGTATACATCCCAATCATTCTCAACGTTTGAGTCGAGCGCTGGAGGTTTACCGGTCCAGCGGAGTCACTTTGAGCCAATGGCAGTCTCTCCAAGGCGGCCAGCCCTTGCCTGGGGATCGCTTTCAGGTTTTGCAGCTCGCAATTTGTCCGCGCGATCGCGCAGAATTACATAGCAGAATCGCAGCTCGATTTAAAATTATGCTAGCCGATGGATTTCTAGACGAGGTAGCTGAGCTGCAAGCACGTGGAGATTTAAACTTGAATTTGCCCGCCATAAGAGCGGTGGGATACCGTCAAATGTGGTCTCATCTCAATGGCGATCTTACACTGGAAGAGGCCGTGAATAAGGGTATTGTCGCGACGCGCCAGTTAGCGAAGCGTCAGTTGACCTGGTTGCGGAAATGGCCTGATCTGGAGTGGATTTATACCGATCATGAAGGGAACGTCCTGGAAACGACGCTGTCAGAATGTGAAGCCGAAGCGCGGGGTCAAAAATCGGCCGAAACAGCCTTGAAATGGCTCACCGGTGTCACCATATCTGTTTAAACGATGGTATTGCTCGTTTTTTCGAGAGCTGTAGTTATACCAAATGCTGTACTATGCTGTTGCTAAGACCCTACGTTAGAGGTCCACTTTACACGTATTTATTGATGGCTCAATCGTGAGCCGACCAAGGAGAAGAACATGTCTAAAGGGCACACGCTACAAGACCCTTATCTGAACATTTTGCGCAAAGAGCGCGTTCCGGTTTCAATTTATCTGGTTAACGGTATCAAGCTGCAAGGCCAGATAGAGTCTTTTGACCAATTTGTTGTTTTGTTAAAAAATACAGTGAGTCAAATGGTGTACAAACATGCCATCTCAACTGTGGTGCCATCTCGCGTTGTGCGAATGCCCATGCAGAATCCACCGGAAGAAGATGAGGACGAAAGTTAATTCTCATCAGAGCACGTTCATACGGAGAGATTTGATTGTTAAAAATCTCCCTAGCGCCTCAATAAGCGCCAGAGGTTCCTTTGTTTTTTGATCGTCCCGAGTCGGGTGAGCGAGCAGTACTCGTCCACTTAAATCTTGCCAGCGAAGCCGAGCGAGAAGACCCCCGTGAGTTTGAAGAACTCGTTCTGTCTGCTGGAGGAGATCCTGTCGCCTTTTTAGAGGGCTCTCGTCAAACTCCGCATCCGCGCACTTTTGTAGGCAGCGGAAAACTGCAGGAAATTAAAGACGAAGTAGAGCTGCACGAAGCTGAGATAGTGATGTTCAATCATCAGCTTTCGCCCAGCCAGGAAAGAAACCTGGAGGAGGAATTGTGTTGTCGGGTGTTAGATCGCACGGGCCTTATCCTCGATATTTTTGCCCAGCGTGCTCGAACCCATGAGGGTCAGTTGCAGGTAGAGTTAGCGATGTTGCAGCATATCGCTACACGGCTGGTCCGAGGTTGGACGCACCTTGAACGGCAAAAAGGCGGTATTGGCTTACGCGGCCCCGGCGAAACTCAGCTGGAGACTGATCGGCGTTTGCTGCGTGCGCGTATAAAAACTATTAAAGCGAGACTTGAAAAGGTTCGCAAACAGCGAGACCAGGGCCGGCGTTCCAGGCGGCGTGCGGAATTGCCAACCGTAGCTCTTGTTGGCTACACCAACGCCGGCAAATCCACACTGTTTAACCGGATGACCGATGCGGCTGTGTACGTGGCAGACCAGCTCTTTGCGACCCTCGATCCCACACTGCGGCGCATTGAGCTGGATGAAGTTGGCCCGGTAATTCTAGCCGATACGGTAGGTTTTATTGCCCACTTGCCTCACAAGTTGGTAGAGGCGTTTAAAGCGACGCTGGAAGAGACTCGAAATGCCGATTTACTGTTGCATGTTATCGATGCCGCTAACGATGACCGCGACAGAAACATGTACCAGGTTCAGGAGGTGCTGAGTGAGATTGGCGCCCAGGATTTACCCCAGTTGCAGGTCTACAATAAGTTAGACTTATTGGAAATGCAGCCGCGGATCGATCGCAATGCCGACGGTGTGCCCGTTAGAGTTTGGGTGAG
The DNA here is from genome assembly GCA_047612385.1 of Cryomorphaceae bacterium. Taxonomy (GTDB): domain Bacteria; phylum Pseudomonadota; class Gammaproteobacteria; order Pseudomonadales; family Halieaceae; genus JBALVT01. The sequence continues at coordinate 17,360 of JBLGAR010000070.1, read as the reverse complement.
TGCTGCCACCGGCGAGGGAATCGACCTGTTGTTGCAAGCTGTTGCCGAACTGGTAGGACAGGATATGATGTCTGCCGAACTTAACTTAGCACCAGAACATGGGCGCCTGCGCTCAACCTTGTATAGCATGGGTGCCGTTACTGCCGAAGTGCATACCGATGAGGGTATCGCGAAAGTCAGTGTGCGGTTACCCAGGGTGGATTGGAATCGCCTGGTTGCACAACAACAGCTCGACCCATCGCTCACCCAAAGCATGGCAGCGGGCTAAAATTTTGATAAACTGCGTTCACTTTTTAAATTAGGAGTTCACTATGGCTTGGAATGAACCAGGCGGCGGTAACAATAAGCCCAAAGACCCTTGGGGAGGTGGCGATCAAGGCCCCCCCGATCTAGACGAGGCCTTAAAAAAGCTTCAAGAAAAACTCGGCGGATTATTTGGCGGTCGTAGCGGCGGAGGTGGAGGCGGAAGTCGTTCACCCAGTGTTACTGCTCCCATGATCGGAGTGGTTTTAGTCGTGATTGTCGCAATTTGGGCACTGACCGGCTTTTATCAGGTTGACCAACAGGAGCGGGCAGTCGTGCTGCGTTTCGGTAAGTTCCATGAAACAGTCCAACCAGGTCTCGAGTGGAACCCTCCCATCATCGATGAAGTAATCAAGGTCAATGCCACTAAAGTGCGTTCGGCCAGCTTTCGCGAAATCATGCTGACACAAGATGAAAATATTGTAGAGGTTAACCTCTCTGTGCAATACATCATCGACGACTCAGAAAAGTTTGTGCTCAGGGTCCGTGATCCGGAGCGTTCGTTGCAGCACGCGACGCAAAGTGCTCTTCGCCATGTTGTCGGTGGAACGGGCATGGATCTTGTCTTAACTGAGGGCCGTGAACAAATTGCGATAGAAACGCAGCAGCGGTTGCAAGAATACCTAGACATATACGAGACAGGCATTCGCGTATCAAAGGTAAACGTTGATGATTCTCAGCCCCCGTCGCAGGTTCAGGCGGCATTTGATGATGTAATCAAGGCTCGCGAAGATGAAGAGCGAGTAAAAAATGAGGCGCAGGCTTATGCCAACGGCATCATTCCAGAAGCCCGTGGTGCAGCGCAGCGACAGTTCGAGGAAGCCGGCGCTTATAAAGAACAGGTTATTGCGAACGCCGATGGTGAAGCCGATCGTTTCCTCAAACTTTTGGCGGAGTATAACAAGGCTCCTAAAGTCACCCGCGAACGTCTTTACTTAGACGCTTTGCAGACTGTTTATGCCAATTCAAATAAAGTGATGATAGATGTTGAGGGTGGTGGCAACAATGTGATGTACCTGCCGCTGGATAAAATGGCGCCATCTTCAGGCGGCGGTCGTGCTGGCGCGTTGAATGTCGACAGCTCAAATATTCGTGAGCTGACGAATGCCGTAACCGAACAACTTAGACGTGATGCCGCATCTGCTGGCACTAGAAACAGGGGAGTGCGTTAATATGCAGGGTCGTGGTGCATTTTTTATAATTTTAGCGGCGCTGGTTGTCTTTATAGCCAGCGAATCACTTTACATCATGAAAGAGACTGAGCGCGGAGTGCTGCTTAGGTTTGGCGAGGTCGTGAAAAACGATGTTAAGCCAGGGCTGCACTTTAAGATTCCTTTTGTGAACAATGTGCGGAAGTTTGATGGTCGAATTCTTACCGTAGATACTCAACCTGAGCGTTTTCTAACGCAAGAAAAGAAGGCCGTAATCGTAGATTCCTATGCCAAGTTTAAAGTGGCGGATACCACCAAGTACTACACGGCGACCAACGGAGAAGAAACACGTGCAATGGGTTTGTTAGCTCAGCGAATTAACAATGGGTTGCGGAACCAGATGGGTGTGCGGACTATTCAGGAAGTGGTGTCTGGAGAACGTGACCAGTTGATGGAAGACCTGAAAGTGAATCTCAATAAGGTTGCCCAGGAAGAGTTGGGGATTGTTGTTGTCGATGTGCGGGTCAAGCAAATTGATTTGCCACCGGATGTTTCCGAGTCAGTCTATCAGCGGATGAATGCAGAGCGAGAGAAGGAAGCGCGTGAACACCGCTCCCAGGGTCAGGAATTGGCGGAAGGTATACGTGCTGCTGCCGATCGAGAAGTGACTGTTCTTCGAGCCAACGCCTATCGCGACGCGGAACAGGTTCGAGGTGAAGGTGATGCTGATGCGACGCGCGTCTATGCTGAAGCGTTCAATCAGGACAGTGAGTTCTATGCCTTTACGCGAAGCCTGAGAGCGTATCAGGATGCCTTTCAGAACAGCGGTGACATCTTGCTGATTCAGCCAGACAGTGACTTCTTCAAGTATATGAAGGACTCTACAGGCGGCAAGTAGTCAGTCTTTAATGGCGCGTTGCCCTAATGCTAGTGGGGCTATGCGCCAGTTCCCTTATCGATTTAATCGATCTGATCCACGGTTTATCTTTCTTTATTTCTGCCGGTAAGGTTTCCCTTGCCTGATAGGCTGCATCCTTCGTGGCGAAGGGGCCCATCACGGCGATATACCAATCCTTGTCTTCCTTGCTTGTCGTGATAATACGCGTATTGGGGCGGATGTCCGATAGATGAGTGCTTACAAGTCCTTCGATGGCCTGCATGTTCGAGGAGGCGATTATTTGAATAAGAAATCCATGTCCGGGAAGCGTGTTGAGCCAATCACCTTTTTTCTGGACTGGCTTAAGCTTTGGTATATTGGTTTGGCCAGCAAAAGCTAGCGTCAAATCTGCAGCTGAGGCTCTTCCTTCTTCTTGCATCATTAACAGATTGTACTGTGCGGTCTCGGAACCTTGCTGAGCGGCCATGCTATACCATTTCACCGCCTCCCGATCATTGCCGACGACACCCTTACCCAGGCGGTACAGTTGGGCGAGGTTTAGTTGGGCGGTGGAGTCTCCCCTTTGTGCCAAAACGCTCCAAATGGCGACAGCCGACTCCACATCGCCATCTTCATAGGCCTGGTAGCCGCGTTCCAGCTCGGAAAAAGCCAGGGCAGTGTTGCTCATAAACACAAAGGCCAGGGCGATTAAACCGTGTTTCATTCCATTCTTCCCACCATTGTTCATACAACACCACAGGAGATGCTGGGCCAGATTATCACTAAGCGCGGTTGAAATCCTGATATCGCTTGTCTATGCCGCTGATGTTCTACTGTGATAGAATTCCGCAACCGTGGGATTCGGCGTTTGGTATCAGGCGTTCGAGCTCGCGGTTTTTTTATGACTATGGCGGAAGCCGGGTAACATCCATGGATTTTTTGCAGGTGCTTCCCGCCGCTGTAGCGTTGGTATTTATTATCGAAGGTTTGATGCCCTTCCTGAGTCCCGGTCGTTGGCGAAACATGCTGGCCGTGGCCGGTGAAATGGATGATCGGGTTATTCGCAATATAGGCTTGGGCAGTATGTTGTTCGGGCTGATATTACTTTATTTAGTCAATTAGGGTTCTCGAAAGTCATGACCACTGTGGATCGCTGGCAATTGCCCGATGGGGTAGAGGAAGTGCTGCCCGCCCGGGCGGCGGCCGTTGAAAGTTTGCGGCGACAGCTTTTGGATCTTTATCGCAGCTGGGGATATCAGTTGGTGATTCCCCCGCTGATGGAGTTTACTGAATCTCTACTGATCGGTCTCGGCTCGGATATCGATTTGCTCACCTTTAAAATGACAGATCAACTAAGTGGTCGCACCCTGGGTATTCGCGCCGATATAACACCGCAAGTCGCTCGAATTGACGCACATAGTTTGGCTCAGGAAGGGGTGTCTCGCCTGTGCTATGCGGGCAGTACCTTACACACTCAGCCGAAATCACTGATGGCCAGCCGGTCGCCTATTCAGCTCGGAGCAGAGCTCTATGGCGACGACAGTCTTGCTGCGGATGTCGAAGTCATTGAGTTAATGCTGGAAACCCTGAAGGTAGCCGGGCTGGAAACGCTGTCTTTGGATCTGGGCCATACGGGCGTTTACGAGGCCGTATTAGCGTCGGCAAACCTGAGCTCAGACATTGAATCTGTGGTGTTCGACGCCCTCCAGAGAAAGTCGCTGCCGGATCTTGAGATCGCTCTGAACGGGGTTGACGAAGATACTGCAAGTACCATCATCGCCTTATCCAGTATGCACGGTGGTGAGCAAGTGCTCACTTCAGCCAGAGAGTTTTTCTCTGCCACGACCCCCAAGGCTGTAGAGGCTATTGACGATTTGTTAAAAGTTGTCGCCGACATTCGTCAGCGCCTGCCAGCCCTGAATATTTACTTTGATCTCGCTGAGCTGGACGGATACCACTATCACACGGGCATTGTGTTCGCAGCCTACGTACCTGGCCACGGCCAGGCTCTGGCCAATGGCGGACGCTATAACAATGTCGGCGAAGTGTTTGGTCGGGCTCGACCCGCCACCGGTTTTGCCACAGATCTGAAAGCGCTGATGGGGCTGCTGCCCGAGCAAGAGCTGACTGCCGATGCGATCAGTCTTCCAGCGGATGCCGACCCAGAATTATTGTTGAAATCGAAAGCGCTACGGGCCAATGGCGAAATCGTCATTAACAGCCTATCAACCGAGGTCGACCCAAGATGCAATCGCCAGCTCGTTAAAGAGCACGGCGAGTGGGTTGTTAAGCCTCTTGAATCGTGGAAACATCACAAGAGTTAATGTGTAATGAGTAAGAATGTTGTAGTCCTGGGTACCCAATGGGGTGACGAGGGCAAAGGAAAAATCGTCGATTTATTGACCGACCAAGCGAGTGTCGTAGTCCGTTTTCAAGGCGGTCACAATGCGGGCCACACTCTGGTGATCGAGGGCGAAAAAACGGTTTTGCACCTGATACCCTCGGGTATATTGCGTGACAACGTTCGATGTTTGATTGGCAACGGAGTTGTGTTGTCACCGGAAGCGCTGTTACAAGAGATGGAGGGTCTTGAGGCCCGTGGTGTTCCCGTTCGAGATCGCCTGAAGATTTCACCGGCATGCCCTCTTATTCTGCCGTATCACGTTGCCCTTGATCTGGCCCGAGAAGCAAAACGCGGTGAGGCCAAGATTGGTACAACTGGCAGGGGCATAGGCCCAGCCTACGAAGACAAAGCGGCGCGGCGTGGTTTACGCTTGGGAGATATCCGCAATCCAGAACGCTTTGCGCACAAACTGAAGGAAGTGATGGAATACCACAACTTTTCGCTGGAGCACTACTACAAGGTAGAGCCCTTGGATTACGAGACGGTTCTGGCTGACACTCTAGCCATGGCAGATCAGTTGATACCTCTTATTGAGGATGTCACCGCGACACTGCATGAATGCAGGGCCGATGGCAAAAATATTATGTTTGAGGGGGCCCAAGGTTCGCTGCTGGACATCGATCACGGCACCTACCCATTTGTAACCAGCTCAAATACCACTGCTGGCGGTACAGCAACCGGCTCCGGCTTTGGTCCTTTGTATCTGGACTACGTACTGGGGATCACCAAGGCCTACACCACGAGAGTGGGGAGTGGCCCATTTCCAACAGAGTTGTTTGATGACGTAGGTGCTCATCTCGCTAAAAAAGGGCATGAATTTGGAGCCACTACCGGTCGCCCCAGGCGCTGTGGTTGGTTTGATGCTGTCGCACTGCGCTGTGCGGTCAACATCAACTCGATCTCAGGCATATGCCTTACCAAGCTCGATGTGCTGGATGGCCTGGAAACTATCCGACTGTGCGTGGGCTATCACGATAAAGCGGGCAATCCCGTTTCCAACCCCCTCGATGCAGATGATTACACTGGCTTGGTCCCCGTCTATAAAGATGTACCTGGCTGGTCCGAAAGTACCGTCGGTGCTAAGTCCTTGGAAGAACTACCGCAAGCTGCCAGAGACTATATTCAAACGTTGGAAAGCGCCGTGGGAGCACCCATAGATATCGTCTCAACGGGCCCCGACCGCGTAGAAACTATCGTTTTGCGTCATCCCTTCGCCTAGTGCGCGCCGGGGGTTTTTATACCCCCTGCACCGCATTCTTGTAACCCCCATCACGGCCTAAGTCTCTAGCACGTGTAATTTCTTTACACTTTTAATCTAAATCTCTATAAATGGGGTCAATTGACTTGGGCACGTTGGAACGAAAAAGCTATGACTATTAGACCGAAATTACTGGCGCCTCTGGCAGCTATTATGTTTGCGTCCTCGGCGCAAGCCGGGTTGATAATCAACTCTATTGATATGTTTGTGGCGAACACCAGGTAAACGGTAGTAGCACCTTACAGAGTGCGCTCCTCGACTTTAACGCCGCATACGAGAGCAACCCTATTTGTGATGTTTCTTTAGATAGAATCGAGGATGTTGGCGCAAAGTATAATTGCGGCGCTGCTGCACGCAGCAATACCGGACCGCTTTTTTTGATCAATGGTTACAACACCGGTGCCAGCGAAATTCAGTTTGGTACTGACTGGGGCCGCGGCGGTTACAGTGCTGTTGTAGCTGGAGGCACGAGCGACGTTCAAAAATATACCGATGATATTTGGTGGGGTCGCAGCTGGAATAACAGCGATGTGTTGAGCTTCAACTTCGCTGAGCAAGGAGCGTTTAGTCTGATTTTGCTCGGCTTTGAAGCCTGCTGTAACGGTAGAACCTCGGCTCGAACACGCGACCTTGGTGTAGAGGGCTTTGGCCAAGATGTTGCCTAGAAGACCCTGGAAGTTAATGCGGCGGCAGTTCCTGTTTCACCTGCGACATGGTTGTTTGGACTTGAGCTGGTTGGGCTGGTGATGTCACGCATGCGCAGGCGTGAATATGCGCTTGTTCCTTCTAAAGTACGTTCATGAGTGTGTGACATTTTAACATTCAGTGTCTCGTGTTAATCCTCTAAGGTGGTGAGAATTAACCGAGGCGATTTTAGGTCTCAGCACTTGCCCGAGGTGAACCAGCGTGGATAGCCCAGAAGAACAGGCGCTTTTTTTGCGGCTAAGGTTACGACTAAGGTCACGACTGAGCCCGCGAAGTTAGTTTGGCAAACTCCTAGGATCGAGACTTTGAGTGTTCGTGACACCAAAAGCGGTTTAATTAACGCGGGTTTCGAAACCAACTTTTTGTTTAACCAGCAGTGCGATTTTCAATTTTGCCAATCCTGAGTTGTCTTTGACTTTACACTGCAGCTCGCATGTACCTGCTGATTCCCCGGCAATACCCCTCGGCTAATTCAGCACCCGACAGTATTCAAGATGCATCGTTTGAAGGTCGTGTGCGACTGGATAACCGATCTGAACTTGCTTTGTCCCTGGGTATACCAGAAATAGAGCTAGCCAACTTTCCCGACCGGACTCTAACACTCAAGGCTTATATCAAGTGGGGTAATTTGTGTGTCGAGCATCTTCTCGGAGATTTCGCTTTGTCGATCTTTGATCCCAAGAACGATGAAATATTCTGTGCTCGGGACCACATGGGCATAGAGCCTTTTTACTTTTGCTTTAGTGATGACAGCTTTGTTTTTGCGGATAATATTCAGCAACTGGTCGAAAAGCGGTTAGTGTCCTCAGCGCTGGATGATCATTCTGTGTGTTGCTATTTGCGCGATGGAGAGTTCTACCATCCGGAAAAAACGTTTTATCGAGACGTAAAAAAACTTCCCCCGGGCCATGCAATGCGTATTCGCAACTGGGAACAATCTAGCTACGCCTATTGGTCCTTGGAAGGTTGCGTTGCTCTAGAGTTTGAGTCGCAACAAGACTGCTCGGATCAGCTGCGGAAATTGTTGGTTGAGGCAGTATCGAGCCGTATTCGAAACACCGGCTCCTTTGGCATACATTTAAGTGGTGGTTTGGATTCTTCGGGTATTGCTGCAATCACGCGCAAAGTTCTTAATGCACCAGCGGATGATGTCCGCGGCTATACTTGGAATTTCGAGCCCTAGTGTGGACCGGGTGCATACCTTATTGTGCACTCGAAATGTTAGTTACGGAGATACCACAGACTGTTGGTCCGAGTGGAGCGTGCGTGATAATGCCATTTGCGATGGCGTCGCTACTATTGTGTCGGGTTGGGGGGATCAATTTATCACCCACCATGGAACACATCGCTATGCAGATTTGCTAGTGACAGGTAGGCCGCTGGAGGCGATGGCCGAGATATGGCGAGCGGTTAAGCCCAGTTCAGCGCCTCTGCGAAGATTTTTCTCAGTAACCCGGCAGCTTATTTTGAATCCCATTTTCAGTGCGTTGGCGGATCGGGTTTTGCATCAAGTGCCGCAGCGAATGTTGAACAGAGTCTCTCCCCGCACTAATCATCTTATTGCTGCAAAGCCGAGTATTCGAGAACTGGCAGCGACACTTCCATCGGCAATTTCTGGAACTGTCCCGCTGAGTATTCGCAGCGATCAACTTAATGTGGGCAACAATTTACATCTCCTTAACCGCATCGAATCCTGGTCGGCCGCTTGCGAGGGGAAAAACCTGTCCTATGTTTACCCCCTGCTGGATAAGCGAATTGTTGAGTTTGCCATGGGGATGGATTCGCAACATTTCTGTCACAATGGTATCACCCGATATACTTTTAGAGATGCTATTAAAGATCTGTTACCGGAAGGCATCGTTTTTTACAGCCATAAGCAGGAGCCACGCAGGGCGCAAAGAGATCTATCAGTTTGCATTGCTGCGATAGATAAATGGAAGCAAGGCCGGTTGGAAGCCACACACGAGAATCGTTTTATCGATGAGAGCAGACTTCACGCTTTGATCGACGAACTTCAAACTCAGCCCAATCGCATGGATAGTTCCATTGTTGAGCGAGTGGGCGCCATAATTCGATCTATTTTTGTGATCAATCTATGCGAACAAGCAGTCCCGCACCCTTAGGATTCAAATCCATCGTGCGACAGCTTCAATACCCTGTCTGCCAGCGCCAAACTTGCGGGTCTATGGGTAATTAGAATGACGGTTTTTTGCGACAAAATTGAGTGGCACTCATCGATAAAGGCTCGCTCGCCTGCAGGATCAAACATGGCGGTGGCTTCGTCCAGTATCAGTATCGGCGGATCAACCATAAGCGTTCGTGCCAGAGAAAGCCGCTGCCGTTGCCCCCCTGATAAACGAATACCCTGATCTCCAATGACCGTGTTGTAAGCTTCCGGGAGTTCCGCAATAAACGCATGTGCATGCGCAGCTCGAGCTGCTTGTTCAATTGAATCCTTATCGGCATCGGGTTGAGCGTAAGCAATATTTTCGGCGATCGTACCGTTCAGTAGTAGAACGTGTTGTGCTACCAGCCCAATCTGCGAACGCAAATTGGAGAGTTTGACTTCGCGTATGTCCAAGCCGTCAATGAGAACCTCGCCGTGTTGTGGATCGGCAAAGCGCATCAACAGGTGACTGATCGTAGTTTTCCCAGCCCCGTTGGCGCCTGTTAGCGCTATGGTTTCCCCCGCTGCTATGGTCAGGTTTATGCTTGTCAGCACCGGAGCTCTATTCGGATAAGCAAAGCTTACATTTCTAAATCGGATCTCGCCTTTGAACCCCGAGGATTCCAATTTTCCCTCGTCGGCAGGTTCGGGTTTTTCCTCTAAAAAGTTGATAATTCTCTCGGCGCTTCCGAGTGTTTGCTGCACCTGCCCATAAACATCAGCAAGCGTACGCAGCGGGCTCATTAGCAGCATGGCGTAAAGCAGAAGTGTGACCAGCTGGGAAGGTTCCAACTGTCCTGATGCGATATGTGTTGTTCCCATCCATAATAAAAGTACCAATCCTACGCCGCCCAGCAAGCCCATTGCGGGTGATAGTGCTGCCTCTATGAGTACCTGCTTTCGCGATATCTGCAGCAATTCGTTGTTAGCGTCATCGAAGCGAGACTGTTCGTGGCGCTCACGCGTAAAGGCTTTAATCGCCGGCAGCAAGGACAGGTTTTCCTCGATTACCGAGAACATGTGGCTGTTTGCATCCACCCAGGCACGTGACAATGGGCGCATTTTTCTGCCGATGATTTTCATCGCCACAAAATAGGCGGGAAGAAGAGCGACGGAGAGTAGGGCGATCGACCAATCCAGCCAGGCCATCATTACGAAAGCGCCGGCAAAGGTAAAAAGTGCGGGGAGAAGTCCCACCACGGTATCTGTTACAAAGCCACTGATAATTTCTGCATCAGTGCTCAGCAAAGTCAGAGTTTCACCGGCTCGCCGCTGCTGGTAGTAACCCACGGGAAGCGATTGCATGTGTTGGTATAATCGGCTTCGAAGCCCTGTGGTGATACGCTCTCCCGTGTTGCCAATGCTGTACGACGTCCAGAAGCCCAGCCCGCTGCGAACAACCATGAGCATCAGCCATAAACCCAGCAGCCATTTTATATCGAGTGCCACAGCCGATTCACCAAAGGTTGAGGCAGTGAGCAGGCCGGCCATCCACGGGTTTGCCAGAGAAATCAGGCTGCCCACGGTTAGCAGCAGCAAGATTCCTATCAGGGTGCTGCGGTGAGGTGTAATGTAAGTTAACAGCAACGAAAATTTCATTGTTGCCCTGCGCTCTCGAATGTCGACATACCGCTTTTGTTTTTAGGTGAGTGCCTTGGTATGGTGGCCAGCGTACACAAAAGGGACCCCTAAATGCTAGCTATGACTGCACTAGTTGCGCCAATTCTTCGATGAGTTACTCCGATGTAGCGGACCACCGCAATATGGTGTTCGATGGTGTTCGCAACGCTGCTTATACCAGAGCTCTTGAAAAAGTAGTTGGCCCGGACACTACTGTAATGGATTTGGGCGCAGGCCTGGGTATTCTCGGCCTAATGGCTGCAAGATTGGGTGCGGGCAAGGTGTATCTGGTGGAACCCACGGTGGCGATAGAGCTTGCCCGCCAGGCTGCCGCAGACAATGGTTTAAGTGCGGTTGAATGTATTCGCGCTACAGCAGAACAACTGAAGCTGAATGACAATCTGGATGCCAAGGTGGATGTGATTGTTTCTGTATTTACGGGCAACTTTCTACTTGAAGAAGATCTACTACCCTCACTTTTTTATGCCCGCGATCACCATCTTGCTCCCGGTGGCCAACTGATACCGGATCGCGGGCGTATGGAAGTGGTGCCAGTGAGTGCCGCGGATTACTACGAAAAATACATAGGCTCATGGGGGCAGTTCCCCGAGCACTGCCGCAAAGAAGGGTTACCAGAAATAGAGTATCGCGCGGTGCGCCCCTACGCGGCCAATTCCATGGCTTATGACACCACCGAAAATATTCAGGCTCAGCGGCTTGGTGCGCCTGCCCCTTTGTTGGAGCTGGATTTTAATACTGCACAAAAAGCAGAATGCGACGCAGACATTGAAGTGTTGATAGAAAGCGATGGTATCTGCCATGGCTGGATGGGATGGTTTCAGATACGCCTTGTTAACGAGTGGCTGTCTACTGACGGCGAGCAAAATAAAACCCACTGGAGCCAGGTATTTTTGCCCCTTGAGCAACCTCTAACAGTGGTAACAGGCGACCGCTTGCGCCTTGCGCTGAAACGCCCCGAAGGCGGGCAGTGGAGTTGGAGCACTACGCTGGGTTCCAAAAGCCAGCGCCAGAGTTCTTTCTTGTCACAACCTTTGCGGCCTCAAGATTTGCTCAAACAATCCGATCATTACCGCCCGCAGCTGCACGACAAAGCGCAAGGCTTGCAATGGCTGCTGGATCATATTAATGGGGAAGCGTCTGTCACCCAGCTCGCATCCGAACTACGCCTGGCGCAGCCGGGGATGTTTGCAAGCGAAGCGCAGGCACTGCAGTTTGTGCGCGCTGTGGCCGAGAGCTTGGGTTAAATGAGCGGCATAGCCGGTATTGTTCATTTCCACGACCAACACGTGGATCCCATTCTAATCGAAGCTATGACCACCGCGCAGGCCCATCGCGGGCCGAACGGCATGGCACACTGGCACGGCGCCGGTGCTGCACTGGGGCACTGTATGCTCCACACCACCACCGAGTCTGTGTGCGAGCAACAACCGCTTGCCAATGAAGACGGTTCTTTGCTGTTGGTGATGGACGGCCGCGTAGATAACTATCTAGAACTACGAGCCCATCTGCGCTCAAAACGCGCGGTGCTGCGCGATCAATCCGATGCCGAGTTGGTGCTTAAAGCCTACCAGCTATGGGGTCAGGGCTGTCTTGCACATATCGAAGGAGACTTTGCTTTCGCTGTTTTGCATACACAGGAGCGCCAGCTCTTTTGTGCGCGAGACCCTCTGGGCAACAAACCTTTTTTCTATTACTGGAATGGAAAAACTCTGGTTTTTGCCTCAGAGATGCAGGCCATTCTGGCCCTGCCCGACACGCCGCAAGTACTGAACAAAAGTATGTTGGCGCAGTGGCTTGCATCACAGTGGTATTCCAGAGACGAGACATTCTGGCAGAATATTCAGCGGCTGATGGCAGGGCACTTTATGCAGGTAACGGCGGCGGGCCCTAAAACAGAACAGTACTGGTCGCCGGATTTATTCGCCCCCTTGTCCTACTCTTCTGATGAGCAATACATAGAGCACTATCTGGAGCTGTTCACCACCACGGTAAAACGCTTGTCTAGATCTCATAAACCCATAGCGGCGGAAGTTAGCGGCGGCCTTGATTCATCAGCTATATTTGCTGTTGCCCAAAATCTCCTAAAACACGATACGTTGCTCGCACCGGGTCTGGAAGGCTACACCTTAAACTTCACGGGTGTACCCGATGCCGATGAAACTTATTACAGCCGCGCGGTGGGTGCGCATTGGGGTCGAACAATAACCGAAGTTGCCCCGGCGAGCCCGGAACTTGCCTGGTACCGGAACGCAGCGGCAAAAAATAAAGATTTTCCCGGCGTGCCCAATGGTGTGATGGCGCTTAATCTTATGCAGCAAGCTATAGATCGCGATGCCCGTGTACTGTTAAATGGCGTGGGCGGGGATGAATGGCTCGGCGGAGGTAGAAACTACTATTCTGAAGAACTGGCATCCGGTCGGCTGCTGGATGTAACCAGGCTGCTGCGCCGTGACATGGCCAGTGAAGGTCCGCTTAATGGCCTTTGGTATTTACTGCGTGGCGGTGTTGCTCCGGCTCTGCCAGCGCCTGTGAAGGAATTATTGCGAGGTATGAGAGCTAGAGGGCAGGGAGGGATTGATAGCCAAATCTGGCTTAATCCTCAGCTGCGCCAGTTGTTACACGAACAAGAAAAGAGGTATCAGCCGAAGGCCGGCGCAAAATATCGATGGCCTGGGCAACGCAGTGAGCTCCGCCTGTTAAACGACGCTTATATTGCTCATGCCCGTGAGGCCAACGAGAAACTGGCCGCTAGTTTTGGCCTGGAACTGCGGCTGCCTTTTTACACACCCGCTATGGTGCAGTTTTCGTTTTCAGTGCCCAAGCGGCTGCTGTTTGCCGAGGGCGTTAACAAATATGCCCACCGGCAAGCCATGCAGGGCCTGCTGCCCGAGACGGTGTTGCGCCGGCAAACCAAGGCAGAGTTTTCCGGCACCTATCAACATTATCTGGATGATCTAGAGCCACTGTTAATCCGTGATATTCCTGCTCGGCGGCCCTGGGTTAACGCAAAAACGGTGCGACAGATTTACGATAATTACGGAGAAGGCCAATACGCGGGGCTGGGTGAGTTCATGCTCTGGGTATTACTGGGATGTGATATGCTTTGCCCAGAAGAATAAAGGAGTTAAATGCAGTGCCAAATCGTGACAAAGCTTCCGACGCCGACTTAGCGCCGACAGGCTCCACAGAAGCTCGAAAAGCCTACACAGCCCCAGTATTACAAAGGTTTGGGCAATTGAACCGCGTTACTCAAGGTTCAGGCGGTATGGGCAATGATGGGAGCTTTAACATGAGCATGGGCGGCATGGGTATGGGCATGGGCGGCGGCATGGGCATGGGAATGATGTAGGCGTCCCCCCGCTGTGCCCCGTAAAATCTTACTCTGCGCAAAGCCGCAAGAGCCTGTTCCCGAAGAGTTTTTTCATCAATGGAAGTCTCCACAGGGCGGGCAATGGGTATTGTTCTATCGCAGGGAATCCAACTTTTTAGTACGTTTCGTAGATCTTGCAGACTTCACTGTCAGTGCAGATGCACAAGAGATAACAATAACCCCGGTTGCAGCTGTGTCTCGGGAGCAGGTTGAACACCTTTATTTAAATCTGGTTGCGCCTCTGGCCCTAAGCCATCAAAACAAATTAGTACTGCACGCCAGCGCCATAGAAGTGGATGACTTTTCGCTGGTATTCGCCGCCCCCTCAGGCGGGGGTAAATCTACCCTGGCTGCCAGTTTTGCCAGCGCCGGTTATCGTTTTTTAGCCGATGACGGGGTAGAGCTGCGAGCGCACGGTGCAACTTATCTTGTGCAACCCAATCACCCTTCAATAGGGCTGTGGAGTGACTCCAGCGAACAACTTTATTCCAATAATAATGAAATGATCACGGTGGAAACTACGCCGGGAAAGCTTGGTTTTTTAATGGCTGATAAAACACTGTTTTGCGATCAGCCCCGGCCACTAAAACATGTCTACTTCCTGGGCGACGGCAGTGCCAGTGAACTATCGATCGCGCCTGTTGCTGGTGCGGAAGTTATGGCGAACATTCTACGGAACAGTTTTTTGCTGGATGTGGCGGCAACAAAAAGCCTGGCGCGTAATTTCGATGATGTGTCACTGTTTGCACAGCAAGCTGTTTTTTATTCTCTGGATTATCCGCGGCGATATGATGTTTTGCCTGGGCTACATGAGGAAATATTAGACCGCGCGCGCGGGGATTGATGGCTATGTCCCACACTAAATGTCACGTTTTCTGGCATCCTAGGCTTACGGTTTTGCTCTGTGGGCTTGTTGTCAGTGCTTTGGTAAAGTGGTCCACCGCCATGTTTTTAGAGCATAAGCTGTATCGGTGATGAGCAAGCTATCAAAATTCAGAGATTTATCGCTGCAGCATAAAATCTTGTTGTTAAAAGCTTGGTTGCTGCTGGGTTGGTATCGTTTGGCAATCTTAATGTTCTCGTTCAAACATTTGACGGCGCACTTGGAACATCACCGCATTGCAGCTCCACTAAAACATTTGCTCCCGGACCAGCGCGAGGAGGCTGAAGCTATCGGGCGTCTTGTGGCAAACGCAAGCCGGGTAACGCCATGGCAGAGTCTGTGTCTGGTTCAAGTTTTAGTTGTGCAGAGTCTATTGGCGAAGCGAAGTATCCCCGGACAATTTTTCCTCGGCGTTCGCAAAGGCGAAAGCGAGAGCAGTCAGGAAAGCAGCCTTGCAGCGCACGCCTGGTTACAGTGCGATGAGAATATCGTGAATGGCGCGTCTGGCCATGAGTACTTTACTGTGGTTTCTGCGTTCAGCTGGGGCGCAGCGCATGATTGAGCATTGCTTATATGGATTGCGGGTTTTCTCTGAACATGGATTGTTTGATCAACCGATGGAAAATTCAGGTTTTGCTCTGGGAGGTGAGACCGCGATACAGTTAAAATTGCTTCCCGAGAACGCGATTGCACAGCCGTTAGCCGAGCAAAACTCTTTGTATTCTACCCATGGTAGGCCTCTGTTACTCTGCAGTGATAGGGTTTTTTCGGAGAGCTCTATGGGGCAGGCTTGGCGGCTGGAGGTCAGCTCGCTGTTAAATTTCCATTGGGTGGGTGGTGAGCCAACGGTCTATTACGAGTGGTTGGGCGATTATGACAAGGCCTTATTGGCTTTTTGGTTTGTGCATATTTTCTTACCACTGTTTCTCACGCTTGAACGGGGCTATGATTTTATTCACGGTGCCGCGATTGAAATCGATACTAAACTGGTGATCTTCCTCGCCCCCTCTATGGGAGGCAAATCGACACTGGCAGATTACTTTTTAAAGAAGGGCCATGCCATGTTGTCGGATGACAAAGTGGCGACTTTTTTCCACGAGGACAGTTTTATCGCGGTTCCCTCCCACCCACATCACAGACCGTTTCGCGAACGAGAAGTTCTGGGACATCCGGTTAAGAATTTTGCGCGCGAGGCAGGATCCATTCATGCTATTTATCTTCTGGAGCAAGGTGATCGAGACTCAGATGTCGATATTCGTGAGCTTGAGGGTTACCGCAAGTTTGAGCAGTTGTTGCCGCATTATCTTTTCAGTTTTCGCTTTCTTCAAAAGCAGCGATTGACCTGGTTGGCACACTTGGCGGATGAGTCTTTGGTTTTTACTGTGACTCGCCCCTGGGATTTGGCGAAAATGGAAGATGTATACAGCGCTATTTGTAGCCACTGCCAAACACTGTGCGCTTGATCTCATTTCTGTGCGCAAAGTTACCACTTGCCCACAAATTCACTGCAATGTGGTAATATATTGGCGTCTTAAATGCCGTGTTTGGGTGTGACATGAAGAAATTAAATTTAGCTCTGTGTTTGATGGGCGCACTAATTTATTTGCCGCTAAACGCCGCAGCCGTAATGGATGATTCTCAAGCTCGTGCAGATGTTGAGATTTTGCTCAACGAGGGCAAGTCAGCTGGCGATATCATTTCTGCGTTGCAGGCCGATGGTCGCGAATTGCTGGAGGCCTGCGTAGTAGCCACGGTTGCTTCCAGTGAGGAAGATCAACTAGCATTTGTCCGAACCTGTATTACTTCCGCAAGGACGGTTGAGGAGGCCAGATCAATCGCCGACGCACTTATTGCGGCTGCCGGTGAAGATACGCCATTGGCTCTTACCGTGGCTGGGGTAATGAACACTTACAATACCCAGACTCTGCCGGTACCGGCGAGCTACCAAGGCGACGGAATTGCCACCGGCGGCAGTTCCGTTAGCCCCTCGACTTAGTCTGTGAGAATCGCAAATTCAAAGGCAGCTTTTCCGCTGCCTTTTTTGCATCCGGAGGAAGGTATTGCGGCGCGAATCTGGAATTAGGAGCCCTTGGTGACGCAGCTGAGCTCTTCACTGTCTAAACGTCTGGAGCCTTTTCTGTTCTTCAGCTTCATGGCGATCCTGGTATGGGCACCACTGCCTTTTGCATCCAATCGTATCTGGGGCGGAGCACTGTTGGCCGTTTTAGTGGGTGGGGTATTTTGTACCTGGATGGTTCTTTTTCTGCTCAATGGAGTGCAGCTTAGCTCTGAAGTTTGGCGTCGGGCGAGGCTACCCCTGCTTATTTTAGTGCTGGTTCAGCTGTGGGTTTTTGTGCAAATTCAGTACCTTCCACGGCCTCTTGTGGAGCTGCTATCGCCCCAGGCTTATGCCTGGCACATAGACGAAGGGTGGCTTAGCCTTTCGCTGGACAGGCAGTACAGCCAGTATTATCTAATCCGCGGATGTACCTATACCGCAGCATTTTTCTTGGCTTTAACCTTAGTGAATACTTACCAACGTGTTGAGTTTTTGCTAAAAGTACTGGTGTTTAGTGGAACGTTACAAGCGGCCTATGGCGC